>CAYSFY010000166.1:9800-10016 GCA_964430285.1 uncultured Desulfobulbia bacterium
GTGCTGCACGGCAAGCTGCACCAAGAGTTTGGCGCCATCCTCGACAAGGTGCAGGTCAAGATCTACACCGTGCAAGAGAAGGTGGAAGAGGTCCAGGCCTTGGCCCACAAGGTTTATGACGAGCGCGACCTGCGTCTGGGCAGCATGACCGACGAGACCGAGGAGATCTTTTACTCCTGCACCCTGTGCCAGTCCTTCGCCCCCAGCCATGTCTGC
>CAYSFY010000167.1:0-9732 GCA_964430285.1 uncultured Desulfobulbia bacterium
CGGGCTAATGCCTATGCCATCCACGGTCAGGGAGCAGGGCGCCGCTATTTGGCCGCCTATCCCGTACCCGGCTTGCGACCGGATTTTCATCAGCCCCAGCGGTTCAGACCCTGGGGAACGGTTGCCGAGGAGCGGCCGTAGCCATACAGCCCCTCCCCTTACTTGACTTCTCGTTTACGCAGGTGGCAGATCCAGGCCAGGGGGGCCGGTGACTTGCTGAAATCGAAATGGCCGCGCTTCAGGGAGATGACCTCGAAGGCGGGCTCCACCGCCGCCATCACCTCCCAGGCGGAGAGCTGGGGCGGGCCTTCCCGCTCTCCGCGCTCCTCGTCCTTATTGCCGATGATGGAGAGCCACTGGCCGTTGGGGGCCAGGATCTCGGCCACCCGGGCCACGAAGCAGCCGCGCACCGCCGGGTCGTCAAAGGTGTGGAAGCACCCCCGGTCAAAGGCAAAGGTGAAGGGGGCGCCTGGGGGCAGGGTGGTCATGAAGTCCGCCTGCACAAAGGTGCAGGAGACCTTGGCCCGGGCGGCCTTGGCCCGGGCCTGCTCCAGGGCGATGTCGGAGAGGTCGCAGCCGGTAACGGTGAACCCTTGGGAGGCCAGCCAGACGCTGTTGTCGCCGGTGCCGCACCCCAGGTCGATGGCCGGGCCAGGGGGCACGGGGATGGTGGTGACAAAGCTGATCAGGTTGTGGTCGGGCCGATGGATCTCCCAGGGGGTGTTGTTCTCCTGGTAGCGTTCTTGAAAGGTCTTGTCTTTGCTCACGGGGGTATGCTCCGGGATGAAGGGATGGGGGGGGACAAGGTTTGCCTGTCGGGCGGGTGGTCTGCCGGCGGGCGATCCGGCGGGTCGCCCCTACGGGAGAATCGGCACGACCGGGGCTTGGCTCAACTGACGCCGGTCAGTTTGATCTCGAAGGTGAGGTTGCGGCCGGCCAGGGGGTGATTGCCGTCGATGGTGACCACCCCCTCCTCGATCTTGACGACCCTCCCCTCCACCGGGCTGCCATCGGCGCGGGTGAAGGCAAGCTCAGTTCCCGGCTGGGGGTCGTTCCCGGCCGGTAGCTCCGCCAGGGGCACCGTCCACAGCAGGGCCGGATCCTTCGCCCCATAGGCCTCGGCCGGCTTGAAGACCACGGTCTTGGTCTGGCCCAGGTCCATGCCCACCAGGGCGGTATCAAACCCCTTGATCATCTTCCCCTTGCCGACCACGAACTCCAGCGGGGCCTTGCCGATGTTGGACTCCACCACGGTGCCGTCCTTCAGCTTGCAGGTGTAGTAGACCTTGACTTTACTTCCTTTCTTGACATGGGCCATAGGGGTATCTCCTTGGGGTAGGGCCGGCTGCGCACTCCAGACCGGCCGTGAAGTGAAAAGGTGTCATGGTCTCGAAGGGCCATGGACTCGCCATCCGCCAATGCAACATCAATAAGTTGCATGATGTGTCGGCGTCGGCTGAGCGGTTTTGCGAAACCGGCAAAAGGTGTCATAGTCTCGCCAGGGGTGGTGAAGGTCAACGTTGTGGCAATGCCTTATGGCTTTAAGGCATCCGCCAGTTCATTCGCCATTTTAGCGGCCACATAGCGGCTGCCGTCCACGCTCAGGTGGTCGCGTCCCGTATAGAGCAACTGCCCCTCCTTGTAGGCATGGCAAAAATCCCGGTCACACAGGTAATCATAGAGATTGATGAATTTGACCGTGGGGAATGCCTCTTTGGTGGCCCCGATGACCCGGTGATACTCGGCGTTTCGTTGCTCGAACAGCGGGCGGGGAATGGCGCAGGGGTCTTTGACGGTGTGGCCCAGCAAATAAAGAGGCCGGATGTTGACGCACTCGCTGGGCTCAAAGTCCAGCTCGGGGACATCGACAAAGTAGATAATCTTCTTGCCCGACTCGACCAGGCGCGTGAGCGTAATTTTTAGGGCCTGGGCCAGGATGTCGGCATTCGTCTGGGCCTGGGGGCCAGACCCTGCCCCGGGCTGTTCGGGATCGAAGCGCTGGATCCGCCACATGCCGTAGCCGCTGAGCATAATCGCCTTGATCTCCTTGGAGTGGATGGCCTCTTCCAGGGCGTTATCGATAAAGCCCTTGCAGGGGTAATAGGTCTTGTCGGGCAGGTTCAGCTCAAAGACCGGCATGCAGCCATTCATGTTCCTGCTGGTGATGTTGCGGTTGACGATAGGGTCCAGTTCGGCAAGACCGGAGGCCAGATGCACCGAGTGGCTGTCGCCGATCAATTCGATCTCCGCCGGTCTTTGGGGGTCGAGCATCTTGCAGCTCCAGGTGGCCTTGTTGTTGGGACAGGGCGACCACTTGGCAAAGTGCAGTTCAAAGCGAAGCCTTTCAATTTGCGCGGCCATCTCCTGGGTCAAGGTGGAGCTGCGCACATTGGCCTTCCAGTAGGCGACGCCGCCCAATGCCGTCAACAGGACCATGAGCAGCAGCAACAGGGAGGTCTTGGTCCGGGTGCGTTTGCCAAAGCGGATCGGCCGCTCAATAACCAGGTAGGTCAGCCAGGCGAGGACCAAGGCCAGGGCCACGCCGGTGGTCTTGATGGCTAGGGATGGCGTCTTGTTCTCCATGATGGTGGCAAAAGAGAGTAATGGCCAATGCCACAGGTAGAGGGGGTAACTGATCACCCCCACCCAGACCATGGGCCGCGCGGAGAGGACCAGCCGGTTGACCACCGCCGCCGGTCCCGCCGCGATCAACAGAAAGGCGCCAACCGTGGGCAGCAGCGCCCACCACCCGGGGAAGGTGTGATTTTTGTCCACCAAGAGCATGGCCACGGCAAGCAGCAAGGCCCCGAGCAGGGAGAGACCATTGCGGATGGTGACCGGGCTCAACAGCGGCGAGGTGTCCACCCCAGCCCCGGCCAACAGGCGGTTGACCCCCCGGCTGACCCACTGTTCGACAGGGGAGAGGTGCCGTTGCGTGTAGGCCAGGAAAGCGCCCAACAGCAGTTCCCAAAAGCGGGAGAGCGGTGAGTAAAAGGCCTGCACCGCATCATTGACATGCAGGGCATAGACATTCACGGGAAAGGAGACGGCCATGAGAAATGCCGCCACCTTCAGCATGTTCATCCGCCTCTTCCAGGCCAGCAACAGCAAGCACGGCCAGATGATGTAAAATTGCTCCTCCACCCCCAGCGACCACAGATGCAGCAAGGGCTTGCTCTCGGAGGCATTGTCAAAGTATCCGGCCTCTTGCCAGAAAAACAGGTTGGAGACAAAGATGCCGCCGCCGGCCATGTGCTTGCCCAGTTGTTGGAACTCCTTGGGCAGCAACACCAACCAACCAATGCCGTAACAGGCGGTCAACACCACGATCAGCGCGGGAAAGATGCGCAGGATGCGCCGGAGGTAAAACTCCTTGAAGCTGAAGGTGTCCGTCTCCAGGCTGCTGATCAGGATGCCGGTGATCAGAAAACCCGAGATCACAAAAAAGATATCGACCCCGATAAAGCCCCCCTTGAGCACGGAGGGAAAGGCATGGAAGCAAACGACCGCCAGCACGGCCACGGCCCGCAGGCCATCAATGTCAGCGCGGTATGGTGTTTTCATTTTACTCATGACGCTCGGGCGGTCTCCTGGGTGAGTGGGGGGCGGTTTCCTGGCCAACACGATGGGCATCTTCTCCAGAGGTCCTCCGCCCGACCGGAGGGCCGGTAACCGGGGTCCGGTTCCGGGGTCATGGCGTAGCCTCCCCACCCGTGGATGGCTCAGGGAGAGGAGAGAAGAGATATTATCAACGACGTACCATTTAAGCGACACGAATTAGGATTGCAAGTTCCATGTGGGGTGGGCACTGAAATGGCACCGAAAAACAGGCGGGAGACAACCTCGCCTAGGCGTATATAGGGGGAGAGCTCTGGCGCGAACCGGTTCGTCAGCAGGAGGGGAGGGGGTCGGCAGGACGCCGGCCAGGAAGTGAATGAGGGCACATGGGAAAACGATGGCGGAGCAGGGGATGGCCTAGGGCGACCGTCCCCTGCTCCGCGCTCTATCGCGGGCAATTGCGGCTGGTCAGTGGACCGAACAGGAGATACAGGGGTCGTAGGCGCGGACCAGCATCTCGGCCAGCAACTCCAGCTCCCGGTCCGCCATCCCCTGGGCGGCGAAGTGGGTGGCCAGGGCGGTGAGGTCGTGCTGGATGTTGGCGTGGTTCTGGCTGGTGGGGATGACGCAGTCGCACTTGGTGATGCGGCCGGCGGCATCGAAATCGTAGGAGTGGTAGAGGATGCCCCGGGGCACCTCCACCGCCGCCACCCCCACCCCGGCCTTGGGGGTCACCGGCTGCCGGGGCTCTTGCCACGGGGAGGAGAGCAGTTCATCGATCAGACGCATGGCGTCCACCACCACATGGACGCACTCCACCAGTTGGGCGATGTTGTTCATGTAGGGGTTGTGATTCACCGGGCCAAGCCCGAACTCGGTGGCCACCGCCTGGGCCGGGGGGTGCAACAGGGGGAAGTTATTGTTGACCCGGGCCAAGGCCCCCACGGCAAAGGAGGCCCGGGAGAGCCTGCTCCACTTGGAGGTGGACTGGGCCACCAGATACTCGTTGGTCATGGCGCGATAGGCGTTCTCCGCCTTCACCACCCCATCGCTGGAGACCAGTTCTCCGCCGATAAAGGGGTACTCCTCCTCGCCCTTTAACGACACAAACTCGGTCTCGCGGGCGAACTCCGGGATGGTGAAGGTCTTAAACAGTTCCGCCGTGGTCAGGAGGTCGGGCACGGCGGCGGCCAACCGCTCACGCATGGCGGCCAGCTGCTTGCGCTCCGGCAGCATGGTGAAGCCGCCGACCACGGTAGTGGTGGGGTGTAGCCGTCTGCCGCCCACCAGGTCGCAGAGGTCGTTGGCCAGCTTCTTCAAGCCGGCGGCCCGGGCCACCACCTCGGGGGCCGCTTGGATCAGGGGGAAGACACTGCCTGCCTTAAGAAAATCGGGGGCTGCCAGGAAGTAGAGGTGGAGGATATGGCTCTGCAAGGTCTCCATGTGCTTCAATAGCAGCCTGAGCTTTGCGGTCTGCACCGTGGGCACCATGGCAAAGGCGTTCTCCACCGCCCGGATGCTGGCCAGGGTGTGGCCGATGGAGCAGATGCCGCAGATGCGGCCGCAGATCCAAGGGGCGTTGTCCCACAACTTGCCCACCAGCATGGCCTCGAAAAAGCGCGGGGTCTCCACCACCTGCCAGGTGGCCTCCCGCACGGCGCCGTCCTGGATCTTGATGGTGATATTGCCATGTCCCTCCACCCGGGTCAGGTGATGGACATTGATGTCGTAGCTTAACTTCATGAAGGTGACCTCGGCCCGTTATAGGTTGTGACCGGCCCGGAGTTGGCTCGCCTGGGCGGCGAAGCCCCCGAAACACTCCAAGCGGTCGATGATCGTCTCTTTGGAAAAACCGTGCTGCTCCATGATGGCGACCAGCTGGCGGATATTCATCTCCGCGGCCGGTCCCCGGCACCCCCAGCAGCCGGCCCTGCTGTTGGGGCACCAGGCGTTGCACCCCGCCCGGGTGATGGGGCCCAGGCAGGGCTCCCCCAGGTCGAAGAGGCAGATGTTGCCGTTGGCCTTGCACTCGGTGCACACCGGGTACTTGGGATAGACGATCTCCTTGCCGATGACCAGATCGGTGACGATGCGCTCGACCTCCTCCTTCTTGATCGGGCAGCCATAGATCTTGAGATCCACCGCTACCACCTCCTCCAGGGGTTGCACCCGCTGGCTGGCAATGGGGTGGTCGCCATAGACCTCCTTCTTCACCCAGTCGAGGTTGAAGCGGTTCTTCAGCTGATTGACCCCACCGAAGCAGGCGCAGGAGCCCAAGGCCACCAGGACCTTGGCGTTTTTGCGGATGGTCATGAGCCGCTCCACCTCGTCCGCCCGGGTGACACTCCCCTCCACAAAGGCAATCTCGTAGTCGTCCGTGCCGCCACTCATCCCCTCGCGGAAGCGGACCACCTCCACCAGGGCCAGGAACTCCAAGAGCGTGGCCTCGTTGTTCAACAGTTGCAGCTGGCACCCCTCGCAGGAGGAGAGCTCGAAAAAGGCGACCTTGGGCCTGGCCACGGCAACACCCAGAAAGGTCTTCGCCGGCGTAGTCAGGCTGCTCATGCGTTCCCCTCCGCAACGTTTATCCGATCACTCATCATTCGTAATTCGCCATTCGTAATTTTCTTCATATCGCCTCCTTCAGGTTCAAGATGCTCCAGTAGTCAAAGACCGGCCCGGAGAGGCAGGTGTAGGTCGAGCCGACATTGCAGCGGCAGCACTTGCCCATGCCGCAGTGCATCCGCCGCTCCAGGGAGACGAACATCTTCTGCATGGGGATATCCTTTTGGGTGAGCATGGCGCACACCGACTGGAACATCACCGGCGGCCCGCAGACAATGGCAAAGGTCTCCTGGAAAAAGGCGTCGTCCCGCTCGGCGAATAGCTTCTCCAGGATGGCGGTGACAAATCCGGTGGTGCCGTTCCAGGCGGCGTCGGCGCTGTCCACGGTGACGTGGAGTTTGATGTCGTCGGCCCGCCACATATCGTACTGGTAGGTGAACAGCAGCTGGGAGGGGTCCTTGGTGCCGTAGATGATATCCACGCTCTTGAAGCGGCTGCGGTTCTCCTGGGCGTAGGCGATGGGGGGCCTGAGGGGGGCAAGGCCCAAGCCGCCGGCGATGAGCAGGATGTTTTGGCCGTACATCCGCTCCATGGGGAAGCTGGTGCCGAACGGTCCCCGCAGGCCGACATGGGCACCCCGCTCGACCTTGGCCAGAAAATTGGTGGTGGTGCCGGCCCTGCGGATGCAGAGCTCCACGTCGCCCTTGCGGGAGGGGGAGGAGGAGATGGAGAAGGGGGCCTCGCCGATGCCGGGGATCTCCAGCATCAAAAACTGGCCCGGCTTGAAGGTAAATTGCTCACGCTCCAGCGGATCGCAGATCTGGATGCGGTAGAGGTTCTCGTGCTCCGTCAGCCGGTGGATACTGGTGATCTCGGCCTTGTAGGTGTGCTCGAAGGTGGTGAGGTCGGTCCGCCGATGGCGATGGCTATCGTCGGTGATTGGGGTGAAAGGGAGTTGGTTGCCCATCCTAGATCGTGCCTCCGCGTACGCTGGAAATGACTTCGGGGACGGTGATCCCTGCCAGGCAGGTGTCGCCGCAACGGCCGCAACCCACGCACAACGACTCCTCGTAGGCCTCCACGAACCCCCGGTGCTTGTGGTAGTAGCGGTACTTCAGCCGGTTATGGCTATGGGGCCGGAAGTTGTGCCCGCCCGCCACCTCGGCAAAGTCCACGTAGTTGCAGGAGTAAAGGGTCTTGGTCTTGGTGGCGGAGGCGAGGTCGAGGCCCACCTGTTCGTTAATCGTGTAGCAGTAACAGGTGGGGCAGGCATTGGCGCAACTGCCGCAGGAGAGGCAGCGGTCACCCCACTGCTTCCACACCTCGGACTGGAACTCCATGTCCAGGATCTTGGTCAGGTCGGTGGTGTCGACCTGGGTGGTGAACTTTGAATTTTTCTCTTCCACCACCTGGCGGTAGCGGAGGTGGTCGGCCGCCACCGGCTCGCTGGTGGGGATCTTTTTTAACAGATTGAAGGCGGTGTCGGAGAGGATCTCGACAAAATAACTGCTCCCTAAGTCGGTGACAAAGAGGTCGAAGCCGCGCAAGGCCGTGTCCGCGCCCATGGAGCGGCAAAAGCAGGAGGGGTGCGGCTGACAGTTGATGCCGATGATGAACATGTTCTTGCGCTTGGCCGCGTAGTAGGGCATGGGGTACGCACCGCTCAGCAAGACCTTGTCGAGCTTGTTTAAGGCATTGATGTCGCAGGCGTGGAGCCCAAAGAGGACGTAAGGCCGGTCGCAGTGGTAATCGACGCGTTTGTCCCAGTCCTTGCCGGTCAGGCTAAAGGAGGCCAGCTCCTCCCGGTAGGGGAGAAAGTACTGCTTGGCCGGCAGCTTGGTGGTGGTGTAGTCCAGGCTGAGCTCCTGAAACGCGGAGACCTCGCTAAAGCCGTGGATCGGGGCCCCATCCCTGGACCGGCCGATCTCCACCGGGCCGATCACCGGGTTGTCGCTAACCAGGAGCGCGAACAGTTGTTTGAGTCCTTCCTTGGCGATCACCCTGAAGATCATGGTTTTTCCTATCCTTTGGCAAGAGTGACGAGAGCGGGTACCGATAGCGATGGCAGCGGATACCCTCCTTGGTGCGATGCTGGGAACTATCCTATCAACAGCAAGCTCACGCTGGCAATGAATATTTTAGCTGCTCAGGGCTATAGGCCGCGGACAGCGAAAGAGCGGCGAACTAGCACATGTTTAGCCGCCAAGGCCAATATCAGAGCCGTTCCTTTTGCTGGCACCCTTCAGCCTAAAACCGCAACCGCCGGGCTTGGGCAAATATTTTTTTGTTGCCGATTGCAACACTCTTGACAAAGACATAACGTTATAATATATGACAGTCATGATACAAAATGAAACAGCACGGTTGCATAACAGAACGGTTGATCGCTTCAGCCAGGAGAAGCTCTATCTGCAGCTGACCCGGATCCTGTTGAGCCAGATCACCTCTGGTCACTGGGCGGATGGCCGGCAGATCCCCACCGAGGCCGAACTCTGTCAGGAGTATGCGGTGAGCAAGATCACGGTGCGGCAGGCGATCAAGAATCTGGCGGCAGAAGGGTATCTCGTCAAGATTCAGGGGAAGGGGACTTTTGTTACCAAGGGCGATCGGCCTTCCGGCTTTGCCATGAAGACTCGATTTACGGAAGAGATGTTTGGAAAGGAGGTGCAAGTCACAAGAGAGGTTTTATCGCGCGGGATCGAGCCGGATGGAGAGACGGCCCGTGAATACCTTAAGACCCAGGAGACGATTTATCGCGTAGTAAGCCAGCGAGTTGTGGAGGGTGAACCTATCTCGATGGACGAGTCGTATATTCCCGTTGCCATGCTGCCAGGGGCCAATGAGCTGGACTTCGCGAACAGATCGCTGCTTGCCATGCTACAGGAACAAGGATCACTGAAGATATTTAAAATTGTGCAGACGGTTGAGATTGCCGCGGTGCACGGGGAACATGCCAAACTCTTGGGCGTTAAGGACGGCGAGGCGGTGTTGGTGATCCATCGCCTCTTCCTGGGCGCGGATGAGACCCCCGTGGCCTACACCCGATTCCTGGGGAGAAGCGACCGCTATAAGTTCCAGACCGAATTTGAACGCATCAGGTAGGCGGTTAGCGGGGGACGTACGGCCCCTGAAACTTCCGGCCCGAAACGATGTCCACCCCTTGCCCAATGAGCAGAGGGTGGACGCTGGAGCCAAGAGACCGGGTGGTCTCGTGGCAATTACATCAGATACACCAATGTCGGTTTCGCGAAAACCGCTCTGCCGACGCCGGCACCCTCTGTAACTTATTGATGTTGTGTCGGCGGATGGCGAGTTTTTGGACTTTTGGCGAGATTGTCAACTTTGAATTAAGGAGGAGAATAAGGAAATGAAAACGCATCAATCAAAATTGCTTGCCCTGGTGGCAGGCCTTATCGTTATCGGCTTGAGTGCCGGCTTGGCCTGGGCCAATGAGCCCGCCGCCGCGGATGCCGCCACCGTGATGGCCCAATCGTCCATGCCGTGGTGGGGGTGGCCGTTGCTCCTGTTCGTGGTCACCTTTGTCATGGGGATCGTTGCCGTGCTCGGCGGCGTGGGCGGCGGGGTCCTCTTTGTGCCCATCATCGGCGG
>CAYSFY010000167.1:9742-9969 GCA_964430285.1 uncultured Desulfobulbia bacterium
GTTCCACATCGACTTTGTCCGGGGCGCGGGTCTGTTGGTCGCCCTGTGCGGGGCCTTGGCCGCCGGACCCGGTCTCTTGAAAAAGGGTATGGCCGACCTGCGGCTGGCCATGCCGGTGGCCCTCATCGCCTCGGCCTGCGCCATTGTCGGTGCCATGATCGGTCTCGCCCTGCCCGCCAACGTGGTCAACATCTCCCTGGGTATCACCATCCTGGGTATCGTCGTAA
>CAYSFY010000168.1:0-9937 GCA_964430285.1 uncultured Desulfobulbia bacterium
TGCCGAAGGACTTATGTCAGCCCATGTCTATGCTGAAAGTCCGACAGGCTCCTAGCGGGTCAGCAAATCGCTTTCCATGCCATTGTCCGGGGTTGTCTAATAGCTCGCTGACCGCCACTCGTTGACCATCCTCGGCAATTAAGACAAAACCACCAAGGAGAACTCCATTCTCACAAGCTCGCCGATAAATATCATGCAGCTGCTTCCTCTGTTGGTTTAGTTTGTCAGGGTCTGTTTCGGTGGCTGTGGCCATAGCATCGGCCACCCGAGATGAAAGCCAATCCGCCCTTGCTTTCTTTGCCTCATCTGCAACAACAGCCCTCGCTTCGGCCTTTAACTTCTCAAGCTCCTCTACAGCAGGAATAGACTGCACTTTATGAGTGTCGAATAGTGCAGCGGTTGGATTGATCACAAGCGGCTCTGGACGCCGTTGTTCGAGTGGCGGATCACAAATAGCTCCTGCTGCGAAATCCATACGTTCTGGTTGCCAAACTGCCGCATCAAACAATGACCTTTCCAACATTGCACCTGAAATTGAAATATCAAACCGCCCATAACCACATAGCCAGGTTTGATCATATAATCCGTTGGTAAATCGTGAAACATCTCGCCCGTCAGCGACAAATACATAGATATGCCAGCCCCCAGCCCCCTTTAGCTCCTCGTCAGTTTCGGCATTATAAATGAAGCCTGATGCACTGGACATAATGACTGCTGGTGCTAGAGCAAGTTCTGGCCGAATACCAAGAACCATCTGCCAAAGCGTTTCTGCCGTCAACGGCTCGGCTCCTTTTGGGGGATCGTAGTCAAGAAACATGATAGCCGGCCCTTTCGGCCAATCGAAATTCTCTCGTGTCCTGGTGAGTTCGCCAGGCGCTGCCTCTTTACGTGAAGCGATAGTTCCCTGCTTCTTCGAACATAGCGGCACGCCATACGCGAGAGCCTCATTAGGTTGCAGGCCTTTCAACAACTTTGCAAATTTAACAGGGCCATGAAGACTCAACACCTTGTATTCACCCCGAACAAGTTGACCTGCGCTAGTCTTTTCCAGTGTACTGCCTACGAGTTTGTAGCGTTTGGCAAGAACCGCTACACAGTTTCCCTTGAAGCTGGTTAACTGAGCCGGGGGGCTGCTTGTGGCCTGGTTGACTACTTTAGTAGTTGAGACGAGTCTGCCCAGCCTTCCGGCTCCGCCCTCAAGGGATTTTGTTGTTTTCGTCATAGCCGCCCCCTTATCGTGCTGGAGCGTCAGAGGTCGAAACCCTCCTCGCTTCCATGTACTGAACCACATCTGGTCTAAAATACCGGATAGATTTCGACAACTTACAATACGGTAATCCCCGGCCAAGAAATCTGTGATTTCTCAATGTCGGCAAGGCAATGCCTGTCATTTCTGCAACCTCTTTTTCATCAATCCACCTATCCGCTGGTTTGCCCCCTCTTGTCTCTGATTCGTTTTGCTTATCCATCGTAAAACCTCCTGTTGTCCATAATGATAAAATAACAAAAGCCCAGGTACCGTCCGGGCACAGGGGCTTAATAAATCACAATGAAAACAGGATGTAACGATAGCTAAGTTCAACTAAATGGTGGTTAAGTTCACAGGGAGACAACTCTCGAAGGTCAGTATTGACAAGGTGCAAGAGGGGACTCAAGAGGGTGGCTAAGTTATTTCATGGCGTCTCTTTTGGCCCTCCTGATTTCCAGTTTGCTACCTTCGCTATATCCTCAATGGTTTGTTTGTTAAGCCACGGATAACGGGCTTTGTTGCCTTTGAGCCATGCCGCCAAAGCCGCCTTTGGAGACTTGTGCTTTTTCAATAGTTGTGGGTCAGATGTTACCGCCCCCCATGCCTCAATAGCTACGGCCAATTTCTTTGGGTATTCTTTACGACTGGCATCAAAAAGAGGAGCAAAAGATGTCTTGTCGTCTTCTCTAGATACGCACCCGAGGAAGCCATGTTCCTGCTCGAAACGCTCCACTTCTTCAAGCTTAATGAGCCAGCACTTAAGAGAATACCCATCATGTCGAAGCTGTTCTTCGGAGCGAGAATCTGGATGATAATCGCCCTCCAACATGTAGCACCCACCTACATGCTCGTACCTACCAGTTCTTAACAGTTGGCCCGAAGCAATATAACCTTCAACCAAAGAACTCTTTACGCCCCAACATTCTGCCAACCCATCAACTGTGTAAAATTCAGGCCTTGGTAAATTCATTCATCAAACCCCCTGTTCTGGCTCAAATACCGGCAAACTCTTCAACTGCTACATGAATCATCCGCTGAGGCTGTTTTTGTTGCTGTGAGATTGGCTGATATTCCATCTCAATTTTCTGCAACACCACGGCATCAAAGTATTGCTCGCCACAAAAAGTACACTCTGCGCAGGCTACATGTTCCATAACGAGCAGTTGCCCATCTTTTTGGTAGATGTAACGGATTTCCTTGCTAACAAGATGCTTATGGCCACAAAACACACATTGTTCTGACATGATTAGTTTTCTCGCTGGTCGGACTGGAAAGCGACTTATCAAAACAGGTCGGCATGGGTTCCGGTCCTTTCCAGATAAAGAATCTCATCCTCGATCCGATAAATCAAAAGCCAATCCGGTTCGACATGACAATCTCGGAATCCTGCAAAATTACCGTCAACGCATGGTCTTTGTATTTCCGGTCAAGCACTCCTCCCCCGGCAAGTACAGCAATCACTGCTTTGACGCTTTCGGCGTCTTTGCCGCGCTTGACCATCAGTTCCATGTTTTTCTTGAACTTGTTGCTGTAGAGAATGGCACGCATCAGATACCCAATTTTCGAAAGAGGTCGTCAGTGTCTTTGCACTCAACATATTGGGTCGAGCCTTCCATTGCTGCCAGCAAGTCGCTGGTGGTTTCATCATTCATTTCCAGGTCACAGCAGAAACATAATTCGTTTGCGTTGTGGTCATGAACCACTTTAGCCAAAAAGGCAGACATGGCACTTTTTGCAGTCAGACCATGCTCCTTAATTATTTTGAGCGCCGCAGTTTTAAGCGCTGGATCGATATTATGAATAGTCAAGGATGCCATACCGTGTTCCTCCTAAGATCAAACGTGTATCAAGAAATATGAAAGGCTTATTCAAACTACCTAAAGAAACATTTTGTACCCGGTGTTCAGTGCCTTGCCCAGCCGCTTGGCCCGAGTCACTCCTATGGGCATCTTGCCACGTTCCATAAGTGAGATATGCGCTTGAGGAATGCCGGAAAGGTCGGCCAGTTCTTTTTGAGTCAGCCCTTCCCGCCGCCGTGCTGCTCGCAGGGAAACAGCCGGTAGCTCTTCGTCGGCATATTCTGCAAAAGCCTCCCTCCATGGCACACTGTCCGGCGCTACAGCCACAAAACCCAAATCCTTCAGCACACGTGCCGCCTCTTCCTGCCGCGCTACAGGACCACGGAAACGAAGTTCCGTGGTATCAGTAGGGCGCTTTCTCGTGCGTTCCAACATAAGTCACCTCAATCAATCGTATTTCCTGGTTACGTTCTTCCCATACTGCCACATAGGTAGGCCGTCCTTTCTTCAGGTGGCAATGGTGTTGACCGGGCTTTAACTTGCCGTAGTTCGGCCAGTCGCCGCGTACCGGGCCATAAAGTTCAATATTGCGAACAAGAAAAAGTAGCTGCTCCTTGACCGTTTTTGGGAGGGCCTCTTTTTGCTTCTTCGCCTTGCTGCTCAAGTCAACTTGCCACATGATTATATTATACCATATTTAGAATATTTTCAAGATGGGGATTATACAAGGGATCGCCCCTCCTGTTATTTTTCACCTGCCTTGCGAATCATGGTGGCTGTCTTCTGCCGATCCTGGTTCATGGCATCGCTGATAATATCACTAGCAAGGTCCGCCGCCTGTCTCAAGGCATCATCCCGTAAATGGGCATACCGTTGCGTCATTACCGGCGTCTTGTGGGTCATGAGTTTTTGCAGGGTGTAGATGTCCACCTTGCCACTTGAGGCCAGCATAGAGGCGTAGGTGTGGCGCAGGCCATGAAGAGGGCGGAAATCTTTGGGGAGTCCTGCCGCGTTCTTGATCCGGTTGGCGCTCTTTTTTATGTCAACCAACTGCATTCCCTTCTTACCAGGGAATACAAACTCGCTGGGGGTCCGGTCGTGATTCTCAAGCAACCGTCGGGCGGCATCGTTAAGGGGTATAGATTGACTCTTGCCGCCCTTTGGGTCACGGATAAGAATAAACCCACGGGCGAAGTCTACGTCATCCCATTTGAGTTTAAACAGCTCCCCGCGCCTCATCCCGGTATAGAGTGCCATCAGCATCATATTGCCGACGTTCTTGTTCTCATCCTTGGCTATGGCCTCAAGTAAGCAGTGCAACTGCTCCTGGTTCAAGTCCTCGGTTTTTACGTTGTCCACATCCGGCATCTCAATGCGGAAGGTAATAGCAGGGCAGAGCCTCTTGTTGAATCCGTAGTTGCAGATACGTTTCAGGATGCCCAGGATGTGTTTGACAGTCTGAGGGGATTTGGTCTTAAGGAGTTTGATGCGGACCCGGTCAACGTCAAGGGGGTGGAGGTCATGAGGCTCTTTGTCGCCGATGGTGTCTTTCAAATACTGATCGAAACGGCCACTGTCTGTCTTTGTGGCTTTGTTCGGAGGCAAGGTCTTTTCATATTCAGCCCACAACTTCAAAATAGTCCATCTGTCGTTTTCGGCTCTTTTTTCCGCCTCCACTGCATCCCGTTTTCCTCGATTGGTGAGCTTCGCACCTTTGATTTTTTCAGCACGGAGGGTGTTAGCCTTGGCCGGGGTCATGTTGTCCTGAAATTGTCGACCGGCCTTTTCTTCTGTCTCTTTTCCATCCTTACGAAAACGGATGTAGTAGATTTTCTCATCCTTGCCATTGAGTGACGAAGTCCCGATGATATAAAAAACGCCCGGATAATCCGTCTTGAATCTTTCCTTTATCGCCATCTGCAAGCCTCCCTGTTTCTCTATTCCCCGCACCATTCCCCGCACACAAGATATAATACAAGGTAAAAAGAAGGAAGTCAAGGGAAGGGCCACAGCAGATTAATTCACATATTTACAACAAGTTATAAAATAATACAGACAGTAAGGTAAAGCAAGAGAATCGATAATTTCCGGCCTGTCACGCCGGAGGTCGCCGGTTCGAGCCCGGTCGGCCCCGCCATTAAGTAGCAAAAAGGGGTTAGCTGGTACCAGCTAACCCCTTTTTTTATGGACACAGCCCCTTCTTCTACAGACCATCACCTAAATAGTTACAACTCCTTACTCTTTCCTCTCAGTTCACTTCGCAGTTTCAGCCAAGCATTTTCATTGACAATAATCGCGGTCTTTTTTTTGAGCATGGCCAGATACGCCCCTCGCCCCTGGTCATACTTTTCCTTTTTGAGATGCGAAGCGATATCCGGGGCAACCTTGTCCAAGGGGGCCACGGCGGCCGGCTTGCGGGCCAGCATCTTCACCAGGGAACTCTTGCCGTTGTAGACAAAAGGCTTGCTGACCTCATCAACCCCAAGGTCCTTGACAGCACTCTGTAATTCGGGCGCCAGTTGCTCGATCTTGCTGTATGAATCAACAGGAGCGACCAGATTGAACTTGGCAACCATATCCTTTATCTCAGCTCCACCCAGCATGGACACCCAGACCTTTTCTATTGCCGTGCTCTCGCCCTGCACCAGAAGATAGCGCACCGCGGCCGGCTCCAGAAACTCTTCCTTGTGGCTCGCATAGTAGGTGGCAATCTCTTCGTTACTCACCGTATCGTTTTCCGCCAAGGGTCTATGATCTAGCTCCTTGACCAGCCGGTGGTTCAGGTAAAACTCATACGATGAGCGCAAAGCCGGGGTCTTCTCATAGTGGCGATTTAGGGCCTCCAATACTGTCAAGCTGTTGCCGATCATCTGTTCGGCCACCCTCTGTTTCTCTTGAGCCAAGGTCGCCATTCTCTCTTGGGGGGATCGTTTGGCCCCCTGAAATTTTCGGAGCTGCTCAAGAAAATAGCGGACCGTGACCTTAACCGTACTGGTGGAGATCACCGTCCTGTCCAGGAGATCATCATCCATTTTTTCAGGATCAATCCTTGCCATCAACTCCTGGTCGATCTGGACTTGGTACTTCATCTTCAACTGTCCGATCAGATCACGAGTCAATTGGGCCTGAGCCTGCTTATGCAGAAGCCGTTCGATCCCGACTCGGACAGAGGCGTAATCCTGCTCATCGCCGTTCAACTTCACCAACAATTTGAAGACAACCGACCCGTGGCCCTGGTCCCCGGGGACAGGTGCGGAGATCTGACCTGTTTCCATGGAACTGAATATCGTCTGCCAGGGCAAGGGGGTATCCTTGGGCCTGACCCAACGCTGCAAGTGGGTCAGAGGGCCACCCGGGGAACCGGTCAAGGCGATGGCATCCTGGATATTCAAGGCACCGCTACGCAACGCCCCGGATATCTTGGCAGCCGCTTCACTACTCTTAAAATAGAGAATCACCACCTGCCAGCGGGGGGCATAGTTCCGTTTATACTCGGCGTCCATCTCCTGCGCTGTCACCTGAATCTTTTCATCAATCTCATCTCTTTTGAGCAGCATGAGCGACCTGGCCTTCAAGAAGGTATTGACCTTGTCCTTATAGGACGGGCGGTCATAGAGTTCCATACTCTTGGCCTCGCGGACCATGAGCAGCCAATCGATGTAAGGGTCCGGGGTGTCGGGGAACGGCATCTCCTTCTCCTGCCAGTGCCGCCACCACTCCCTGAATGCGTCGGCAGTATGGGACTGCCCGTCAATGGTCACCAAGGGCTCTCCCTCTTGGCCGAGAACTGTCCCGGCTGAAAGGAAAAGGGCCAAGAGGCCTATTGTCAGCAAAAAAAACCTACGTCTAATCATTCTCATTATCCTTCATGAGGCCAAGGGAACAAAATCTTCCTTGGTCACCTCTGTTAAGACTGACGCCGAGTCAGTTGTTGAAGATTTCAACCATGGACATGCGCTACGCTAAGCCCTGGACTAATCCTGTTGTCCCGGTTGAATACAATTACATGGATCATGGCAAGATGAGCGCGGCATTGCCGAGGGTTGGCAAAAAAAAATCGGGTCCGTGAACGAACCCGATTTTTCAGGCAGGGGTAATGCATCCCACGTGTTCGCGCTTAGGGCGCATCCTTATCTGCGTGGCACTTAAAACAACCCTCACCGGTATTGACCCCGTCATTGACCACGTAAGAGGAGTAATCCCAGCGCAACAGGTCGGCGTAGGTTGAGCCGTGAGCCACATGGCAGGTGAGACAGGTAATGATGCCGGAGGCCTGGATGTCATTGGCAGCCGGTGCCGTGGTGGTATCGGCATAGGCCATGGGTACCGTGACATCATAGTCGGCATAGCCGGTATAGGGTGCGCTGGCCGGCAGCTTGATGTCAACCGGATGGCGCACCCAGGGGCTGGCCATGGAGCCCCCGCTGGACAGGCCAGCGCCGCCACCGCCATTATTGGCATGGAACTCGCCGTGACAACTGGAGCAAAAATAGGTCATGGTGTCATGGGCGGTTACGGCATCAGTCACCCGAATTTCACCCTTGTACTTATTATGGCCCGTGGTGCCTGGAACGGTTATGGCGTCGTACTCGAAATCCACGTTTTCATACCCCTTGATCCCCTGCAGAAAACGGAAATGGTTGCCTTGGCCCTGATTGCCGCTCGTTGTTGCAAGCATGGAGCCGCCATTTATATTGTTATGATGGGACCCACTGATGCCGTTGGTCACGTCACCATGGCAACCATTCACCCCGTCGCACGTGAGCTGGGAGACCCAGGCCACACCAGCAGCCCTTGCGCCATTGAACTGGAAGGCGGCATTGGTGCTCCACCCCGGAGGATCGAGACCGATAGCGTCCTGGCCCGAAATGCCGACGACATTATGGCCCTTACTGTCGGTGTTGCCATACGCATCAGCCACCCAATAGAAGTTGCCACCGGCCAAGGTGTTAACGGCAGTCGGAACAACGGTATCCAAGACATACGGGGCATCCGATGAGGTGGTCAAGTTGGCGCTCCCCTGAGTGTTGGTCCCTGTATGACAGCCAATGCAACCATTGATGACTAAGTTATTATAAGGTCCACTGGCCCCCAGGACACCCACGGGATTGCCGCCTTGGGAGTTGTGCATGGTATGACAGCCCGTGCAAGAGCCACTGACCGACCATGCAGCCGCCGGCATCATGCAGAAAAGGAGTAACACCCCTAATCCAAGTATGTTTTTTGTTTTCTTCATCACTGCCCTCCTCTGTCTACCAACCCTGTGATCCACCCCGGGACGTGCTTCGTCACAACCGCCTTAAAGCTTTGCAAAATTTAAACCATCAACAGCAAAAGCAAGCAAAACTTACGACTCACCACTAACCGCCTATTATCAATCGATTACTCCACACAAAATTATTGTAAAACGATACGACAGAGTTACATAAAAAGCTAGATATTACAGCTAAATTGGTAACCGAAATACGTTTTTGGTAATTATGGCGACAAGGACAGGAACAAGGCTTCATATCCCTTTGAAAAAGGCCCATTCCCTCAGCTCAGAATCAATGCCAAAAACGAAAAATCAGGGTCCCTCCCAGGCATAACTTCAACAAGAGTCGCGCCACATTGTCAAGAGATTTAAGGCAGAACTGCCTACTTTATCAAAATTGTGGGATGAAAGAAGAGAGCCAGATTGCTCATTTTTTTACGGATTTAGGAGATAACCAGACCGGAGTGCAGCCGTACCGGACGTCGAATTCCTCACCAAGGAGAATTTACGCGTGGGGGCACAAAATCGACCCCCATCCTTCGGCATGTGGGGAAGTGGTGTCGACCAATACTTCCGGCCATCGGCCTTGATCAAGAGGTGAAAACTGCCCCTGTCGTAATGCTTGCGGGTTCGTTCCTCTGGCTTGGCGTTCTTAATGAAAGGGTCGGTCAACGGTCGGTTGTTTTTGCCCATCCATGTCGGTATTTTTTAAATGTCGGCACCTTGCACACCCTCATAAGTACCGACATCATGCCGACTCTGCCACCAAGGTCAACAGGTAACCAAAAGACACAAAAAAAAGCCCGCAATCCAGTGAAGGACGCGGGCTGCAGGAACATCTGGGAACTTGATGGAATGTGTAATGGTGGGCGATACGGGATTCGAACCTGTGACTTCCACCGTGTGAAGGTGGCACTCTTACCACTGAGTTAATCGCCCAAACGGATCCTTTATACCAATGCCTCTGAAAAAAAACAAGCCGTTTTCATGGCCTGGTTGCGCATGGGCTCGGCCGTTGGCAATTGCCATCCACCACCTCCCCCACACCACGGACCTTACCCCCCTGCGGCCAACCGTTCCTGGAGCCCGGTATCCCGTTCAATCCGGGTGGCGATGCCATCGGCCAGCACCTCATCTCCTCCCCAGAGTTCAAACTCCTGCCGAGCCCGAGTGATGGCGGTGTAGATCAGCTCCCGGCTCAACAGACGGGAGGCCTTCTCCGGCAACAAGAGCAGGACCTGATCAAACTCCGAGCCCTGGGACTTATGGACCGTAAGGGCAAAGGCGGTCTCGTGGGCCGGGACCCTGGCCGGGGCAATGGCCCGCACCCCACCGCCCGGCGCTTCGAAGAAGACCCGCAGCCCGCCATCCGCGGCTGGCAAGGCAATCCCCAGGTCCCCGTTAAAGAGTTCGAGGTTGTAGTGATTGCCGGTGACCATCAGCGGCCGGCCCGGATACCAGATCGAGTCGGCTAGCCGCTGGATCATGCCCCGCCTGCGCAACACCTCCTCAAACCAGAGGTTCAGTTGCAGGGAGCCGTTGGGGCCGTGACGATGGGCGCAGAGGAGCTGAAAGGCCTTGAAGGCGGCAAGCGCCGCAGCCGGCTCCCTCTGCGCAAGAAAGCCGCCATAACCT
>CAYSFY010000169.1:0-3391 GCA_964430285.1 uncultured Desulfobulbia bacterium
CGACCACGGCAAACCCCTTGCCCGCCTCGCCGGCCCGGGCCGCCTCGATGGTGGCATTCAGGGCCAGGAGGTTGGTCTTGTCGGAGATGGCCTTGATGGTCTCGGTGACCGCGCCGATGGCCTCGGCCGCCTGCCCCAGGTTGCCCACCTGCTCCGCGGCCCGCTTGGTCAGGTCCACGGCGCTATTGGCCGAGCCCCTGGCCTCGGTGACATTTTGCGAGACCGTGTTGATGGTGGCGCTCATCTCCTCCGCCGCCGCGGCCACGGTGCGCACATTGGTGGAGGCCTGCTCCATGCTCGCGGCCACCGAGTGCATGTTGGAGGTCATCTCCTCGGCCGCCGCGGCCACGGCATTGGCCTTGGCCACCGTGGTCTCTGCCCCCGAGGTCATCTGGTTGGCGATGGTGGCCATCTCGGTGGAGGAGGAGGAGAGGGTCTTGACGCCGTTGCCGATATCCCGGATCATGGTGGTGAGGTTGGCCGTCACCTGGTCCAGGGTCGTGGCCATGCGGCCGATCTCATCCTTGCCCTCCATGGCCAGACGCATGGTCAGGTTGCCGCGTCCGACCTCTTCCAGCATGGCCACGGTCTTGGCCATGGGCAGCGAGATGCCGCGGGACAATAGGACACCAAAGAGGAGCGAGAGGAGCGCACCCAAGCCAACGGCGACCAGGGCGGTGCGCTTACCGCGGGTAGCGGTGGCCTCGGCGGCGGCCCTACTCTCGGCGGCAACCTTGGTGACTTGCTCAGCCACCTCATCCAAGGCCTTATCCAGCTGGCCAAAGATCTGCCGCTCACGGCCAAACCCTATCTCCCTGGCCTCATCCAACAACAGCACCTGGCCGCGGACATGGGCCGCGGCCAGGTCAAAGCGCTGACGAATGGCGGTCAAGGCTGGCTCGACCTCCTGTTTGAACAGGGTAAGGGCCTGATCCTGGTGACCTTGCCTCAGCAGCTCGTTGATCTGCTGGCCATAGCTGTGCAGCTTCCGGTGCGGTGCCGTCATCTCGCTGATAATGGCATTGAATTTGGGTTCGTCGGAGGTAAAGGCGGCCAGCCACTTACCGAAAGCGCACTGGGTCGGATCGAGTTGGCCGCTGAACGGGGTGGTGCTGGCCAGGGAGCCCTCCAGGGCATTGACCCAATTGACGTGGTCCAGCTGCCGTTGGACCAGGATGGTGGCCAAGTTCTCCACGTTATCAAGGTGCACGCCGCGCAGCTTGTCGACCAACTGTTCGTGTGCCGCCTGCCATTGGCTGATGAGGTCCGGCACCCTGTTCCACGCCTCGGCCTCTGCCTTGGCCTGGGGCGAGGGTTCGTAGAGGTCGCGGCCCTGTTGGAACAACTCCCAGCGCTTCACCAGATTGGCGTTTTCATGCCCCCGGTCCTTGTTACTGATGGAGGGCATGAGCATCGTGCGCTCCGCAGACTTGATGCCGTTCATGGCCTCCATCATCAGGCCAAGGCCTTGCATGGCCGGCATGCGTACCGAAGCGATCTCGTTGAGCCCCTTTTCGGTGGCATTGATCCCCAGCCAACCGACAATGCCGACCATGGCGGTAATGAGCGTGACCAGGACAAAGGATCCGGTCAATTTGGCAAATATACTCATTGGTTTTGCTCCAAGCGGCTACCCATTACAGGTCAAAAACAGTTAGGGCAAGGGGAAAGGGGAGGGGTGGGCGACAGGCAAGGACCGGGATGGCCGGCCTGGAGCCACCCCCCCTGAGAGCGCAACCCACTCCCGTTACAGGATCTCATCGATATCGAGCAGGGCCAGGAGTTCATGCCGCTCGGTCTGGACCACGCCGCTAAAAAATTTCCCCTGGGAGCCTTTGATATTGGAGGGGGGCTTGCCAATCACCTTGCGGTCGATGGTGACCACCTCTTTTACCTTGTCCACCACCACGCCGATGGATTCCCCTTGGGAGCGGACAATGACCACCCGGCTGTCGGCGGTGATGACCACCGGGGCAAAGCCGATCTTGCGGCTCTGGTCGATGACGGTAACAATCTGGCCCCGCAGGTTCATGACCCCCAGCACATACTCCTCCGCCAGCGGCACAGGAGTGAAGGAGAGGTCGCCGTTGATCTCTTGGACGAGATCGATATCGATACCACAGAGGGTGTCGTCCAGATAAAAGGTCGAGATCCGCATGGTGTCGTCCCGAGCCCCTGCCGTTGTCTGTTCTCGCATGTCGCTTCTCCCGGTGCTTAACGCTGCTGGCCTTCCCTGTAACAGTACTGAAAATGATAGAGGAAGCGGGTGGGGTTGTCCACAAGAAAACTTACAGGTTACAGTTGCAACAGCGGGGCAAGCTCGCGCTGCAACTCTTGAAAATGCCTAAGGAATACCATTGCCGACTCTTCGTTGGTTCCGGGCTGTAATCTTTCCATGTTCTCGGCTAGCTCCCCCCACTGGCCAAGGCCTAAACTGCGCAAATTCCCCTTGATGGTATGGGCGGCCCGCCGCAAGCCCTCGATATCCCCAGCGGCCAAGGCCGCCTCGGCGGCGGCCACGTGCGCGCGCAGGGACTCCTTGGCCTGCCTCGCCATCGTGTCCACCATCGCCGCTTCCCAGTGATAGGCATCGCGCAGGTACGCCTTGACCTGCGCGCTGATGGCAGCGCCATCCTCGCCAGTCGAGGCCATCGGCATGGCGCGGGCAGCGCCATCAGCGGTGGCGGCTTGGTCGGTACTAAGGTAACGCCCCAGGACGGAAAAGAGTTCGGCGGGTTCAAAGGGTTTGGTGACATAATCGTCCATGCCCCCCTCCAGACACCTCTCCCGGTAGCCCTCCATGGCATGCGCGGTCATGGCAATAATCGGGATGCCGGCACACCCCTCTTTGTGCCGGATCAAGCGCGTCGCCTCGAAACCGTCCATCTCCGGCATCTGGATATCCATGAGCACCGCCGCGAACCGAGGTCCAGCCATGGCCACCGCCTCTTTGCCGTTGTTGGCCACCTCCACGGTCATCCCCCGATTGCTCAAAATCTCCACCGCCAGCATCTGATTGAAGTGGTTATCTTCCGCCAGCAGGACCAGGCAGCCAGAAAATATTTTTTGCGACTGTTGCCCTGATGGCGGCGCTATCCCCGGGGCGGCAAGACGCGAGGGGATAGGCGCTCCGTGGGGCTCGGTCCGCCTGGCATGGGTCTCTTCCTCGCCGGAGAGCGCCGCCATCCGCACTGTAAAAAAGAAGGTACTCCCTTGGCCGGGGAGGCTCTCCACCCAAATCCCGCCCCCCATCATGGCGACCAGCTTCTTGCAGATGGAGAGGCCGAGGCCGGTGCCGCCATATCTTCTGGTCGTCGAACTATCCGCCTGACTAAAGGCAGCAAAGAGCACATCCATCTTCTCCTGCGCCAGGCCGATGCCGGTATCGCGC
>CAYSFY010000169.1:3401-9773 GCA_964430285.1 uncultured Desulfobulbia bacterium
CCGTGCTGGTCCCAGAACGCCTGCTGGAGGGGATGGAGGGTGGCCCCCTCGGCCGACCGCTGCGGGCACTCCACCCGCAGCACGATCTCGCCCGCCTCGGTAAACTTGAGGGCATTGCCGATCAGATTAATCAGCACCTGCCCCAGGCGTAGGGAGTCGCCGATCAACCATGCCGGCACCCCTTGCTCGACCACGCTGAAATAGCGGAGCCCTTTTTCCTTGAACTTGGTGGTGAAGAGATTCGCCAGATTGTCCAGCATGGCCTGGAGGTTGAAGTCAATCTCTTCCAGCACCAGCTTGTTGGCGTCGATCTTGGACAGGTCCAGGATATCGTTGATGATGGCCAAGAGATCATGGCCGGAGGCCTTGATCACCTCCAGATACTGGCGCACCTTGGCGGGCATCTCATAGGGCAAGGCGAGATTGGCCATCCCCAAAATCGCGTTCATGGGGGTACGAATCTCGTGACTCATGTTGGCCAGGAACTCGCTCTTGGCCCGGTTGGCAATCTCGGCCAGGGCGGCCAACTCATTGGCCCGGTCGGTGGTGGCGGCCAAGTGGAGATTGCTCTCCCGAAGTTCCGCCTCAACCTGCTTCTGGGCGGTAATATCCCAATTGGTGCCGATCATGCGCACGGGGTTGCCGCACGTGTCGCGCTGCACGATGGCCAGTGCCCGGATGATGCGAATGTCGCCATCCGGCCACAGCACCCGAAACTCGGTGTCGAACTCCTTCTCGCCTCGGAGCGCCATCCGCACCTCCAGGTCACCCCGGGCCACATCATCGGGATGGACAACTGCCCGCCAGGCCTCGTAAGCGCCGCCGAAACTCTGTTCGTCAACTCTGTAGAGGGCAAACATTTGCTCATCCCATACCAGGATGTCGTTGACCACATCATAGTCCCACACCCCGATGCCGCCGGCGCGCACGGCCAAGCGTAAGCGGGTCGATACCTGGTGCAACTCGGCCTCCGCCTGTTTGCGCTGGGTGATGTCGAAGATGATCGAATGTAACAGCGGCCGCCCGCCAAACCTGATTCGACAGGTTGAGACCTCCACGCTGCGGAGAGAGCCGTCCGCCAAGCGGTGTTGAAACTCGAAGCGCCGCCCCTGTTCCGGGGTGACCGAGTCCATCAGCCGCTGCACCTCCGCAGCCGGGAGGCCGTTGATGTCAGCGATGTTCAGGGCCAAGAACTGCTCCCGGCTGTAGCCATAGAAGGCCAGGGCGGCGGCATTGGCATCGATCATCGTGCCCGCCGCGGGATCCACCATCCACATCATGGCGCTATTGTCGGCAAACTGGCGACGATAGGACTCTTCACTCCGCCGCCGCTCCTCACTCTCCTGCTTCAACTCCCGGAACACGATACTGAACGGATCCCTGATGGCGATCACGAATAGTGCCCGGTAGATGAGGTAGAAGGCAAAAAGCTTGCAGACATGACCGAACATGTTGGCGAAGTCATACACCCCGAGGTAGGAGGTAAAGGCCAACTCGGCCCAGGCGGTGCACACCGCTTGGGCAATCAGCAACCGATAAATGGGGGCGTTGAACAGATGACGGACACGACGCAGCAGCACGATCGAGGCCAGGATGAGGGCCACAATCACATATTCACTGACGATCTTAAAGGGGGTGAGCCCGACCCCCTCCCGGTAGCAGTCGGGAAACCGACCGCTGAAGATGCCCCCGACCAGCAGGGTAGCCAGCAGGGTGAAAGCGGCGATGATGCCGCTCAGGCGAAGGTTGCGCTTGATGGCCAGGGGGGCCGCGACCAGGGTCAAGGCCTGCAGGTAGCGAGCGGCGAGCCACAGCTGGGTCGGCAGATTGGCGTCATAACCGACGAAGATGTTCATCCCTTTAAAGGCCAGCGTGTGGATCAGGTCCATGGCGGCGCATACCGCGTAGCCGATGGCGATGACCTTGACATACCCATTGTCGATGACGCCACGGACATTCCAGACCAGGAGAAAGATGGCCAGGGCAATGGCAATGGTGACCAGTTCGACCATGGAGTGAAAGAGGAGATAACTGTAGGCGCGGGCAGCCACCAGCCCCCCCATGCCGGCGGCGATTACCACGATAGGCCGAAGCGTAGCGGACCACCCGCTGGTGTTGTGCAATGCATGCATGACGAGAAAACCCTCTTGAATTGGCCAACAGCCTCTCGGCTTGCGCCGGGAGCCTACCACCGCCAGTGGTGGTCACTTTCATGAGTCTATGACGCCAGCGCCAGCGCAGTCAAGACAATAAAAGGCGGCCCTTATCCGGGGCAACGCACAGCCCCGGCAAGCGAAATTTCCTGGCGGCGGGTTAAAGTTATTTTTTGTAACACCTCTGCCTCTTGTGATACGCTGAACAGCAAAAAGGAAACGTAACTATTCAGGTCTATAGGCTCTAAGGGTTTAGGCTATTAGCAACAGAAAAACACGAGAAATGGATATTGTATTAACCTGCATGCAGTTCTCTTGCGTGGCTAACAGCCTACAGTCCATATCCTAAACAACCTGAGCAATTACAAGAAAACGCTACTGGTTGCCGTTTTCGCAAAAACAGCTCACCCGCCGCCGGCACACTCCGTAACGTATTGATAAAAGTATAGGCGGGCAGCACGTTCATGGACTTTGTGCGAGACCCGCACTCTTTCGCTACCTGCCCGACAAGGAACCACGGATGCGCCCGCATACCATCAACAGCAAGCACGCCCAGGACGAGTTGATCGCCAATCTCGATGCCCGCGACCAGATCAAGGCCCGCATCGTTCTTGACCACTTCGCCGACATGGAGCAGGGGGCGCAACGCCGCATCCTCTATGAACTGAACCGCCGCCACGACCCCCTGGCCGTGTCGCTGATGGCCTACCTGTTGATCACGGACCGGCGAACGGCGGTCCTCTTCCCGGATATCACCGACAGCATCACCGACAAGGTGGTCAATGACCCGCGGATGTTCCTCGACCTGCTGGTGACTCCCGGGGTGACGCAAGGCTATTTCATTGAGCTTGCCGGCAGAGTGCGCCTGCCGGCAAGCGTGCCGGCCCTGATCGCCCTCCTGGCCCAGCACTCCGACAGCGCCCTGATCACCGTCACCCTTGAGGCCCTGGGCGCCATCGGCACCCCCGAGGCGGTGGAGTCCATCGCCGAACTGCTCTCCTCCGGCAGCGAAGAGTTGCGGCCCGCCGCCCTTGCCGCCCTGGGCCGAATCGCCTCCCCCCCCGCCCTCGCCTGCCTGCTGCGTCTGCTGGGCAACAGCAGGGCCATGGACGAGATGATCGTGGATTGCCTGGCCACCATCCCGGATGACGCGGCCCTTACGGCCATCAATGAGATCATGCGCTCGGAGGCGGTGGCCCTCCGTAATTATGGCAAGGACAAACTGATCGGCCTCGGTGCCAAGGCGGTGCCGCTGCTGGTGGCCAATCTCCTGGAGAACGATGCCGATCTCCAGATCCACTCCTTAAACGCCCTGCTCGCCATCGGCGACCAGAGCGCGGTCCGTCCCATCCGCAAGTTGATCGCCAGCCACCCGGCCGATGCCAATGTCCGTTTTGCCGCCTTCGAGGCCCTGGCCGGCCTGCCTCTGCTCAAGGGGGACTATATCTGGGCCAACGGCCTGCTGGACCCCGATGAGACCATCCGCTTGGCCGCGGCCAAGGCCATTGAGCGCGGCCTGGATGACCCCCTGGCCGCCGGCATCCGCAACATGGCGCGCCCCGGGGACCGGGAGGCGGCCCAGGTGGTGCGGGCCATCCTGGATGGGCAGGCCCGTCATCTGTTCATGGACCTCATCCGCCACGACATCGGTGTGGAGCTGATCAGCGCCTACCTGACCACCCAGGCCCACCCGGAGGTGCGCCAATTTTTCGTCCAGGTGCTCATCGAGGCCGGGTATAGCGCGCTGGCCCACTCCCTGGAGGTCCAGGAAGCACCCCCCTCCACGCCGGAACGGAGCAAGGTGTGCGCGGTGGACGACTCCCGCATGATCCTCTCCATCTACCGCAGTGTGCTCAACGCCCTGGGCTACGACCCCGAACTGTTCGTCGCCCCCGAGGCCGCCCTGCTGTGGCTGGCGAGCAATCGCCCCAAGTTTGTCTGTACCGATCTCAACATGCCCGGCATGGATGGAATCGCCTTGACCAGGGCCATTCGCAAATTATACACTAGCCAGGAACTGCCGATTATCATGATCACCACCCAAAACGATCTCCGTGACCGGGCCGAGGCCTACGCGGCAGGGGTCAACCACCTCGCGGCCAAGCCCTTTGACGAACAGAGCCTACAATTGGCCATACAATCCGCAACCTCTCCCGGTAACCAGGCATGAGCAGTAATTTCAGGGTTTTAGTCGTTGATGACGTAATCTTCAACATCCAGCTCTTGCAAAATATCCTGGAAGGGATGGGGCTGTCGGTGCTCACCGCCATGAGCGGGCCCGAGTGCCGCCGTCTGGCCGAGGAGGAGCAACCGGACCTGATCCTGCTCGACATCATGATGCCGAACGAGGATGGCTTCGAGACCTGCCGGCTGCTGAAGAGCAACGGCGCCACCGCCGACCTGCCGGTCATCTTCATCTCCGCCTTGGACGACAGCGAAAACAAGGTCAAGGGGTTGACCCTGGGGGGGTGGGATTATATCTGCAAGCCCTTCAACCGGGCCGAGGTCCAGGCCCGGGTCACCAACTATCTGCGGTTGCAGTCCGCCTACAAACAGGTGATCGAGGAGCAGGCCCGGCGCTTGAACCAGATCAAGGATGCCCAGCAGGCCATCCTGGTGCTCCCCTCCTCGCTGCCGGATGCCAAATTCGGCGTCCACTATGTCCCCATCCATGAGGCGGGCGGCGATTTTTATGACGTCTTCCAGATCAGCGACGACCTGTTCGGCTACTTCATCGCCGATATCAGCGGTCACGACCTGGGGGCCTCCTTTGCCACCTCGGCCTTGAAGGCCCTAATCCGGCAGAACTCATCCCAGCTCTATGCCCCGGACGAGACCATCCGCACCATCAACAAGATCCTGCTCTCCCTGTTCACGGACGGCCAACACCTCACCGCGGTCTATGCCATCCTGGACAAAAAGAACATGACCCTGAGCCTGATCAACGCCGCCCACCCCCCGCTGCTCTATCAACCCAAGGAGGGCGATCAGCTATGGATCCAAGCCAATAGCGGGGTCATCGGCATCTTCCCGGATGTGGTCTTCAGCAAGCAGGTCCTGCCGGTCCACGAGGGGGACCGTTTTTTTCTGTTCACCGATGGCCTGATCGAGGCCTTTAGCGGCCAGCACCCGGGCCGGGAGGAAGGGCTTAAGCGCTTGCTCCCCCTCTGTGCCGCGGCCCGGGAACTGCCGTGCCAAGAGGCGGTGGACACCGTCGTGGCCGCCATGTTTGCCGATCACCCCCCCCCCGAGGACGATGTCCTGCTGCTGGCCTTTGACGTCAGTTGCTGCCGCGCCATCGCCACCAAGGATGGCTTCCGGGCGGTGCTGCCCGCCGAGTTCCAGGCCATTGACCGGGTGGTGGAGCAGGTGGAGAGATGCTTACGCGAGCGAGGGCTGACCGAGACGATTTTCGCCGTCGATCTGGGGTGCCGGGAGGCCTTGACCAACGCCGTGCGCCATGGCTCCCAGGGCAACCCCAAACACAAGGTGGAGTTTGAGCTGGGCTACACCGCCGGCGACATCATCATTAAAGTGACGGACCATGGCCCGGGCTTTGACTGGGCCGCCGCCCTGACCCATCTTCCCCAAGCCACGGCGGAGAACGGCAGGGGGCTTGCCATCTTGCGGCAGTATTTTGACGAGGTCCGGTTCAACAGGGCCGGCAATGAATTGGTGCTCAAGCTGCGCTATCCGTAATCAATCATGATTCCAACAAAGGTGATCCCATGAGTGAAATCTCCACAGAGGGCAGTTCCGTGACCATTAGGCCCGGCTGCAACATTGTCGCCTCGGTTCTCGATGGACTCAAAACGGAACTGCGGGGCATCATCGACGAAAATCCAGCCAAGCTGATCATCGATTTCTCCGGGGTGACGATGATCGACTCCATGGGCATCGGCATCCTGATCGCCACCTTCAACTCCTTGAAGAAACAGCATGCCCCCTTGGAGCTGATCAATGTCTCGTCCGAGATCGCCAGCCTACTCAGAAACATGCGCTTGAACCAATATTTCTCCATCTCTTGATGGCTTGGGCGCCGCGGCGCCAGCGTTGGGCGCGGGCCACGCATGGATCTTTCATCCGTCCTGGCTGCCACCTCCGCCTCGCCCCCCAAGCCCGCCAGCCTCGTGCCACAATTCGTAACTACCTAGAAGGTCTATAGGCTGTAGGGGTTTAGGCTATTAGCAACAGAAAAACACGAGAAATGAACATTGTA
>CAYSFY010000170.1:0-9419 GCA_964430285.1 uncultured Desulfobulbia bacterium
GGCAAACCCGGCGCGGTGCAAGTTTTACTTTCACCCCAAGCTATGCTGGCTACTCCACCCGCGATAGCTTGGGGTGCGATTTCGGCGGCTACCGCCCCACCGCCGAGTATGGCGGCGGACTCACCCTGGCCACCACGGTTGCCACCAGCGGCGCGGCGGCCAGCCCCAACATGGGATTCCATACCTCGCCGTCGGTAGCCGCCCTGTTGACTGCCTTCAACCTGCGACTGGCCCGTTGGTGCCCGAATCCCAATAAGGGGCAATGGCAACGTCACGCACCGAAGGGTTCCGCGGTACCGCTCTTTGCCGAACTTTTTGGCAGCACCAACGGCGACAACAGCTGGGTCAACCTCTCCGACGGCGGTCATTTCGAGAATCTCGGCATTTACGAATTGATCCGCCGCCGCGCCGCTCTGATCCTCGTCACCGACGTTGGCGCGGACGAAAGTTTCCAGTTCGACGACCTGGCCATGGCGGTGCGCAAAATCTGGGTGGACTTTGGCGTGCGCGTGGAGATCGCCGAAGCGGCCCTCGGAAAAATTCGCCCCAAGGGCGATAAGGACGCGCCGCGATTCAGCGACAACCACTGGGCCTTTGGGCGTATCTGTTACCCGGATGGCCAAGATCCTGGTTATCTCGTGTACGTGAAAAGCTCCATCTCCGCCAAGGTGCCGGTGGACATCCGCCAATACTACGACGCCCACCCCGCTTTTCCCCACGAGACCACCGCTGACCAATGGTTTGATGAAGACCAGTTCGAGGCCTACCGCCATCTCGGGCAGATCATCGCGGAGCAACTGCTCGACGATCTGCCGGTAAAGAACGGCGTAGGCCTATCCGCCAGCACGATCATCGCCACGCTGCATGAGGCGGCGAAAAAGCACTTCGCGCATACTCCCTGCCCCGACACCAAGCCAACTCAACCCTAAGGAGAGAAAATCATGAACACCCTGCGCCCCGGCTCCAGCGGCGACGACGTCGCCAACCTGCAAACCAAGCTCGCCGCACTCGGCTTCCCGCCCGGCGGCATCGACGGTAAATTCGGCCCTGCTACCGAGGCCGCGCTCCTCGCCTTCCAGAAGAGCCGAGGCCTGGTGGCGGACGGCGTGGCTGGGCCGCGCACCCTGGCTGCCCTGGGTCTGGTGGAGGACGACAGCTTAGCCAGCGCCATCCCCGGTGTTACGGTGGACAAGGTGTGCACCATGTTCCCGCATACCCCCCGCGCCAATATCGCGAAGTATCTCCCCTTCGTGCTTGACGGCTTGGTCAATGCCACCCTTCAGGATAAACCCATGGTGCTCATGGCCCTTGCCACCATCCGTGCCGAGACCGAGGGCTTCGTCCCCATCAGCGAAGGCCAGTCACGCTATAACACCTCGCCGGGCGGCCAACCCTTCGACCTCTACGATCACCGTACCGATATCGGCAACAGCCAACCCGGTGACGGCGCGAAATACCGGGGCCGCGGCTTCATCCAACTCACCGGCAAAAGCAACTACCAGCAACACGGAGAGGCCATCGGCATGGGCGACGATTTGCTGGGCAATCCCGAACTCGCCAATGACCCCGCCACGGCGGCAGCCCTGCTCGCCAGTTTTCTCAAGGCCAAGGAGGTGCGGATCAAAACCGCCCTGGCTGCCGGAGACTTGGCGGCCGCGCGACGGTTGGTGAACGGGGGCAGCCATGGCTTGGACAGGTTTGAGGATTGTTATCGACGAGGGGCTTCCGTGTTGGCGTGAAAGCCGGGGCTCGGGTGGAGGATGGGTGGGCCGAGGGAACTCCCTTGGCCTCACCGTCCGGCCCGCCTGCCGCACTCTCTTTGGCAGCCACGCAAGCCGTGCAATACCGCAAGGGTAGCTGCCATGTCACCCCGCTTTGATCTGATCAGCATCGCCAATCAGCCACTCCCCTACGGCCTCTTGGCCTCCCTCCTCTTCTCCGCCGCCGCCTTGATCCGCTCCACCAGGTCGCCGATTTCCACCGGTTTCATCAAGTAGTCGAAGAGTCCCCGCCGCATCCCTTCAATGCCCACCGCGGTCGAGCCGTGGCCGCTGACGATGATCACCTCCATGGCCGGGTCAAACTTCTTGAACAGGCTCAGGGCGTCCAGGCCGTCCAGGCCCGGCATGCGCAGATCAAGGACCACCACATCGGGCTGCCAGTTACTGCGCAGCACCGTCATGGCATCCTCGGCGCAGCCCGCGGTTTGCGTTTCAAAATCACGGAGGGTCAACCGTTCGGAGAGCGGCTGGGCAAAATCGATCTCATCGTCAACAATCATCACTTTGGTTCTGTTCACTGGAGGGCACCCCCGGCCCCGGGTTCGATGGTGGTAATTGGGAAGACCAGCGTAAAGGTGGAGCCGCTGCCCACCGTGCTGTCCACATAGATCTCGCCGCCCAGTTTTTTGACTAGACCGTAGGTGATGGAGAGCCCCAGGCCGGTGCCTTGGCTCTCCTTGCTGTTTTTGGTGGTGAAGAAGGGCTCGAAGATCTTGCGCATCACCTCGTGCTCCATGCCGGGGCCGTTATCCGCGATATCCACCTGGATGTGATTGGCGCTCATCATGGACGAGGTGATGTGGACGTCGCCATCCTTGCCCACGGCGTCGATGGCGTTGTTGATGATATTCAAGAAGACCTGCTGCAACTGGCCGCGATCACTGCGCACCAAGGGCAGGTTGGCTAACAGCTCCTGGGTGATCTCGATGTTGTGGTAGGAGGCCTCCTTGCTCAGGAAGCCCAAGACCTCCAGGATGACATCGTTGATCTGCACCGGTTCGAATTTGACATCCATCCGCCTGGCAAAGCCCAACAGGCGATGGGTGATGGTGCGGCTGCGGTCCACCGCCCCCTGGAGCGAGGTCAACTGCTTCATGAATTTTTCCTTATGGACAAACTCGTTGCTGAGTTCGAGCAGGTCCATCATCAACCCTGCCTTCTCGTTGATGATGGCCAAGGGGTTGTTGATCTCATGGGCCACGCCGGCGGCCAGGCGGCCGATGGAGGCCAGCTTGTTGGTGTGCTCGGTCTGGGCCACGATGGCATTACGCTCATCGTCAGCGCTGCGCACCGTTATGGCCACGTGGCGAGCCACGCGAAAGGCAATGACGATCACCAGGGTGATGCAGATGGCGAACAGCCACAAGACCTGACGCTTGAAGGCCATCCACGACTCCTTGCCGGCGTAGCCCTGGAGTTCCAGGACCACCAGCCACGGGGTGTGCTCAATGGTGCCGAAGGCGTGGAGCAGGGGTCCGCGCCCCTGCTGCTCCCTGAGGCTGATGGCGCGCATGGGGGGCAGGTCAGGGAGCGGGAAAGGGTCGTTGACCTTGCCGTAATGGCGGGATGAGTTCTGTAAGGTGCCGCTTTGATTGACCAGAAAGACATCGGTGACCACCTCGGAGTAGATCGAGGCCATGAAGCGGTCGAGCTTCTCGGTGTCAATGCTGGCCCTGAGCACCCAGTGCTCTTGGCCGCTGCTCATCGCCTTGCCCACGGCGATGACAAAGTGCGGCACATGGCGGTAGCCCATGAACACCTCGCTGATGTAGACCTTCTTGGCCAGGGTCCTGGTGTACCACTCGCTGGTCAGGTAGTTCTTGCCCACCAGATTGAAGGGGCCGGCATAGGCCTGCTGGATGCCGTCCGGACCAATGACACTGAGGTCCACCACCCCAAAGAAGTCCTGATTCAGCCGGGCAAACACCCGGTCCAGGTGTCCCTGGTCCGCGAGTTGCTCAAAGGAGTAAGCGTCGGAGATGATCTGGATGGCGGTGGTCAGCTTTTGTAGGTAGGCCTCGATGGCTTGGCGGGCGCTTTCGGCGCTCAGGCGGGCGTTGGTGTTTGTCTCCTCCTGCACCAGGGTGCGGTATTGGATAAAGCTTAGGCTGGCCATCACACTTAAGGGGATGATGCCGATCAGGAGCAGGATCCCCAACAGGCGACGCTGGAGACCTTGGTAGCGACCCTTGGCGCAAAAGGCACCATTCGTGGTGATGCCGCACAACAGGCCGGCCATGGCCTTGAAGGGGTTGGGGAGAGGCGTTTTCATGGCGGCGTCACCCCTTGGCCCACGATGGCGCCGGTCTGCAACAGGCCTGCCTGGGCCAGGCGCAGGGCCTCGGCCGCCGGACCGATCACCTTGTCGATCACCTGAATCTTTTTCCAGCCCAGGTATTGGAAATGGGCATCCTCGATGCCGCCGCAGATCACCAGGGTGACCCCCTCTTTGATGATCAGACTACAGAGCTCATCGGCAGAGGCCCCGGGCAAGAGGATGTTGCGCGGATTGGCGTCGGGGGTGCTATTGCCGGTCTCCACGATCAGTACCTCGGTGGTCAGGTCGAAGCGCGGGGCGATGTCGTCATCCCTCAAGGTCACCAGGATCTTCATTACAAGTCCAATCAATCCAAGGCGTAGCGCTTGATCTTGCGCCACAGGGTGCTGCGGCCCCAGCCCAGCTGTTGGGCCGCCAGACTGCGGTTGCCGCCGGTGGTGGTCAGCGCCGTCAAGATCTTCCCCCTCTCGATCTCCGACCAGGTACTCCCCTGCGCGAAATTGCCGTCAGCGGCCGGCGGCATGATGGTCCGCTCCTCCCCCCTGCGCGCTTCTCCCCCCTCTGCAACCGGTCTGCCCCCCGCCTTCAACGTTGCCGCCTGGATGGAGGCGGGGAGGTGGGATGGCGCGATGCGGTTGCCGGCGCAGACATTGGCAGCGTACTCCACGATATTGCGCAGCTCCCGGACATTGCCGGGGTAGCTGTAGCGGCAGAGTTCGGCCATGGCCTCGGCGGAGAACCCCTTGATGGTCTTGCCCAGGTTGTCGGCAAAGAGCTTGAGGAAGTGGTCCAGCAGCAGGGGGGTGTCGTCGCCCCGCTCCCGCAAGGGGGGGAGGTGGGCGCGCAGGACGTTTAAACGGTAGTAGAGGTCCTCGCGGAAGGTGCCATCCTTGACCATCTGTCGCAGATCGCGATTGGTGCCGGTGATCAGGCGGACATCCACCCTGACCTTTTTGGAGCTGCCCAAGGGGAAGAACTCGCGGTCGTCCAGCACGGTGAGCAGCTTTACCTGCAGGGCCAAGGGGAGGTCGCCGATCTCGGTGAGAAACAGGGTGCCGCCTTGGGCCAGACGGAACATGCCGGGCTTGTCGGCATGGGCGCCGGTAAAGGCGCCCCGGGTGTGGCCAAAGAGTTCCGACTCCAGCAAGGTCTCCGGCAGGGCGCCGCAGTTGACCTTGATAAAGGGGGAGGAGGCCCGTTTGGACTCATGGTGGATGGCCTCGGCCAGCAGATCCTTGCCGGTGCCGGTCTCGCCGGTGATGAGCAGGGTGGTGTCGGTGCGGGCGAGGATGGGGATGAAGTCCAGGATCTCCTGCATCCGGGGGCTGTGGCCCAGGATGCCTTGGGACTCGCTGTGGGCTTGGCGTTGCCGGTCCAGCTCCTTTAAAGCGGTGATGTCCTCCATCGCCACCATGAACCCGATCTTATGGCCATTGTGACTGTTGAGCGGCGAGACAAAGAAACGGACCAGCGTCTTCTTGCGGTTGACATTGATGATGTCACCTTCCAGGGAGAGGGTGTCCACCGCGTCAAAGGTGTTCTCGAAGATACTCCTCTTGATGTCGGGGTTGCTGCGGAAGACAAAGTCGCAGCCCACGCCCCGCACATCATGGGCGGCGTATCCGGTCACGGCCTCGAAGATGCGGTTGGCGGAGACGATGCGGCCCTCGTTGTCGATGAGGGCCACGCCGTGGGGCAGGCCATTCAGCAGGTTGAGGGGGTCCAGCCCGGTAAAGGCGGATGGTTCATAGGGGTTCATGTCTCGGCGAGGTCCTGTGGGATAGAGTTATATGGTTCATGATATGTCGTTTTGTTTCACAAGGCAATATTTTTATTCGATGCTGGATAATTTCACTGTAACATGCCGAATTTTAAATAGATAAATAGTTATTGGCAGCTGGAGAAGGGAAGGTGAGAACGCAGGTAACGGCTTGCCGAGGGCAAATTTATGGGGGTGTGTGTCGATGTGTGTCGGTAATGATCCGAATTGTTTCATTATGTTTTATTGGTGCTGGGCAGGTGAAACACTTTGGAGTCTCTTGTGTCTCAACATGCTGATTATATATGATATTTTTTGTTGGCACGATTGGTGCTAAAGGAATGACCGATGGACGAACTCGTTAACCCTTCACCAGGAGGTGTGTCATGAACAAGGAAGCAAACAACGAAAGAGAGTGGATGGTGGCCGTGACCTTTGCCGAGGCTGGCGAATGGGAGACAGCCCGCGCCATGACCCCCTTGCCGAGCAAGAGCAAATGGGCCGAGTTTTTTGAGCGGGCCTTCATGGCGGTGGCCTATGCCGAGGAGGGGATGCCGGAAGAGGCGCTGCGGCAGATGGGCGCGCGCCAGCGGCCGCCGAGAAGGCTCAACACCTTTCTCGACTCCATTGGTCTGCACAATGTACGGACGGCTTACGGCATCATGCAAGAGGGCGCGGCATGCTAGTCAGCCGCTGAGCAGGGCCCGTGCTCTTCTCCTCACGGCGTAAATCGGGGCCGGCGCCCATCCCCACGGGCAGGACACCCCTTGTCCTGATTGCCAGCGATGACCTGTCTTTCAGGAAAACTATTGCCAAGACCCTTGAGCAGTGGGGCTTCGCGTATCTGCCGCTGGGAGATGACTGCGAACTTGATGATCAGGAGGCGGGGGGGGGGGAGGTGGTGCTGGTCGACATCAGGGAGATGAGCCATGATGCCTTTGGCCAGGTGTACGCGATCCGGCAACAGTATCCGGCCGGTGAGGTGGTGCTGATCAACCGGGCGGACAATGTGGCGGCCTCCATCGCCGGCATGAAGGCCGGCGCTGTCGATGAAGTGATTGTCCCTGTCGATACCGGCGCCTTAAGGACCGTGATCACCGAGGCCTGCGCCCGGCTGCAAGCGACTCGCGGGCGCAAGGTCAAGAAGCCGTTGCTGGCGCGATTCAGCGAGGCGATGATGGCAGCCACCTTTGCCCAAGCCGGCGATTTTGCCGGGGCCTTGGATATGCTGGACAGACCGTCACCACCACAAAATGATCAATCGGCAAAGAAGATGGAATCGCAAGAAAGTCGTGATGCCGATCATCTGCCAACGTAATTTCAATGTGTTACAGGGCGTGCCAGCAGCGGTGGAGCGGTTTTTGCGAAACCGCCAAAGAAACTGACAAAGAAGAAGAATAGTAAATAAAAATTAGAGAGCGGTCCCACCCCCGCGTCCACAGGAGAGCCACATGGGAGACATTAGAATCCTCTTGGTTGATGATGAGGAGAATTTCATCAACACCATTTCCGAACGCCTTGATTTGCGCGACCTGGCAAGCGATACCGCCTTCAACGGCCAGCAGGCCCTGGAGTGTGTCGATGATCGGGAGCCGGATGTCATGGTCCTGGACCTCAAGATGCCAGGCATTGACGGCATGGAGGTGCTGCGCCAGGTGCGGGCCAAATACCCTGATATCCAGGTGATCATCCAGACCGGCCACGGCAACGACCTGGATGAGGCCGAGGCCCGGCGGCTGGGGGTCTTCGATTACCTGCAGAAGCCGGTGGACATCGAGTTGCTGGTGGAGCGGATCAAGGCGGCCTATCAGGCCAAAAATGCCGCCAGCAGCTATATGTCGGCCGCCGCCTTTGCCGAGGCCGGCGAGTATGAAAGCGCCAGGGATATGATGCACGACAAGAAGCGGGCCTGATCCGCCCCCTGATGAAGATCTACTCGGCCACCATCCGTGCTGAGGCGCTGAAGGTCAAATCGCGGGAATCTTACTACGCCCGCCAAAAACAACTCTTTATCCTGCTCGTGGTCCTGGTGTCGGTGCTGCCGCTCTTTTTGATCGGCTGGGCCTCCAAGCAGTATTACCGGCAATCATGGATGGAGCAGACCTCGGCCGAACTAAAAGGGTCGGCCGAGAGCAGAAAAGAGTTGCTTGATCGTTTTCTTGGCACCCAGGAAGATCTCCTGGCCACCCTGATCGATCTGTACGGAGTGAAAGCCCTTTCCCAACAGGGAGAGCTGGAGAAGGTCTATCCGGCGGTGAACCGGAGCGGGGTCTTGGTGGACCTCGGCGTCATCAATGGCCAGGGGGATCACCTTGCCTATGTCGGACCGTATCGGCGGCAGTTGGCCGGCAAGAATTATCGCGAAGCCGCCTGGTTCCAAGAGACCTTGCGCGCGGGCCGCTATGTCAGCGACGTCTTCACCGGCTACCGTGGCGAGCCCCATTTTGTGGTGGCGGTCACCGATGCCAGCCGCAACTGGATCCTGCGGGCCACCATCAATTCGGCCTTGTTTGATGCCCTGCTGGCCAGTGTTGAGGTCGGTCCCGACGGTGACGCCTTTATCATCAACCGCCAGGGTGAGCTGCAGACGGCGAGCCGGGAGCTGGTCCATGGGGCACCCGGGGGCGGGACCAGGAAGGCGGCCATTGCCCCGGATGAACTCCGTGATTTCGTTGCCAATACCGGGACCACGGTCCATGCCCACCACCATTTTTTGTATGTCACCACCTGGGTCAACAATAATGGCTGGCTGCTGATCCTGAAGACCAACATCAACTCGTCCCTGGCCCAGTTCTACCGGGCCTGGAACTTGGGGTTGCTCAGCATCGTCGTGGCCTCGGTCTTTATCCTGGTGGTGACCACGCTCTTGGTCCGCTCCATGATGGACCGCATTGAGTTGGCGGACAAACAGCGCATGCTGTTGAACAACCGGGTGCGCGAGGTGGACAAGATGGCCCTGGTGGGCAGGCTGGCGGCCAGCGTTGCCCATGAGGTCAACAACCCCTTGCAGATCATCGGCGATCAGGCCGGGTGGATGACGGAGTTGCTGACCGAGGAAGATCGACAGCTGCTCAAAAATTATGACGAGTACCAAGGGGCGCTGGGGAAGATCAAGCAGCACGTCACCCGGGCCAGCACCATCACCCATCGACTGCTTGGATTTTCGCGGTCCATGGAGTTTAAGCGGGTCGCCCTGGATGTCAATAGCTTGCTGCGGGATACAGTCTCGTTTTTGGAGAATGAGGCCAAGCACCACCGCATCACCCTGCGTCTGAACCTGCAGGAGGATCTGCCCCGGGTGATGACCGATCCGTCCCAGCTGCAACAGGTCTTTCTCAACATTGTCAATAACGCCATTGATGCGATCGGTGATGATGGCGCCATCACCATCCAGACCCGGGCCAGGGGAGGGCGCATCCTCTGCGAATTCGCCGACTCGGGGCCGGGGCTGCCGCCACCGGGCGGCTCCTGGGAGCGGGCTTGACCGCCGCCGGGGCGGCTGTTCCGGGGCGGGTATGGCTGTTGGCTTCCAGGTGCCTTACGGGATCGAGCTCGGTCATCACCTGCGGCGCGCGGTCGCCCTCCCGGCGCTCGGCTGCCG
>CAYSFY010000170.1:9429-9752 GCA_964430285.1 uncultured Desulfobulbia bacterium
GCCGGAACACTTACAGAAGATCTTCGATCCGTTCTTCACCACCAAAAAGGCGGATAAGGGGACGGGGCTCGGCCTCTCCATCTCCAAAAACATCATGCAGCGTTTGATGGGCGATATTCAGGTGGAAAACGGCAGGCAGGGTGGTTGCCTGTTCACGGTGACCCTACCCCTGGGCGAGCCCGCGCAGGGGCAAGCATAGAGGAAGGTGGCGATCAAGGGTCTATCTCGGTAGGAGCGCCGTCCACGGCGCGATTGACACTTGATCGCGCCGTGGACGGCGCTCCTACCGTAAGATGGGCTGAAAATTGTTTGGAGCCACGGAG
>CAYSFY010000171.1:0-9141 GCA_964430285.1 uncultured Desulfobulbia bacterium
CACCACGTTGTCCGGGGTGATGCCGTTGGCGGTCTCGCCGGAGAGCATCACCGCGTCGGTCCCCTCCTGCACGGCCAGACTGACATCCGAGACCTCGGCCCGGGTGGGCCTGGAGTTCTGGGTCATGGTCTCCAGCATCTGGGTGGCGGTGATCACCGGTTTGTTTCGCTCCCAGCACTTCTTTATGATCTGGCGCTGCACCCAGGGGACCCGGGAGGCGGGGAGTTCGACCCCCAGGTCGCCACGGGCGATCATGATGGCGTCGGCCGCGTCGATGATGGCGTCGATGTTCTCCACCGCCTCGGGCTTTTCGATCTTGGCCACCACGTGGAGCTTACGTTTGCCGGACTGACGGATCAACTCCTTCAGCTCCAGGATGTCGGCCGCAGTGCGCACAAAGGAGAGGGCCACGAAGTCGATGCTGTGCTCCAGTCCCCACTCCAGGTCGGCCCGATCCTTGGCCGTCAGGCAGGGGAGGGAGAGGGGGGTGCCCGGCAGGTTGATCCCCTTGTGGGACTTGAGTTGGCCGCCCACCACCACCCGACAGAGGATCTCGTCGCGCCCCGCCTTTTCGACGCAGAGTTCCAAGAGGCCGTCATCCAGGAGGATGGGGTCACCCTCCCGGATGTCGGCCAGGATCTCCGGGGCGATGGTGGAGAAGCGTTCGCTGGTGCCTTCGATCTCCTTAGTCTGGATGATGACGGTTGCACCGGTCACCAAGGTGGCCTGACCGCCAGCCATGAGGCCGGTCCTGATCTTGGGGCCGCAGAGGTCCATGAGCACCGCCACCGGCCGCAGCCATTCGCTCTCGGCATGGCGGATCATCTTCAGGATTGCTTCGTGGCCATCGTGGGTGCCGTGGGAGAAATTGAGACGGGCCACATCCATGCCGGCCATGATCATCTGGTTGATCACCTCCTGGCGGTTGGAGGAGGGGCCGATGGTGCAGACAATCCTGGCCATCTTGCCCAAATTCTCATGGGTCTGGCTGTTGGTCTCCTTGAGGATCACGCCAAGCTTATCCATGTTCACCGGTTTGGGCAGGATGGCGCGGACATTTTTGCAGGGGGCAAGCCTCTGGGCTAGGTCATTGGCCTCGATGGAGCTGGAGATGACGACAATGGGCATGGTGGGCGAGACCACGGTCATGGCCTCGATGAACTTGAAGCCGTCCCAGTGGGGCATCAGGATGTCGCAGAGGACGATATCGTACTGGTTCGAGGTGGCCCGCAGGAAGCCCTGCTGGCCATTGGCCACCATATCCACCCGGTGTCCAAGTTTGCTCAGTTGGCTGGCGATCAGGGTCCGAATGACCGGATTGTCCTCCAGGAGGAGTATTCTCATAATGGCTGGTTTCCGGTTTGAAGGGTGGTAAAGTGCATTTAAGTCATGTATAGCTAACTCTCTTTATATACTGACTGATCGGCCAATAAGTAAAGGGTGTTGTGGCGCGGTCCAAAGAAATGGGGAGGATGAAGGCATGGGGATGACCAAGATCCACTGGCTGTTGTGTAGAGGGGATGACCTTGCCGCTGCCTGTGCGCTGGTACGGAACTTCTTCCGCACCAGCCTGTTGCTGCATTACGACGCCGTGGAGCCGGAGGCGGATGGTTCATGGCCTGCCGTTGCGGAAGGGTTTTGGCCAGCCCTTGAGCAGGGGATCGCCGAGAACCGTCAGGTGCTGATGGGCCTGCTTAACGACCTGAAGGTGGAAGGTGTGGTGGAGATCGCCGCCTTGGCTGACCTGCCCATGGGGTACCCCAGCAAGGTCCTGCACACCATCGCCCATCTCGTGGATGGCTTTATCGGCATCGATTCGGTGTTTTACAACCTGGCGGAGGACTCCCATTGGCTGTCGCCGGGGTTACGCGCCACCATTCGCCAGCAGCCGCAAAGGTACTGGCTGATCCGGGTCAAGGCCAGTTTCAGGTCGGCTGCCTCCGCCTCCTTGATCCACCACCAGCAACCCGAGCCGTAAAAGTGTAGAGATTTTCCAAGGGAATTTTGTTATAGTGCTGGGGCCTAAGATTATCGGCTGGCCTCTGGAAAGCTTGGCCAAGACAACCATCAACCACTCAAGACACGAGGAGATGCACCATGCAGAAAAATGTTGGCACCGTTGATATGATTATCCGGCTGTTGATCGCCATTGCCCTGGGCTATATCGGTTTTTTTGAAAACCCCATCGTCTCGGCCGGCACCTCCCAGAACGTGGTCAAGATCGTCGCCTTCCTGCCCCTGTTGACCGGTCTCATGCGCTTTTGCCCTCTGTACAAACTCATCGGCCTGGACACCTGCTGCAACTCCTGTGAGAAATAGTCAAAGTTGATGGAGTCGCAAAAAGTCGTGAAGCTGACCATCTGCCAATGTAATTTCAATGTGTTACTGGGCTTGCCAGCGGCGGTTGAGCGGTTCTTGCGAAACCGTCAAAGTTGATGGAATCGCAAAAAGTCCAAATACTCGCCATCCGCCTACACAACATTATGAAGTTACAGAGGGCGCCGGCGTCGGTAGAGCGGTTTTTGCGAGACCGACAAAGCTGATTCAAGGTGCGCTAAGCGAGCGGCACGCCGTGGGCCTTGGCAGGTCAGGGGTCTTCCGTGCCCCTGCCGTGGCGGACCAGACTAAGGACCGACAGCCTGGCGCGTGCCCCCCCCGCGTTTAGCTTGGCTGCGGTTGCTGAAAGACCACCACCTGGTCGCGGCCGTTGTCCTTGGCCTGGTAGAGCGCCTTGTCGGCGAATTGGATGATTTGGTCCGTGGTGTTGGCCTGGTAGAGATTGAATTCCGCCACCCCCAGGCTCATGGTGCAGCGGAGGGTGGTCTCTTCGAAGGGGATGGAGAGCTCCTTGATCGCCATCCGAATCCGTTCGGCAATGGCGATGGCGTCGGCCAAGGGGGTCTCCGGCAGGATGAACATGAACTCTTCGCCGCCGTAGCGGGCCGGGGTGTCGTAGTTACGGGAGATCTCCTTCAAGGTCTTGCCCACGGCCACCAGCACGGCATCCCCCCCCTGGTGGCCAAAGGTGTCGTTGACCCGCTTGAAGTGGTCGATATCCATCATGATGCAACACAGATGCTCCTCCAGGCGGACGGCCTTCAGCACCGCCAGTTCAAAGATGTGCATCATGAAACGCCGATTGTAGACATGGGTCAGGGGGTCCTTGGTGACCAGATCCTTGATCTTCTGCCGCATGTTTTCGAAATTTTCGGCCAGCTCGCCGATCTCGTCGTTGGAGGGTGGAATCTCCAGTTCCGTGGTGTAGTTAAAGGCGATGATGTCCTTGGTGATCTTGGATAATTTTTTGATGGGGCTCGCGATCTTAAAGGCGATGATCAACAACACCCAGATGGAGATCCAGCCGACAATCAGCATGGCGGCGATGATGCGATTTTTGAGGGAGATCAGGTTGGCCCGGTAGAACTCCTTGGGCACGACCAGGGTGAGACCGGCGCCAAAGAGGGTGTCGGCCGGTCGATAGCTATAGATCGGCCCTTGTTTGTTCACATGATCAGTCGCCAAGGTGTTGTCAACCGAGTTGATCACCCCTGCCGGCAAGGGGTGGAGAGGGTCCTGGGGGATGGGGCTGATCAGGGGGTGGTCCTTCTCCAGCAGCAGGATGGTCGCCCCGTCGATCCGCAGATAGGAGCGGAGGATGACCGCCAGTTGCTCCTGATCGATGGTGATGACGAAGAAGGCCCGACCCTTGGGGGTCTGGGTGGGCCAGAGCAGGTAGAGGTCGTCCCCTTGGCGGCGGAGGAATGGTTCAATAAGGTGGTCTTGGTCGATCTCGTCGAGCCAGGTTTGAAACTCCTGGGGCATGCTGCTGCCATGGGTTTGGTAGAGGGTGATCCTGCTGAATGGCGGGTTGTCGTGGGCAAACTTGTCGAAGAGTTGCTTGGTCTCCTCTTCGGAGTTGAGGCTGCAGGCGTTGCCCAACAGGGATACGGTCAACTCCTGCTCAATGCCCTTGATCTCCTTGTTGAAGTTCTTGGTGGCCTGGTAGATGATCTCACTGCTCTGCAGGGTGACGATCCTGTCTGAGTTGGCGTGGGTGCTTTCGGCGAAGGTGTAGTAGCTGATGAAGCCGAAGACGGCGAGGGTCGCTACCAGGACCGTGCCGAAGCTGGTGATTAATTTGGTGTGTATCTTCATCTGACTGCTTAGGGTAAGGGGTGAGGCAAGCAAGGGACGGTGAAACTTGATGGCCGCAGATGGTAGACAGATAACCCAAAAAAATCAAGTGAAAGCTGGCAGTGTCTTTCAGGGCGGTGACTCTGCCCCCTCTGTCCACCTACTTGTCCGCTTTTTCCTTCAGCCAGTCGATCTGGCTCCACAGCCCCTGCAGGACCCTGACCTCGCGTTCATTTAATTGGGCTCGGCCGAAGATCCGTCGGTAGGTGCGGAGGATATGTTCCGGGTTCTGGGGGTTCAGATAGTTGATGGAGTTCATCGTCTGCAGCATATGCTGGAGCATGGCCTCCAGCTTTTCGGAGAGGGCGAGCTTGCGCACCCCCGGACGGCGAGAAGAGGAGAGCCTGGCCTTGTGGATCTCGTAAAGACAGAGGGTGGCTGCCTGGGCCAGATTCATGGAGGCCAGATCGGCATGGGTCGGGATGGTGATCAGCCGTTGGCACAGATCGAGCTCGGAGGTGAAAAGGCCATGGTCCTCGCGGCCAAAGACCAGGGCGCAGCGGCCCTGGGCGCTCAAGGGGAGAATCTCTTCGGCCGCCTGATCCGGGTGGAGGAAGTGCTCGCGGTATTTGCCGAGACGACGGGTGGTACCCATGGCAAAGTGGCAATCGGCCAAGGCCTCGGCCAGGGTGGGGAAGAGGGTGGCATTTTCCAACAGGGGGGTAGCCTTGACCGCCATGCGCCGGGCATCGTCGCACTGGTGATCGGCCTGGGGGTTGACCAGACGCAAGTCGTCGAACCCGAAATTGGCCATGGCCCGGCAGACGGAACCGATATTAAGCGGACCCTGGGGTTCCACCAGAATGATGCTGATTGGTGTTGACATGCGCTTCCGGGGTGAGAAGTGACGGGGAGGCTTGAGACGTGGAGGGGGAGCAAGGTCAAAGGCGCGTGAGTTCCGCCCGGCCGTTGACCTGTGACCTAGCTCGGTGGCGACTTACGCGGCTACGCCGGTAATGGCATCAAGCTGCGACTGCAAGCGGAGGTTCTCCTCGGTGGTGATCCGCAGCCGGTCGGCCAGGACCTCGCAAAACATGCGGTAGATGGTGTAGCCCAGGGCCAACTCCTTGGCGTCCGGGTTTTTGGCAACGATGGCGCTATCCAGGCGTAGGACCAGGGTCTTCTGCAAGGCCGTCACCGTGGCGGAACCCGCGGCCCCTTCCATGAACCCGGTCTCGCCGAACAACTCGCCGGTCCGGCGCAGGACCTTGACCTCCTTGCCATTCTTTTCGATCCTGACCTCGCCGGCCAGCAGAAAATAGACATGGAAGCCATTCTGTCCCTCGATCAGGATCTCTTCGTCCTTTTCGTACTCCAGGAGTTTCCCCGAGTCGAGAAAGGAGGCGATATCCTCGGCTGAAAAGGTGGTGAACTGATCGACGTCGCGCAAGATCCGTAATACCTTTTCGTTATTTTTTAAATAATTCGTTTCCTGCATGGGTCTCTCCAGGTTAAAACCGTGTTCGGGTGTGTATCATTTTGTTCACTCTAGCAAAAAACGCGGCGTGAATGCAAAAGAAATTTATGAAATGGGTGTCTATTGACAAAGAGGGGTGGCTGTAATAAATGTTGGTCTCGTTTTCCCTCAATATGTCGAGTCCTTTGAATTTTTGCACCCAGTTAGCAAGGAATAGAGAATAATGCAAGAGCAAATCAATGCCGGACTCCTGGGGTCGATCAAGGCCAAGCAGGATTTTGCCGCTGCCTGCGGGGGGGAGATCTGCCTGTTGGTCGAGGCCCTGGTCACCGCCTTCCAGAACGGCAAGAAGCTGATGATCTTCGGCAACGGCGGTAGTGCCGCCGACGCCCAGCACATGGCGGCGGAATTCGTCAATCGCTTCTTGATCGATCGCCGGCCCCTGCCCGCCATGGCCCTGACCACCGACTCCTCGATCCTGACCAGCATCGGTAACGATTTCTCCTTTGACGATATCTTTGTCAAACAGATCCAGGCCTTGGGCCAGGCGGGGGACATCGCCCTCGGCATCTCCACCAGCGGCAACTCCCCCAACGTGGTCAAGGCCATTGACCAGGCCCGGGCCATGGGGCTGATTACCGCCGTGCTCACCGGTGGCCATGGCGGCAAACTCTTAGGGCTTGCCGATATCGGGCTTAATGTCCCCACCTCCTTCACCCCCCACATCCAGGAGGCCCACCTCTGGGCCGAGCACCTAGTCTGTCAGTTGGTCGACGAGGCCATGTTCGGGGCCCCGGCCCGATGAAGGAGTATCAGCCCCTGGATTTCGCGGGCCTCTCCACCTACTCCCTGTTTGATCGCAGCAGCAAGGTGACGGTGGCTGATTTCGCTTTGCCCCCCGATGCCGGTTGGACCGTTCGCCAACTGATCGCCTCCCTGCCCAAGCAACTGATGGGCGAGGCCTTTCCCGAGCTGGTCAAGCGGCTGGCCGAGTGTAAGCGGCAGGGAAGGCCGATCATCGTCGGCATGGGTGCCCACGTCATTAAGGTCGGCCTGAACCCCATCCTCATCGCATTGATGGAGCGCGGCATCATCACCGGCGTGGCCTTAAATGGGGCGGGCATTGTCCATGACACCGAGATTGCCATGGTGGGCAGGACATCCGAGGACGTGGATCAGGTGTTGGGCAGCGGCGCCTTTGGCGCGGCCAAGGAGACCGGGGAGTTCATCAATCAGGCCATCATCCGTGGGGCCGAGGCAGGGCAGGGGATTGGCGCGGCGGTGGGCGATGCCCTGTTGGCTGGCTCCTTGCCGCACACCGGCATGAGTCTGTTGGCCACGGCCAGGCGACTCAAGGTGCCGTTGACCGTCCATGTGGCCATGGGCACCGACATCGTCCATATCCACCCCACGGCCAGCGGAGCGGCCATTGGCGCCGGCAGTCACCTGGATTTCCGCCTCTTTTGCGCCATGGTCGCCGACCTTGAGGGCGGTGCCTATCTCAACCTCGGCTCGGCGGTGTTGCTGCCCGAGGTCTTTTTGAAGGCGCTGACCGTGGTTCGTAACCTGGGCCACCATGTCCAGCGCTTCACCACGGCCAATTTTGATTTTATTCGCCACTACCGGACCCAGACCAACGTGGTTAACCGACCCACGGCCGGTGGGGGCAAGGGGTACGCCATCACTGGCCATCACGAGCTGATGATTCCGCTCCTGGCCGCCGCCCTGCTGGATGAGCTGGCGGTCTGATGGCCAAATAAATCACCACCTCGGGAGAAGGGTATGCCGCTCTATGATTACAAGTGCCAGGAGTGTGGCCTGGAATTCGAACTGTTGGTCATGGGTGGGGATGCACCCCGCTGCCCGCAGTGCGGCAGTGCCAAGCTCGATAAGTTGATGTCCGGCTTTTCCGTGCGCGGCGGCACCAAGGATACGGGTGGTTCCTCTGCCGTTGGCAAGTGTTCGGGCTGCGCCGGCGGCTCCTGCGCTAGCTGCCATTAATGAGGACGTGGGCGATAAGCCGTTGAGAACTGGCCTGGAAACTGGTAAAGTCACGGACACTGTTAGCGAAGAAGTTTGTCGGTTTCGCAAAAAAAAAACATTCAACCGACGCCGGTACACATTGCATCTTGTTATTATCGTGTAGGCGGATGGCGAGTTTATGGACATTTTGCCAGACCAGCAAGTTTGTCGGTTTCGCAAAAACCGCTCAACCGACGCTGGCACGTCCTGTAACACATTGAAATTACATTGGCAGATGGTCAGTTTCACGACTTTTTACGATTCTATCAAGTTTGAACCAACCATAAAGAGGAATCGAGCATGCAGAAGCTTATCAAAATTGGTACCAGAAAGAGTCAGCTGGCCTTGGCCCAGAGCAATGGCATCAAGGATCAGATTGAGGCCCAATACCCGGGGGTGACCGTGGAGTTGGTGAAGATCATGACCAAGGGTGACAAGATCCTGGACGTGCCGCTGGCCAAGGTCGGTGGCAAGGGTCTCTTTGTCAAGGAGTTGGAGGAGGCCATGCTCAACCGTGAGGTGGATATGGCGGTGCACTCCATGAAGGACGTGCCGGCCGAGTTGCCGGATGAGCTCCATCTGGCCCTGATCACCAAGCGCGAAGACCCCAAGGATGCCTTTATCTCCAACAACTACAAATCCCTGGCCGACCTGCCCCAAGGTGCCAAAGTCGGCACCAGCAGTCTCAGGCGGCGAGCCCAGCTGGCTGTGGTGCGCCCCGATCTGGTGATCGAAGACCTGCGCGGCAACCTGGACACCCGACTGCGTAAGCTGGATGAGGGGCAGTTCGATGCCATCATCCTGGCTGCCGCCGGCTTGAATCGCCTGAAGCTGAACCGGGCCACTGCCTACTTCAGCACTGTGGAGATGCTGCCAGCGGTAGGGCAGGGCGCGGTGGGCATCGAGATGCGTCGGGATGCCGAGGAGTTGCTGGCCGGCCTCAAGTTTTTGAACGATTGGCCCACCGAGGTGACGGTGCGGGCCGAGCGGGCCTTCCTGCTCAGGCTTGAGGGCGGCTGCCAGGTGCCCATCGCCGGTCACTGTACCCTTGACAACAACCAGCTCACTCTGACTGGCCTGGTGGCCTCGGTGGATGGTAAAGAGGTGGTGCGCAAGATGGCATCGGGTCCGGCGGATCAGCCGGAACTCTTGGGACGAAATCTGGCCGAGGAGCTCCTGGCCGATGGGGGCAGGGCCATCCTGGAAGAGGTCTATGGCCAGAAGATCGCCTGAGCCAATGCCTTAGGTGGTATGTAGGCTGTAGGCTGTTTCACGGCTTGAATGGTTACGGTATCTGGCTGGCTCGGCAGGCCGAATCCCCACCGGGGTTCGGCCTGACTTGTTCTGGATCCATCCGTAAAGTCGCAATTTACAATTTAAAAATCAGCACAAGGTGTTTGCGTGGAAGAGAAAAAGATCGGCAAGGTCTATCTGGTGGGGGCGGGGCCTGGCGACCCCGGCCTGATTACGGTCAAGGGCAAGGCCCTGTTGGAGCGGGCCGAGGTGGG
>CAYSFY010000171.1:9151-9719 GCA_964430285.1 uncultured Desulfobulbia bacterium
GGTCCGCCTGAAGGGGGGGGACCCCTTCATCTTTGGCCGGGGTGGCGAAGAGATCGAGGAGTTGGCCAAACACGGCATCGGTTTCGAGATCGTCCCCGGGGTGACCGCGGCCAGTGCTGCCGCCACCTACGCCGGCATCCCCATCACCCACCGCCACTACACCGCCACCGTGGCCTTTGTCACCGGCCATGAGGACCCCACCAAGCAGGACAGCACCATTGCCTGGGACAAACTGGCCACCGGCATCGGCACCCTGGTCTTCTATATGGGGATCAAGAACCTGCCCAATATTGTCGAGCGTCTGATCCGTTACGGCCGCTCGCCGGAGACCCCGGTGGCGGTGATCCGCTGGGCCTCCACCCCGGCCCACCGCACCGTTACCGGCACCTTGGCCACCATCGTCGAGGTGGTGAAAGAGGCCGGGATCAAGCCGCCGGCGGTGATCGTGGTGGGCGAGGTGGTCTCCCTGCGGCCCACCATCAACTGGTTCGAGAAGAAGCCCCTGCTCGGCAAGCGGATCATGGTCACCCGCACCCGGGAGCAGGCCAGCGACCTGGTCATGCAGCTT
>CAYSFY010000172.1:0-9676 GCA_964430285.1 uncultured Desulfobulbia bacterium
ATAAACTCCATCTTTTTGCTGCTGCTGATGGCGAGGGTGCCTTTATGGATCATGGTCTCTCGGGCTCAAGGGGGGTCATTTAGGTTGCCGGTTACCATGAATCACTATATTACTCTGAAATTCGTGTCAATCATTTTAGCACCGTAATGCCGGAAGGCGGGATTTGGTCGATGAAATACTATCCAATCGGTTTGCAAATCGAGGGCCGGCCATGCCTGGTGGTCGGCGGCGGCAGGGTGGCCGAGCGCAAGGCCCGGGGCCTGATTGAGTGTGGGGCCAAGGTGACGGTCATCAGCCCGGAGTTGACCCCTGGGCTGGCCACCCTGCGGGGGGAGGGGGTCATCCACTGGGAGGACCGGGGTTACCAAGGAGGGGACACCACTGGTTTTTTTCTGGTGATGGCCGCCACCGATGATCCGCAGGTCCAGGATCAGGTGCAGGCCGATGCCCTCCGTGGGCAGACGCTGTTGAACGTCGCCGATGTCCCGGAGAAGTGCAACTTTATCCTGCCGGCCCTGGTGCGGCGAGGGGGGTTGACGGTTGCCATCTCCACCAGCGGCAAGAGCCCGGCCCTGGCCAAGAAGCTGCGCCAAGAGATTGAGGCGTGGCTGGGCCCGCAGTATGAAATCGTGGTTGAGGCCTTGGGGGTGATCAGGCCCTATATCTTGGCCCGGGGGCTACCCCAGGCCGAAAACGAGCAGATCTTTCAGGGCATGCTGGATCGAGGGATCGTGGAGATGATCACCCGGGATGGGGGGGAGGGGCTGCTTCCCTTTCTCGAGCAGACCCTGGGCCAGGGTCTGCCGGCGGAGCTGGCGCGGCAACTGAAAAAGCTTCTCTGCCGGTGAATGGGCTATTGTCAAGGCCGGGGGATTTTAGTATCGTCTACTAATGCAAATTTTGGGGCATGGCAAACATGCCTCTTGATAGGGTTTTTGGTGAATTTGAACCTTCCGGGCTTTTGGGGGCATCCGCGATGAACAACTTATTTCTAATCACTTTTCTAGGGTATATCCTGGCCACCGTCACCTACGTGGTCTGGTTTATCCAGGAGAAAAAAGAGGCAAGGTTGGCGGCCCGTTGGCTGCTGACGGCGGCCGGGGTCCTGCATACCGTGACCTTGGTGGCTCGCTACGTGGAGGTCGGGCACACCCCGATCTCCAACATGCATGAGGCGGTCTCCTTTTTCGCTTGGTCCATGACCTGGGGCTTTTTGGTCTTTCGCTGGCGCTATCGGGTGAAGAACTTCGGCACCTTTGTCAGTATCGGCATCACCTTGCTGATGGTGGTGGCCGCTGTCGCCTCCAAGGAGGTGACCCCCTTGCCCCCGGCCATGCGCAGTCTCTGGCTGCCGGTCCACGCCTCCATCGCCCTGATGGCCAATGCCTTTTTGGCCATGGGGTTCTGTGGCGGCATCATGTATCTGCTGCAAGAGCGGGAGATCAAGTCCCGGCGCTTCGGTATCTTTTATGAGCGGCTGCCATCCCTGGAGGCCTTGGATGGCTTGAACCAGCACTGCCTCTCCATCGGTTTCCCCCTGCTGACCCTGGGGATCATTACCGGTTCGTTCTGGGCCAAGCAGGCCTGGGGCACATACTGGCAGTGGGACCCCAAGGAGACCTGGTCGCTGATCACCTGGTTCATCTACGCGGCCATGCTCCACTTTCGATTCACCATGGGTTGGCGCCGGCGGCGGGCCGCGATCATGTCGATGATCGGATTTAGTGCCGCACTGTTTACCCTGTGGGGGGTGACCTATCTACTTGGGGGTATCCATTCCTATGCTGGCTGATACGTTACTGATTATCGGGGTCAATCATAAGGTCGCACCAGTCGAGGTGCGCGAAAAGTTGGCCCATACCTCGGGGTGTGAGAATCCGGTGGTGGCCATCAAGGCCATCCCCGGTTGCCGTGAGTGTTGTTTTTTGGGGACCTGCAACCGGGTGGAGTTGATCTGTTCAAGCTCCACCCCGGAAGCGACCGCGCGCACCATCCGCCAACACCTCTTTGCCGGTAGCGGCCTGTCGGATGAGGAGATCGAGCGCTACAGCTATCTCCATGTCGGGGCGCAGGCGGTGAACCACCTGTTTCGGGTGGCGGCCAGCCTGGATTCGATGATCGTCGGCGAGCCGCAGATCCTGGGCCAGTTGAAAAAGGCCTATCGCGCCGCGGCCGAGTTGCGGACCGTGGGCCCGGTCTTGAACCGTTTCATCAACAAGTCCTTCTCGGTGGCCAAGCGGGTGCGCACCGAGACCAATATCGGCTCCAGCGCCGTCTCCATCAGTTACGCGGCCGTGCAGTTGGCCAAAAAGATCTTCGGTACCCTGGCCGACAAACGGGTGATGCTGGTGGGGGCCGGCGAGATGGCGGAACTGGCGGCCGAGCACCTGATTGCCCAGGGCATCGCCGGCGTGGTGGTGGCCAACCGGACCCTGGAGCGGGCCATCACCCTGGCCCAGCGCTTTAACGGTACCGCGGTCTCCCTGGAGGGGTTGTCCGCCGAGTTGGAGAACGTGGACATCCTGATCAGCTCCACCGGCGCCACGGGTCTGGTGCTGATGCGCGACGATGTCAAACCGGTGATGCGCCAGCGCATGAACCGGCCTCTGTTTTTGATCGATATCGCGGTGCCCCGTGACCTTGATCCGAAACTGAATGACCTGGACAACGTCTATCTCTATGATATCGACAACCTGAAGGATGTGGTCGAGGTCAATAAATCGGAGCGCCAGAAAGAGGCGGATAGCGCCACCCGCATTGTCGATGAGGAGACGGTCAAGTTCCAGCACTGGCTGGAGGGGATGGATGTGACGCCCACCATCGTGGCCATCCGCAAAAAGGCGGATGAGCTCCGGCAGGCCGAACTGGAAAAGACCCTCTCCCAACTCAAGGACCTGTCGCCCAAGCAGATCAAAGCGATTGAGGTCCTGGCCTCTTCGCTGACCAATAAAATGCTGCACCACCCCATCTGCTTTTTAAAAGCGAAGGAGACGGGGGGAGATCAGACCATGCGCCTGGACATGATGCGCAAGATCTTTGCCCTGGACCCCGATACGGAAGGAGACGGGGATGAGCTGGATAATGGTCTGAACGAGTAGGCGCCGGAGTTGCCGGAGTTGATAGATGCCTTTGGGCTCCATCAACCCGCCGGGCAATCCCGTGGGGGGGCGGTGGTCCGGGTTGGCTTGTGGCGAGAGCCTGGGACAGATCCCCTGTCTCCGTTGTCGGTTACCATCTCCCCTGTAGTCCGCCTCATTCCCCTTCGTGGGGAACGTATGCCCACCAGGTCGTTCAGACCTTTTCGCTTAAGCGTCGAGCCGGCAGAGTCTTTGGCCCGGCTGTTTTTTTTCAATGATATCCATCTCCCTCTCTCCCTTAAGGGAGCGGTCTGCTGTTGGTGCGCGCCGTTCACCTCCCGCGCTACCTGCGCGCCTCATACCCTAAAGGTGGAGCTCATTTCCCTGGAGGCCATTTTTTGCGGTACGGAAAAGTGTTGACTTGTTAGTAATCATTCCTGTAAAAGGGAGGTGTTATGGCAATCATGCCAGTCATTGAGGTGGGAGAGGTGGGGTTATGTTAGAGGATACTTCGTTGCGCATGACGAAACAACGGCAGGTGATCCTGGAGGAGTTACGAGCGGTCACATCGCATCCGACCGCGGATGACATGTATGACATGGTCCGTCGCCGCCTGCCCAACGTCAGTCTGGGCACTGTCTATCGCAATTTAGAGATGTTGGCGGAGAGCGGTGTCGTCCAGAAGCTTGACATCGGCGGGACCAAGAAGCGGTTCGATGGCAACGTGGCAGTCCATTATCACTTGCGTTGTCTGGCCTGCGGTCGCGTGGATGATGTGCATCTGGACCTTGGGGTTGATCTGGAGGCGATGGCTTCCGCGGTCACCGACTATGCCATCCTCCGCCATCGCCTGGAGTTCATTGGTGTGTGCCCTAACTGTGAACACCAGGGCGGTTGACCCCTCTTTTCCTTGCTTGCAACCATGACCTGTGCCTATAATGAGGGCGCCTATAATTTTTTCATTAAATTCTACAGGAGGGTGGCATGGCCAGAGTGACCGGGACGGAAACGGAGAAAAACATCCTCAAGGCCTTTGCTGGTGAGTCCCAGGCCCGGAACCGGTACACCTATTTTGCCGCGGTCGCGCGCAAAGAGGGGTATGTCCAGATGTCGCAGATCTTTGAAGAGACCGCCAATCAGGAGAAGGAGCATGCCAAGCGCCTGTTCAAACTGCTGGCAGGGGGAGAGCTGGAAATAACCGCCAGTTTCCCGGCCGGATCGATCGGCACGACCCTGGAGAACTTGAAGGCCGCGGCCGCCGGGGAACATTACGAATACGCCATCATGTATCCCGATTTCGCCAGGGTTGCCAAGGAAGAGGGGCTCGCCGAGATCGCCGATATCTTCATGGCCATTGCCGTGGCCGAGAAGCAGCACGAAAAGCGCTATCTGGCGCTGTCTGCCAATATCGAGGCGGGACGAGTCTTTAAGCGGCAGGAGAAGGTTAGCTGGCGGTGCGCGAATTGCGGCTATGTCCATGAGGGCGAGGAGGTGCCGGAGAGCTGTCCGGCCTGCTCTCACCCCCAGGGACATTTTGAGCTGCTGGCCGAAAATTGGTAGGGCATCGCCAAAAGTCGTGAAGCTGACCATCTGCCAATGTAATTTCAAGCTGTTACGGGGTATGCCAGCGGCGGTTGTGCGTCTGGTTGGCAAGCCGACAAACCTGTACTAGAGAACAAGGAGAGAGAAAATGGCTAAAGAGATGGAGATCTACCGATGTGAACTGTGCGGGAATATTGTTGAACTCTTGCATGGCGGAGAGGGCGAGTTGGTCTGCTGCGGCCAGGCGATGACCCTGGTGCTGGCCAACAGCGTTGACGCGGCCAAGGAAAAACATGTGCCGGTTATTGTCAAGGGGGAGGGTGGCTACACCGTTAAGGTCGGTTCCGTGGCCCATCCCATGACCGAGGCCCACTATATCGAATTTATCGAACTGATCGCCGGGGGCACCGTCCTCCGTCAGGCCTTGAAACCGGGTGACGCACCCGAGGCCTTTTTTGCCACCGCCGCCGACCAGGTCACGGCCCGGGCCTATTGCAATCTCCACGGGTTATGGGGGGCCTAAGCCATGATGAGTGAAAAGATGCAAGCGGCGATGAACGACCAGATCAATGCCGAACTCTATTCATCCTATCTCTACTTGGCCATGAGTTCCTATTTTACCTCCGTCAATCTGGTGGGCATGGCCAGCTGGATGCGGGTGCAGGTCCAGGAGGAGTTGTTCCACGCCATCAAGATGTATGATTTTGTGGGGGAACGGGGCGGACGGGCCATCATGAAGGCCATTGGCCAGCCCCCGGCGGAGTGGGCTTCACCGCTTGCGGTCTTTGAAAACGGTCTGGCCCATGAGCAGAAGGTGACCGGCCTGATCAACAACCTGCTGGACTTGGCCATGGCTGAACGGGACCACGCCACCGCGATTTTTCTCCAGTGGTATGTCACCGAGCAGGTCGAGGAGGAGTCCAACGCCACCGGTATCGTCAGAAAACTAAAGATGATTGGTGGTGATGCCAGCAGCCTCTTTGCCCTGGATCAGGAGTTGGGCCAGCGGCTCTTCACCATGCCGGCCCCGGCTGCGGCCTAGGGGGAGGGTCGGCAAGCCGCGCTTTCCCAAGAAAAGAGGATATTTTAGGTGCCGGATCAGCAATGCCCGGCACTTTTTTTTGTCTGATGATGAGGAACGGAGGCACGCATGACCAAGGATCAAGGGTCGGCGTCACCAAGCAGACCAAGCGTATTGAAGGAGAGGGACAATGGCGATAACCGAAATTAAGGATAAGGTGTACTGGGTGGGGGCGGTGGATTGGGATATCCGCGACTTCCATGGCTACTCGACCTACAAGGGGACGACCTACAACGCCTTTCTGGTGATGGACGAGAAGATCACCCTGTTTGATACGGTAAAGAGCAATTTTTATGATGAACTGCTCTTTCACATCCGCGAGTTGGTTGACCCCACCAAGATCGACTATATCGTGGTCAATCATGTGGAGATGGACCACTCCGGCTCTCTGCCCAAGATCATTGATCTGTGTAAACCGGAGAAGGTCTTTTGTTCGCCCATGGGCCAGAAGGCCCTGCTGGAACATTTCCACCGGGAGGATTGGCCCCTGGAGGTCGTGAGGTCCGGTGACACCATCAGCCTGGGCCAGAAGACGGTGACCTTTCTTGAGACCAGGATGCTGCATTGGCCCGACAGTATGTTCTCCTACCTGGGCGAGGACAAGCTGTTGATCTCCAGTGACGCCTTTGGTCAGCACCTGGCCAGCACCGAGCGTTATGTCGACGAGGTGCCCATGTGCGAGGTGATGGCCCATGCCGCCAAGTATTACGCCAACATCCTGAACCTCTTTGCCCCCAACATCCAGAAGCTGCTGGCCCAGGTGGCGGAGCTGGGGCTGGCCATTGACATGATTGCCCCGGACCATGGTCTGATCTGGCGCGGCAACCCCGCGACCATTCTCGGTGCCTATGATCGCTGGAGTAAGCGGGAGACCGAGGCCAAGGCCCTGGTGATCTACGACTCCATGTGGGAGAGCACCACCAAGATGGCCAAGGCCATTGGCGGCGCGATCAGTCGAGAGGGGGTGGCGGTCAAGTTGATGAATCTCGCGGTAACCCACCGCAGTGATATCATGACCGAGGCCTTGGAGTGCCGGGCCATGGTCTTCGGCTCACCGACCCTAAACAATGGCTTTTTGCCGAGGATGGGGGACTTTATGACCTATCTGAAGGGGCTGCGGCCCAAGGGCAAGATTGGTGCCGCCTTTGGTTCCTTTGGCTGGAGCGGGGAGGCGGTCAAACACATGAACGAGGCCATGACCGCCATGGAGATCGAGGTCATTGACCCGGGGGTCAAGGTCAAGAATGTGCCCACCGATGCCGACTTTACCAGGTGTAAGGAGCTGGGGGCCAAGGTCGCGGCAGCGGTCAAGGCCATGGGCTAGGGAGGCGTTCGGGTGGCACTGGGGATCAGGGAGTTAAGCCGCGAGGTCCATGCCTGGCTGCGTCAGCCGGCGCTCGCGGCAGTGCTTGCCGCCATTGCCACCATCCCCCCTGACAAGGCCTTGAAGCCCCTGTTCTCCTCTCTGTGCAGTTGTGAGCCGCTGGTGAAGTGGCACGCGGTCTCGGCCATGGGCCAGAGCGTGGCCGCCTTGGCCGATGGCGAGATGGAGGCGGCCCGGGTGGTGATGCGACGCTTTATGTGGATGCTGAATGACGAGTCAGGCGGGATTGGTTGGGGGGTGCCCGAGGCCATGGGCGAGTGCCTGACCCGCCATGCCGGTCTGGCTGGCGAGTACACCCATGTCCTGGTCTCCTTCATGCGCGAGGATGGCTTCTATCTGGAACTGCCCGCCTTGCAACAGGGGTTGCTGTGGGGGGTGGCGCGCCTGGCCGCCGTCGCCCCCGACGCCTTGCGCGCCCGGGCCGCGGTACGCTATCTCCTCCCCTATCTCGATGCCGATGACCACGTTGTCAAAGGCCTCGCCTGCCTGGCCCTGGGGCGGTTGGGGGATGGGTTGTTGATACCCTCGCTATCCCCCCACCTCGTTGACACCCGGCAGCTCACCCTCTACCAGGAGGGCACTTTTCTCGAAATCACCGTGGGCGATATCGCCCGACAGGCCATGAAGCAACTGGGGGGCCATGCCGGGTAGTCCGCACGGTGACTCCCTGTCACTAAGAAAGAAGCTGTTTTGCACCACGAAGATCACGAAGGACACGAAGTCACAGACACAAAACCTTCGTGTCCTTCGTGATCTTCGTGGTAATAATGCTGACTGTGATTTAAGTGAATGGCTTTGACTTGAGCCTCACAGAGGACGGCGGCTGATCAGCTCCCCCCGGGTGCCGATCACCGCCACTTCCGCAGGGATCGTTGAGCCGGCAACCTCCATCGCCTTTTTGACAATGGCAACCATCCCCTGGCAGCAGGGGACCTCCATGATGGCCACCAACAGGGTCTTGACCCCACTCTGGGTCAGGATCTCAGTGAACTTTTGCACATAGCTGTCAGCGTCGTCAAATTTAGGGCAGCCCATCATCACCACCCGACCGGCCAGTAAATTCTGCTGGAAGCCGGCATAGGCCACGGCAGTGCAGTCCGCCGCGATCAACAGGTCGGCATTGGCCAGAAAGGGGGCAGTGGCCGGCACCAGACGGATCTGCACCGGCCAGTGGCTCAAGGCCGAGGCCCCGGCGGTTTGCAGGGTGGTCGGCTGGTTGGCCTGCTGACATGGGGTCTGCTGGGTAAAGCTCTGCACCATGGCGGAGGGACAACCGTGGTGCTGGGTAATTGTCCCTCCTCCCTGCTGCTTGCGGAGCAGCTCTTGCACCGCCTCCTCGTCGAAATCAACGGCATCCCGTTCAATAATCCGCAAGGCCCCGGTGGGGCACCCCTTGAGGCAGGCGCCCAAGCCGTCGCAGTACTTGTCCGCCACCAGTCTGGCCTTGCCGTCAATAATGGTCAAGGCGCTCTCCGCACAGTCGACCAGGCATTGGCCACAGCCGGTGCACAACTCCTCATCGATCTGGATAATCTTTCGTCGTATCTTCATGGCATAACCTCTCTTTTGGTAAACGTTGGTGGCCTGTGGTCAGGCCATGAGCTTTTCCGCTGCCAGACGGCCGTTGACCGTGGTCAGGCCTAGCGCGAGTTCGCGGGCCTGATCGCTGGTGGCGGGCTCCTTGCCGAGTTGGGCGATCCGGGCCAGCAGCCAGGCGTCGTGGAGCACCTTGGCGTTGGCCTGGGCCTCAGCGGCCGGGACCGGACCCAGGTGGCGGATCAGGTCGCAGATCTCGTTGCTCAGGTCTTCATTGGCCTTGAGTTCCGCGAGCAGGGCCCGGGCCTGCCGGGTCTCTCGGGGCGCTGCCTCATGACTTCCGCTATCGACCTCGGCCAGATAGGCGGCCAGGGTCACTGCCGCCTTGTTGGCCTCTTCGCTCTTGGCCAGTTCCGCGGCAAAGCGAGCGGCCCGGGTGGCCTGGCCGATCTTTGCGAAATCGTGGCCATGCCGATGTTTCATCTCCAGGGCCACCCGGTCGATCAACAGCTCCTGTTTGTGGGCCAGCATCTCCGGGGGCAGGCTGCCCAGGCACTGTTCGGCAAACGGGCAGTAGGAGGCGCAACCAAAATCAATCCGCGGGTTTAAGAGTTCGTGGCCACACTGCCGGCAGCGGCGTTTGCTGTCGTCCTTGAAAAACTCCACCGTGCTGCCGCACTTGGGGCAGCGGCTCTCAAAGATGGCCTCCCCATCCCAGTAACGGCTATCTTGACCAGGGCATTGCATGGCTGCGCCTCCTTCCGTGGTTGGATCAGCTCCCCAGGATGGCCTGCAAGTCAGCGGCCGGGGTGGTGATCGGTTTGATGTTGAAGTTCTTGACCAGGACATCCAGGACATTGGGGGAGATAAAGGCCGGCAGGCTCGGTCCTAAACGGATGTCTTGAATGCCAAGGTGGAACAGGGTCAGCAGTATGGCCACCGCCTTCTGTTCGTACCAGGAGAGGACCATGGACAGGGGCAGGTCGTTGACCCCGCAGTTAAAGGCCCCGGCCAGGGCCACGGCGATCTGGATGGCGGAGTAGGCGTCGTTGCACT
>CAYSFY010000173.1:0-9580 GCA_964430285.1 uncultured Desulfobulbia bacterium
CCATCTCGCCCGCGACCACCGCCTTCAGCGCCACCGTGGACTGGACCCTGGCGGCGGGTAACGGCCCGAAGACGGTCTATGTCAAGTACGTGGATACCCCGGAACCGAACAATGTCTACGGGCCGTTTACCGCCCAGATCACCCTGGACAGCGCGGCCCCGGTGACCACCGCCACCCCGGCGGCAGGCACCTACAACGGCGCCATCAACGTGGTGCTGGCCAGCGAGCCCCAGGCCACCATCTACTACACCACCGCCAGCGCGCCCTTGACTATTGCCAATGGTCAGGTGTACGCGGGGCCGGTCACCATTGCCGCCACCGCCACCCTGCAGTTCATGGCCGTGGATCAGGCCAAGAATCAGGAGGCGGTGCAGACGCGTACCTACACCATTGCCGGCACTGACCTGACCGGCAGCGTGCACATCAATAACGGCGCCGCCTTTACCAACAGCAACACCGTCAATCTCAACCTCGCCGCCTCCGATCCCGAGGGGGTGCAGGCCTACATGCTCTCCAACGACGGGGTGAGCTACCAGACGGTGGCCATCACCTCGACCACCGCCTTCACCGCCACCGTACCCTGGACCCTGGCCGCTGGTGACGGCCTGAAAACGGTCTATGTCAAGTATGTGGACACTCCGACGCCGAATAACGTCTACGGTCCCTATACCGCCGAGATCACCGTGGATGGCATGGCCCCGGTAACCCAGGCTACCCCGCCCAGCGGGAGTTACAACGGCGCCATCAACGTGGTGTTGAGCAGCGAGCCCCAGGCCACCATCTACTACACCACCGGCCTGGAGCCGTTGACCATGGCCACAGGTCAGCTTTACAGCGGCGCGATCACCATTCCCGAAACCGCCACCCTGCAGTTCATGGCCGTTGATCAGGCCCAGAACCAGGAGGCCGTGCAGACGCGGAGCTACACCATCGTTGGCAGTGACCTCACCGGCAGCGTGCAGATCAATAACGGCGCCGCCTTCACCAACGAAACCGAGGTGCTGTTGACCCTTGCCGCTGTCGATCCGGAGGGGGTAAAGGCCTATATGCTCTCCAACGACGGGGTGAGCTACCAGACCGTTGCCATCGACCCGGCCACCACTGCGTTCGGTGCCACGGTGGACTGGACCCTGGCCGCGGGTAACGGCAAAAAGACGGTGTATGTCAAGTATGTGGATGCCCCGTCGCCGAACCAAGTCTATGGGCCGTTTGTGGCCGAGATCACTCTGGATACCGACTTGCCGGTAACGACGGCCACCCCGGCCGAGGGGACCTACAACGGGGCCATCAACGTGGTGCTGGCCAGCGAGCCCGATGCCACCATTTACTACACCACCGGCTCCGCGCCCTTGGCCATTGAGAACGGTTCGGTGTACGCGGGACCGATCACCATTGACGCCACCGCTACCCTGCAGTTCATGGCCGTTGATCAGGCCAAGAATCAGGAGGCCGTGCAGAGCCGCACCTACACCATCGTTGGCAGCGACCTCACCGGTAGCGTGCAGATCAATAACGGCGGCGCCTTTACCAACACCACCGCCGTCAACCTCACCCTCGCCGCCGCCGATCCCGCGGGGGTAAAGGCCTACATGCTCTCCAACGATGGGGTGAGCTACCAGACAGTTGCCATCGACCCGGCAGTCACCGCGTTCAGTGCCACGGTGGACTGGACCCTCAGCGCGGGTGACGGCAAGAAGACGGTCTATGTCAAGTATGTGGACACCCCGCAACCGAACAATGTCTATGGTCCGTTCGTGGCCGAGATTACTCTGGACACCATGGCACCGGTGACCCAGGCCACCCCTGGGGCAGGCACTTACAACGGCGCCATCAACGTGGTGCTCGCGAGTGAGCCCAACGCCACCATCTACTACACTACCGCCGCCGCGCCCTTGACCACCGCCAACGGGCAGGTGTACACGGGACCGATCACCATTGCCGAGACCTCGACCCTGCGGTTCATGGCCGTGGACCAGGCCAATAACCAAGAGACAGTGCAGAGCCGGAGCTACACCATCGCCGGCACGGACCTGACCGGGAGTGTCAAGATCAATAACGGTGCCGCCTTTACCAACAGCGGTAGCGTCAACCTGACCCTTGCCGCTGTTGATCCCGAGGGGGTGAAGGCCTACATGCTCTCCAACGATGGGGTGAGCTACCAGACAGTTGCCATCGACCCGGCGGTCACTGCGTTCAGCGCCACGGTGCCGTGGACCCTGGCGGCGGGCAACGGTCTGAAGACGGTCTATGTCAAGTATGTGGACACCCCGCAACCAAGCACTGTCTACGGTCCGTTCGTGGCCGAGATCACCGTGGACAGCGTGGCCCCGGTGACCCAGGCCACCCCCGCCGGCGGCACGTACAGCGGCGGCATCACCGTGGTGCTGACCACCGAGGCCAATGCCACCATCTACTACACCACCGCCGCCGTACCCTTGACCGTGACCAACGGCCAGGTCTACACGGGACCGATCACCATTGCCGAGACCTCGACCCTGCAGTTCTTTGCCGTGGATCAGGCCAACAACCAAGAGGTCGCGCAGACCCGCGCCTATACCATCATCCCGGCGCCGGGGTCGATTCTGGATGTGAACCTGACCAGCGGCTGGAATCTCATCGCCTCGCCCGAGCCACTGAGCGCCGCGGACCTGGCCCTGGAGCATGCCGAGTTGATCAGCCTGTGGAAATTCGAATACGGCACCTGGTCGGTGTATCTCAATGACGGCACCACCGCGGTCTATGCCACCAGCAAGGGCTTTGGCATCCTCGACACGATCAATCCGGGAGAGGGCTTCTGGCTGAATGCCGAGGCGCCCTTGACCCTGAGCGTGCAGACCGCGGACGTGGAGGAAGAAATAGCCCTGAGCGAGGGGTGGAACCTCCGCGGGCTGAAGGGCAAGGCGGCGTTGTCAGTAGCGGGAATTCAAGCCTTGGCCGAGGGACAGTCGGTGTCCGTGGTCTCCATATGGAAGTGGAGCAACAACAGCTGGTCGGTGACGCTGCCCGGCGCGACCGATCTCGGCGAGGCCTATGCCAGCAGTAAGGGGTTTGACCTGCTCACCGTGGTCAACCCTGGTGAAGGGTTCTGGATCAACACGATTGCCAACCAAGGGGACACGATGGAGTTGAACCTGACCAGCGGCTGGAACCTGATCGCGGCCACCGAGCCACTGACCGCGTCCGCCATGGCCCAGGAGTATCCCGAGGTGATCACTCTGTGGGCCTTTAAGCAAGGCACCTGGTCCGTGTACCTCGCCAATGGCGGGACCGCTGCCTATGCCGCCAGCAAGGGCTATGGCTCCTTGGCGACGATCAATCCGGGAGAGGGTTTCTGGTTGAATAGCCAGGCACCCATGGCCATGACCGTGCCCGCGGTGGCCACTGCCGAGGATATCACCTTGTCCGCGGGCTGGAATCTGCTCGGACTCAAGGGTAAACAGCCGGTGGCGACCACCGAGATTTGTGGCTTGGCGGCCGGGCAGCAGCTCAAGGTGGTATCCATGTGGAAGTGGTGCAACAACTCCTGGTCCGTCACCATCCCCGGTCTGACCGATAAAGGAACGGCCTATGCCGCCAGCAAGGGCTTTACCCTGCTGAACGGGGTGAACCCCAAGGAGGGATTCTGGGTTAACTCCGCCGCCAAATAACCGTAACGGGAAGAGGGGTGGGGGGGCGTTGGCCCCTGCTCGGCAGGTGGACACTTCACCCCCACCCCTTCCCGCTCCCCGCAAGGGGGTATTGAACGGCATAAAGGTCGGGGGAGTTTCATGCCAGTCTCTTATTGGACAGCATTGAGTCAATTCCGATTCATCCAAATAAAACCGTGCCGTTAGGCGGGGGCGCTGGTGAAAACCGAGAAGCCCTGCCGCGGCAAGCAACACCATGGGAGCCCTAGGTATGAGTATGACCACGCCACAGCACTGCCCCGGATTCGAGACCTTCAAAAAGCTGGAGGCCTTCACCTGCAAATGCCCGCAATGCGGGACGGAGAAGGAGATCTTCTCCGATGAATTCAACAAGGAGCATACCTGCCGCCAATGCCAGAAGCCCATTGATTTTACGCAATGCGCCTGGTCCGGCGGTACCAATCCACCCCGCTAACCTCTCCCCGATGGCAAGCCAACAACGTACCCCAAGGGGACCGTAAGCCGGTGGGCAAGGTGAATCCTTTTGCCCTTCCTCCCCGGGTTTAGCCGCTTCATTGGGGTGATCCGTGAATTGGCCGCAGCCCTCAAAATAGGGTCTATCCCCTATCCCGCCCCTACAAGTTTCCATCTATACTAAGTGCTGGTTTGACGGTTTCGCAAAAATCGCTCAACCGCCGCTGGCACACCCATGATACGTTGAAATTCCAGTGGCGGATGGCCGGCTTCTCGTCTTTTCCGTGAGACCCGCAGGTTTGGCCTCTCCGGCCAGCCGTCTCATTTTTTCAGCAAAGAGCCCTTGCCCCATGACTAGAGACGCGTTCAAAGCCAAAATACGCTTTTTGAAACCCGGGTGGTGGCTCTTGCACTTCATGGCCATTGCTACCGTTTATCTGCTCGGCCATCTGCTCCGGAGGTGACGGATGTTGAAATATTTCATGAGATACCGACCCGGCTGGTGGGTCTTGCATATCGTGGCTATCAGCGGCACCTTTTATTTGGGGCACATGGTGACCTTCACCTTTACAAGGTGATCCGCCGTGAACAAGAGCACTTTGATCCCAGCCCTGTTCCTGAGTGCCCTCGCAGGCCTCATGCTCCACTACCGGATCCATCCCTTCATGGTGGTGGACCCGCTGCACCCGGGGGTCTCCGTCTTTGACGGGACCCATTTTTTGGCCTCGTTCTTTTCGTTGACCGATCTCTTGGTGGTGACCACCCTGTTCATGTCACGGAGGACTGCGGCTTACGGCTATTTGCTGAATGGCCTGATCGTCATCTACGGCACCATCTTTATGGCCCATTTCAGTATCGCGGAGATTATGGCCAAGGGGATCCCCTTTCCGGCCATGATCCTCAAGTCAACCCTGCCCGATATCGGCCTCGCCTGGTGCGACTTCCTTATCGGCAAGGCGCTGTATGATGCCCATATCCATGGCGAGATTGCCGAAGGGGTAAACAGCCCCCCCGCGCGGGAGTCAGCTGGAGTTGCGTCGCCAGCCAATGGGGATCTCGGGGGCACCCAAGGGGTTCGCTAAACACAATGCGCATCGCCCACATGGTGATACCCCTGTGCGTGCTCGTAAGCCTCGCGGGGTGCAAGGGCGGCAAGCAGCAGGCGAAGCCCGAAGGCCTGCGACTCCTCGAAGTCAATGGCTGCATCGCCTGCCACAGTCTGGATGGCGCGAAGAGAATTGGCCCGCCGCTGAATGGAATTTTCGGCGGCACGGTGGTGGTGACCACCAATGGCAAAAAACGGACTATAGCGGTTGACCGTGATTATCTGCAACGATCAATCCTCGATCCCCGGGCGGATGTGGTGGAGGGCTTTACCTCCACCATGCCGACCAACTTCAAGCATCAAATCGGCGAAAAAAACCTAAACACCATCCTGGATTACCTGGAGTCCATCGGTCAAAAGTGATGGGATCGCCAAAAATCGTAAAGCTGACCATCTGCCAATGCAGTTTCAATAGGTGACGGGGCGTGCCAGCGGCGGTTGAGCGGTTTTGGCGAAACCGTCAAAAGTGATGGTCTTACCCACATTCCAAAACCCCGCCATCCGCATACATAATGGCAATAGAGGGCACGGTGTGCCGGCGTCGGTTGAGCGGTTTTGGCGAAACCGACAAAACTGATGGAATCGCCAAAAGTAATTTTTTCCCCGGGCGAAAATGCACTATGCTGAGCCGATGAGAAAATCGAACACCTATTTTTTGGTGCTGGCGGTGCTGATCGGCCTGATCTGCCTGATGGGCGTCCATGCCGTCAGCCGTCAGGCCATGGCCGCACACGAGATGGCCTCCACCCGTAATCTGGTCAAGGAGTATGGTTTGACGGATCTCTGCCTGTTCACCGAAGCCCGCTATACGCGGCACCCCTCCCTTGCCGACCATCACGCCCCTTTCCAAGATGGCCCCATGTCCTTCGAACACTTTCCCTCGGGCGCGCTCACGGCCCCGGTGGCAGCAACGGTGATGGCTAGCCATGATTGACAAACAGCGGAACGTCATCGATTTCACCCTGGCCTCGCTGCTCAGGAGAAAGGGGAAAAATGCGGCCTTGGTGGTGGTCTATACCCTGGTGGTCGCCCTGCTGGCCTCGGTCATGTTCCTGACCCAGGGGCTTAAGGAGGAGGCGGCGGGTTGGCTCCAGGAGGCGCCGGAGATCGTGGTGCAGCGGCTGATGGCCGGCCGCTATGATCTTGTCCCCATGGGCTATGGCGAGCGGATCAAGGCCATCCCCGGGGTCGGCTCGGTGACCGGGCGGCTGTGGGGCTACTACTACGATGGTGGCATTGGGGCCAACTATACGGTGATGGTGCCCACCGAGACCCCCGTGCCCACGGGGACCATCACCGTTGGCGAGGGGGTGGCCAGGAGCCGCAAGATCGCCCGGGGTGACCTCGTCCCCCTGCGCGGCACGGACGGCGAGACCAGGATGTATGAGGTCGCCGCCATCCTCTCCTCCGCCTCCTCCTTGGTCTCGTCCGACCTGCTGTTGATGGCGGAGGGGGACTTCCGGGCGCTGTTCTCCGTGCCGGACGGCGTGGTCACCGATCTGGTGCTCACGGTCAGAAACCCCAACGAACGGCCCACCGTCGCCCGCAAGATCATGGCGGCCTTTCCCGACACCCGGCCGGTGATCCGCGAGGATATCGCCCGCACCTACGACGCCATGTTCAGCTGGCGTAGCGGCATCCTCATGGTCATCCTCTGCACCGTGGTCATCGCCTTTATCATCTTTGCCTGGGACAAGGCCTCGGGCCTCAGCGCCGAGGAGAAGTACGAGATCGGCATCTTGAAGGCCCTGGGCTGGGAGACCTCCGACGTGATCTTCATGAAGGTGTGGGAGGGGATGGTCATCTCCTTCACCTCCTTTCTGGTGGGCATCCTCGTGGCCTATGCCCATGTCTTCCTCGCCTCGGCCACCCTATTCGCGCCGGTGCTCAAGGGGTGGTCGGTGCTCTACCCCGATTTCCGCCTGACCCCCCAGGTCAGCGGCTTTCAGGTGCTCTCCCTCTTTTTCATGGTCGTGGTCCCCTACACCGTGGCCACGCTGTTTCCGGCCTGGCGGGCGGCCACGGTTGACCCCGACACCGTGATGAGGGCCTGACCATGATCGTATTGCACAAGGTACGCAAGGTCTTCAATGCCGGCCGGCCCAACGAGTTCAAGGCCCTGTCCGGGGTCAGTCTCACCATTGACGAGAGCCTGTTCACGGTGCTCAAGGGGCCAAGCGGTTCGGGCAAGACCACGCTCCTCGCCATCATCGGCGGCATGGCCCGGCCGACCTCGGGCCGGATCATCTTCCGCGACCAGGAGTTGACCAGCCTGCCGGAGCGCTTCCTCACCGAGATCAGGCGCCAGACCTTTGGCTTTATCTTCCAGCGCTTCAACCTGATCAAGGGGCTGACCGCCCTGGAGAACATCATGATCCCGGCCTATCCCACCGGTGAGAAGCGGGCGCGCATCGAGGAGCGGGCCGTGGTACTGCTTGACTCCCTTGCCATGAAAGAGAAGGCCTTGACCAATATCGAGTGGCTCTCCGGCGGCGAGGCCCAGCGGGTGGCCATCGCTCGGGCCTTGATCAATGACCCGGCCGTGGTCATTGCCGACGAGCCCACCGCCCACCTCGACACCAAGCTCTCCGGGGAGTTCATGGAGTTGATGCAGCGCTTGCAAGGCAAGGGCAAGACCATCCTCATCGCCAGTCATGACCCCATTGTCTACGATGCCGCCGCCGTGGAGCAGGTGATCGAGATGCGGGATGGCGCCCTCGTTGGCGTGGACCAGGAGGGGACGTGATCTTCCATCCCCCGGTCATCGCCCTGCTCATCGGCTCGTTGTTGACCAGCTTCCTGCTTCTCTACGCTGCCTGGTACGCCGTGGTCATCCTCCGCCATTGGCAGATCACCTCCGGCAGCGAACTGCAACTGGAACTGGAACGCAAGACCTACCTGATCTCCACCCTGGTGGGCAGCACCCTGGTCTTTCAGCTGCCGGCCCTGCTGCTTTTGGTCTATACCGCCGAGGAGCTGAGCAAGCTGTTGGTCGGGGCCATGTGCGCCGCCGGTACCTTCAACGTCAATGGCTACGGGTACCCGGCGCTGTTGCTGAAGATCGTGTTGTTCATGGTGGCCGGGGTGTGGATGGTGCTCAACCATGTGGACAACCAGGCCCGCGACTACCCCCTGATCAAGGCCAAGTATGCTCTGCTGCTGGTGCTGGCGCCGCTGGCGGTGGCCGAGACGGTGGTGATGTTCCTCTACTTCCACGCCGTGACCCCGGATGTCATCACCTCTTGCTGTAGCACCATCTTTCGGGGGGCAACAGAGGCCGGCGAGGGGGACAGCTCCCTCTTGGCCTACGGCCTGCAACCGGCAACCGTGTGCTTCTCCCTGCTGGGGCTCCTTCTCGTGGTCGGTATCTATGGATATGTGAGCAAGGGGCGGGGTGGGGTGCTCTTTGCCGCCATCAGCGCCATCACCGGTTTGGTGGCGATCAAGGCGATGATCTCCACCTTTTCCCTCTACTTTTACGAACTGCCGACCCATCACTGTCCCTTCTGCCTCTTGCAGCGGGAGTATGGCTACACCGGCTACCCCTTGTACCTGGCGCTCTTTGTCGGGACCGTGGCCGGCATCAGCGTCGGCGCCATTGCCCCGGCCCGCAAGATTCCGACCCTCAAGGCCATCGTCCCGGGCACACAACGGAGAGTTGTTGCCTTCTCCCTGCTCTGCTATGCTCTATTCACGGCCCTGGTCCTCTTCAAGTGCCTGACCTCGCACCTGATTATGGAGTAGAGGCGCTGTTGTCAGCCAACCCCTTTTTTCGTGACCGGAGAGCGCGACAAAGGGAAAATTGCCACCACAGGAGAAAAAATATGGTTCAACCCAGCGTTGCTCGAAGAGAAACTTGCCATGGCGATCTTGGTACCAAACCATCCCCTCCCCCCTGGCGGGGGAGGGTTAGGGTGGGGGGGGAGTCGGCCGTTTCACGGCAGGTTGCTCATTCCCCCACCCCCCCACCCCCTCCCGCGAAGGGAGGGGGGGCTTCATGCAACCCTTTCACCGGACATCCTTGGCTGCAACCGCGCTCAATCCTTGGCATCATTCTGTGCTGCACCCTGCTGCTCTTGCCCCGGCTGGGGCTCGCCGTGGCCACCGCCCCGCCGTTTACGGTGGAACACGCGGCCTACGATATCCCCGATGTCACCCTGATCAACCAGAATGGCGAACAGGTAAGCCTCAGGCAGATACTCTTGTCCGACAAGACGGTGCTGGTGGATTTCATCTACACCACCTGCACCACCATCTGCCCCGTACTCTCGGCCAACTTCACCAATTTTCATCGGAAGGTGCCCCGGGACGGGAAGGGCTACCATCTCATATCCATCTCCATCGACCCGGAAAACGACACCCCCCCCAACATGAA
>CAYSFY010000174.1:0-5525 GCA_964430285.1 uncultured Desulfobulbia bacterium
CGTAGCAAGGGGCGCATAGCAGCGCTATGTAACCCTTGCTACAACGCGGAAGACGAGCCGAAAGACAAGCAAGATTGGATGATTATTTCTTGCCGAGGCCCTAAGCAGGTGCCGCGTTACGGCAGGGTGGTCGCCCCGTTGCTATTGACCCAGAACCCTTCTCCCGGCGCGATCGCTTGCAGCAAGGTGAACCCCTTTTCCGTTGCATAGGCCGCGCCCTTGTCCTCCTTGTCGGGCAGGGAAACGGACCAGGAGTTGCCCTCCCACTTCCAGAGGGAGATCAATTGGCTCTGGCCCGCCACCAATTCGCTGACCGCCTTGGTCGCGCTCCCCTTCAACCCCACCAGATTCCAGCCGGTACTGATGGGGATGCCACCGCTGCTCAGGGTGCCGTTGATGGCGACTTCCCCCGTCCCCAGGCTGTTCACCCAAAACCCTTCGCCTCACCCCCACAGTGCTTAACACACCGAACCCCTTGCTGGCGGCATAGGTGGCGGTATCGCCGCCTGGCAGATAGACGGCCCAGGCGTTGCCTTCCCATGTCCACACACTCACGTAGAGGGTGGCATTGCTGAACTGGGCCGTGGCATCGAAGCCGATGGTGGAACTGAGCCGAGGAACCGGATGCGGGGAAACTGCACGTCCGGGTGTCCAGGATATTTTCATTGCCTGCGTCGATGGCCTCAAGGGGTTCCCCGAAGCCATTGAGACGGTCTTTCCTACGGACTATACGACCTTGCCCTGCCGCACAATAAATCTGTCCCCTTTTGTTCCGAACTCACAAATCATCACTTTTTGTAACGTACCAAGCAAAACAAGTGGCAAGTTGTATAGGAATGCCGGGAACGTTCTTGATTGCCCAGTCCTTGATTATTTGTCCCTCATATCTCGTAGCAGCCCCGCTCCACTCATTGATGTATTGACTGGTTAGCGGATCTCTTGCGTAAAACAAAAATGTCTCGTCCGATACGTGTGTATCTACGTAAATAATACTCCAGTTATCCATCCTGAACGACTTCAGTACCTCAACGCTTGCCACATGTAATTGTTTGGCAATTACGGGGGCCAAGTCTACCGCACGTTCCTTATTCAGGCCATTGTCGACTCCGTCACATGGCGAAGCACATGCCACTGAGGATATTGCTACTGTGATTGCAGTCAGGATTGAAACGAAAAGATTCCACATATCTCCTAGCCCCCTTAACCATCGTAATTTTTTTATTTTTTGCGATACCATTTTGGAGTTCCATGATACCAAGAACTGTTGGCTGGGCCAAAGTTTGGACCATTTGTATGTGAGGCACTCCAAACATCGCGCCCTTGAACACCTGTTGCGCTCCCCCCATAGATAACAGCGTGGCCAGGATCATCATATACGCCGACATCCCCGACTTGTAATGATCCCTGTGCCTTGGAAAACAATGAGCTGGTCGCAAAGTCACTGCTGCGCATTTTTCCGATATCGATATTAGCCTCTTCGTAGATACCGGAGACAGCTCCTGAGCAGTCTGCTCCTTCTTTGCTCGCTCCCCCCCGTTCGTAGGGGACACTTGATTCCGACCAATCTGTGGCGGCCGCTCTAACCGCTTCTTGCTCGTCAGGTGTGAGGTCCGCCAACTGAATCCGATGTGACTCCCGCCAAGCCTGCATTGCACTATCCGTTGTGTAGGCGCCAGCCATCCCACCCAAAACCCCTCCCCCAAAATCCGCCAGCCCCTCTAGCCCGCCATTCTTATACGAAACACCAGCACCGCCAGCCAGTAAATACGGCCCTGATCCTGGGATGCCGCCTAAAATACCGCCGGTCACCCCACCCATAATTTCCGTAAGGTAAACCACCGGCTTTGCCGGTGGACAACAAAAGTTTGACAGTTCCGGGAAAATATCGAAGCCTCCAAACTCGTGGACCGCTCAAAGTCACGAGAATGGAGGCTTCAATGAACAACGTACAATCATGTGCACCTTCGCGAAACACCGACGTGCTGTATCTGGGGAGTATTATCGTGCTCAGATTGGCGGCTACTATGGCGAGATGGTAGTGATGGCGTCGATAGCCGGTTGTGGAGGAGGGTGTGATTTTGCGGTGGAACCGCGAATCCCTTTAGGTGCAGTGCGTTGGCGCACCTACGACGTTAGTGCGGGAGAGAGCACCGCGCAGAGGGGGGAGCAACTGCAACTCTTGGGGCACGGCGCACTAATCGTTGCATTCTGCGTGGGAGTTGCCCAACCAATCCGATATTCACACGGGCCACCCGGGCCCGCTTAGGCTTACGCTCAGGAGAAGCCGGAGCGGGAGGAGCAGCCGGAGAGCGCCCCCGCCGGGATCGGGCTCGCTGTCGAGTTGCTCAGCTTGAGGGAGGTTACGGAGATCTTCTTCCGCACCTTGACGCTGCCGCACTGGCTACAGGTGATCACCTCGGCGGAGGAGGCCGAGGTGAGGATCTTCTCGAAGTTGGCCTCGCATTCGAGGCATTGGTACTCATAGATGGGCATGGTTATTCCTCTGTTTCCCTTTCTTTGCCGCAGCAAGGGCTGAATTGGCGGGTCCGACTCAGCGGACCTGCGTAAATGGTAGCTCTACAATAAGCCTCGGACGGCAAGAATCAAGACCCCTGCCGATCCTTGCCGTGGTCCCGGGCGATCAGCATGTAGATCGACGGCACCACGAACAGGGTGAACAGGGTGCCGATGGTCATGCCGCCCACCAGCACCAAGCCGATGGAGTTTCGGGCCGCGGCCCCGGCGCCGGTGACCAGGGTCAGGGGGAAGTGGCCGGCCACGGTGGCGGTGGAGGTCATGAGGATGGGGCGCAGGCGGGTGAGGGCCGCCTCGTGCACCGCCTCCAGTTTGCTGTGCCCCTGCTCTTGCAGTTTGTTGGCGAATTCGACGATGAGGATGCCGTTCTTGGCCACCAGACCCACCAGGGTGACCAGGCCCACCTGGGAGTAGATGTTCATGGTGGTGGTCCACCCCTTGGTCCAGAAGGGGATGTTGGGGTCGGGCATCTTCAGGAAGGTGAAGATCAAGGCCCCGAACATGGCCAAGGGCACCGAGCCGGCCAGGATGACGAAGGGGTCGCGGAAGCTGTTGAACTGGGCGGCCAGCACCAGGAAGATGAGGACCACCGCCAGACCGAAGGCCGGCAGGAAGCGGTTACCCTCGGTGCGCAACTGGCGCGACTCGCCGGTGTAGTTGATGAGATAGCCCTGGGGCAGGATCTTGGCGGCCTCCCCCTCCAGGTAGCTTAGGGCCTGGTCCAGTGGGCGCATGGCCACGCCGCTGATCTTGACCGCGTTCATCTGCTGGAAGCGGTTGATGGAGCGCGGCACCGTGCTGTTGTTGATGGTGGCGACAGAGGAGAGCGGGATGAGTTTACCCTGGGGGCCGGTGATGTAGATCGCCCGCAACTGCTCCGGGTTTAAGCGGTCCACCCGTTGGATCTGGGGGATGACCTTGTAGCTGCGGCCGGCGATGTCAAAGCGGTTGACATAGCTGCCCCCCAGCATGGAACCGACATCGGCACCCACCTGTTGCAGGCTCAACCCTAAGTCCGCCACCTTGTTGCGGTCAATGACCAGTTCCGCCTGGGGCTGGTCGATCTTCAGGTCGATGAGCGGCGGAAAGGCGAACATGCCGCTCATCATGGCCTGCATCTGGATTTTTTGGGCCAGCTCCAGGATCTCTCCCGGTTCGGCGGTGGCGGCGAGGATGAACTCCACCGGGAACTGACCGCCGCCGGGGAGCGGTGGCGGGGTCACCGGGAACATGCGGATGCCGGGGATGGCGCCTAGGGCCTGCTGGACCTGGGGGAGGATCTGAAAGACGGTGCGCTCGCGCTCCTTCCAGGGGTTCACCACCATGCCGCCGAAGCCGGAGGAGGGGTTGGTGATCTGGAAGGTGAACTTGGTCTCCGGGACATTTAAGAAGACCTGATTGGCGGCGGCGGCATAGCGGCTGGTCTGGTCCAGGGTGGAGTTGGCCGCGGCGTCGAGGATGCCGAAGATGACCCCCTGATCCTCAATGGGGGCCAGTTCCACGGCCGACATGCGGAACATGGGGATGGTGAGCAGGCTCAAGGTGATCCACACCATGTAGACCGCCGGCCGGTAACGCAGGGTACCGGACAAGAGGCGGCCATAGAGGCCGCGAAAGCGGTCGAACCCCCGGCTGATCCTACCGGCCAAGCCGTGCTCCTCAATCCCCGGCACCAGAAGCTTGGCCGACATCATGGGCGACAGGGTCAGGGCCACCACGCCGGAGATGATCACCGCCCCGGCCAGGGTGAAGGCGAACTCGCGGAAGAGCGAGCCGGTGAGGCCGCCCTGCATGCCGATGGGGACATAGACCGCGGCCAGGGTGATGGTCATGGCGATGATCGGTCCCACCAGCTCCCGGGCGCCAAGGATAGCGGCCGCGGTGGGGGTGAGGCCGGCGCGCAGGTGACGCTCCACGTTTTCCACCACCACGATGGCGTCGTCCACCACCAGACCCACGGAGAGGACGATGGCCAGCAAGGTGAGGAGGTTGACGGTGAAGCCCGCGACCTGCATCAGGAAGCAGGCGCCGATCAGGGAGAGGGGGATGGCCACCACCGGGATGAATCCCGAGCGGAACGAGCCCAGGAACAGGAAGATGATCACCACCACGATGATCAGGGTGTCGCCCAGGGTCTTCAGCACTTCATGGATGGCGTTGTTGATATAGTCGGTGCCGTCGTAGGCGATGCGGGCCTGCATGCCGGAGGGCAGGTCCTTCTGGATGCCGGTCATCTCTTTTCTGACCAGCTTGATTACATCCAGGGAGTTGGCGTTGGGCAGGGGCCAGATCCCCATGAACACCGCGGTCTGGCCGGAGAAGCGCACCTCGGTGTCGTAGTCCTCGGCGCCCAGGGCCACCTCGGCGATATCCTCGAGCCGGATGATGGCCCCATTTTCCTCGCGCACCACCAGACGTTTAAACTCGGAGGCCGAGCGCAGGTCGGTGTCGGCGGTGAGGTTGACCTGGATCAACGACCCCTTGGTGTGGCCCAGGGCGGCCAGGAAGTTGTTGGCCGCGAGCGCCTGGCGCACCTCCACCGGGGAGATGTTGAAGGCCGCCATCCGCTCGGGCTGCAACCAGATGCGCATGGCAAAGGTGCGCGCCCCCAGGATGTCGGCGCGCTGCACCCCGGCCAGGGCCGAGAGCCTGGGCTGCACCACCCGGGTCAGGTAGTCGGTGATCTCGTTCTGCTTCAGGATCTCGGAGGTGAAGCTCAGGTAGGCCGAGGCGAAGCGGCTGTCCGCCGACTCGATGTTGATGATCGGCACCTCGGCCTCGGGGGGCAGGTCGGCGCGCACCTGATCGACCTTGGAGCTGATCTCGGAGAGGGCCTTGTTGGCGTCGTAGTTGATCTTCAGCCGCACGCTGATGGCGGAGCGGCCCTGGCTGCTCTGGGACTCGATGTAGTCGATGCCGTCGGCCGCGGCAATGGCCCGCTCCAGGGGGGTGGTGATGAAGCCCCGCACCAGCTCGGCGCTGGCGCCGGG
>CAYSFY010000174.1:5535-9573 GCA_964430285.1 uncultured Desulfobulbia bacterium
CCGATGGCCTGCAGGCCGGCGATGACGATGACGAAGCTGATCACCAGGGCGAGGACGGGGCGGTGAATGAAGAGGTCGGTGAATTTCATGGGACGGCCCTTACTTGTTCTCGGGCTTGGGCGCCAGCTTGAATTCGGGGGCCAGAATGTTGTTGATCACCACCGCTTGGCCGTTTCTGAGTTTGAACACCCCGGTGGTCACCACCCGCTCCCCCTCCTTCACCCCCTCGTTGATCGCCACAAAGTCGCCCCTCCGTTCGCCCAGCCGGACAAACTGCTGGCGCAGGGCAAGGCTTGGCTTGCCGCCCTTGTCCCCCTTTTTCTCCTCGATCACAAAGAGCGAGTCGCCGTAGGGGGCGTAGAGCACGGCAGTGGCCGGCACGGTGAGCACCTTGTTCTCTGTGGGCAGGGTGATGGTGACCTCGACAAACATCCCGGGACGCAAAAGCTCCTCGCTATTGGCCACGGTGGCCTGCACCGGAATGGTGCGGGTGGCATCCTCGACCTTGGGGCTGATGGTCGAGATCTCGCCGGTCAGTTTCTTGGCGCCCAGGGTGTCGCCGCTGATGGTGATCTCAAGACCGGTGCGGATCTTGGCCAGGTCCTGTTGCGGCAGTTGGAAATTGACAAAGACCGGGTCCATGACCTGCAACGAGACGATGGGGTCGCCCTCGCGCAGCATCTGCCCGAGATTGACCTGGCGGATGCCGAGGCGGCCGCTGAATGGGGCGCGGATGGTCTTCTTGGCGATGGCGGCCCGGATATTGTCGGCTTGGGCCTCCGCCCCCTTGAAGTCGGCTTGGGACTTGTCAAAGTCGGCCCGGGGGATCAACCCCTGCTCCTCCAGGGCGGTCATGCGTTTGAGGTTGGTCTGGGCCAGGTTGCGGGCGGCCTGGATAACGCGCAGCTGGGCCTCTTCGGAGGCGGTGTCCTGCTGGAGCAGGAGGTCACCTTGCTGGACCATGGCCCCCGGGGCAAAGGCGATTTTTTCCACCTTGCCGGCCAGTTGCGCGGCCACGGTCACCCCCTGCACCGCCTCCAGGGTGCCGGTGGCCGAGAGCGACGAACCCCAGGCGGTGGACTGCATCGGCCCGGCCGTCACCGTCTCCGGCGGCATGACATGCTTGCCGCCTTGATCGATCATGGCGCGGATCTGGAGAAATTTGACGCCGGCAATGGCGCCGACGACCAACATCAGTCCCAACAGGGTAAGGATAATACGTTTTGCCATGGTCGCTTGCTCTCGTCACGGATTGGTAATTCTACTGGCCTGGTCAAGGAACCCACCACTATAGATCCCCTACATTAAATTGCAAGGGGAAGAACAGCGGTTCAGGCGTGGTTGCGCAGCCGCAACTCCAGGGGGTGGGGGTGCAGGTAGCTCTGCTGGGCCAGATACTCCTGCCCGTGTTTGCGTAGGTAGTGGTTGAGCAGGGTGATGGGCACGATCAGAGGCAGGAGACCTTGGCAATAGTGGTCGATGATGGTGAGCAGCTCCTCCCTCTCGGCCATGGTGAGCACCTTTTTGCAGGAGCCAAAAATGTGGTGCAGGACATTCACCTGCTTCCTCGCCGTGGGCAAGAGCCGCAAGGCCGCCAGCAGCATGGCCTCGTACTCGGCAAAGAGGGTGGCGAGCGTCTTGGCCTCGGTGCGGGCCACCAGCCGCCCCATCTCCCGGTAGTGCTGGACGCTGTGGGCCATGATCTGCAGTTTGTGCCGGCTATGGAAGGCGATGAGGCCCCGGACGGTGGGCTTGGCCTTGGTTGCGCGCCAGCGCTGCAAGGCAAAGAGCCGTTCGCAGAAGTTTTCGCGCAGGGCGAGATCGTGCAGCCTCCCCTCATCCTCCACCGGCAACAGCGGCAACTCCTCCATCAACACCCGGGCGAAGAGCCCCACCCCCACCCGCCGCGGCCTCCCACCCGTGGCCTTGGGGTAGACCTTGACCCGCGCCATGCCGCTGGATGGGGACTTGGCCTTGAAGATGAAGCCAAGGAGCCCCTGTCGCGCCAACTCCGCCACTTTGTGCCGGGACCAGGAGAGCATGCGCTCGGTGTGATCGATCCCGGTTTGGGTGGTCATCAGCCTGGGCGCGCGGGGGTCACCCACCAGGCGCATGGTCTCCCGCGGCACCCCCAGCCCGCACTCCGCCTCCGGGCAGACCGGCACGAACTCGCAGAAGCGGCCCAGGGTCTCGGTGATCAACGGATCCAGTTGCTGCCCGCCGTCATAACGGACCTTGGTGCCCAGCAGGCAGGCGCTGATGCCGATGCGGATAGGGGTCTCCATCATAGTTCCTTGGTGAAGGTCGGGTAAGCAAAAGGGGGCGCGGGCCCTTGGTGATGGCCTCGGTGGTCCATCTCCGGGGAAAGCCGGTCTGACTGCGGTGGTGCCGCCATGATAGCAGCTTTTGTCATACCAAAAAAGCGGCAACAACAAATAGGGTCAACCCCCTATTTGTTTTCAAGCCCATTGTTTCTAGCATGGGGGGACCAAGCCCATACCCATCCACCCTGGAGGTTACCATGAATTCCGTACGCAAGATCAGCAAAGTCTGGAAGAGCAAGCCGACCATTGAGGGGGCCGGGGTCCATCTGAAGAGGGCCTTTGGTCACAGCGAGGTCCCGTTGTTTGATCCCTTTCTCCTGCTCGACGACTTCCACTCCAACTACCCGCCGCACTATCTAAAGGGGTTCCCCTGGCACCCGCACCGGGGGATCGAGACCATCACCTACCTGCTCCATGGCCGTGTCGAGCATGGCGACAGCATGGGCAACAAGGGGGTCATCGCAGCGGGGGACGTGCAGTGGATGACCGCGGGCAGTGGCATCATCCACCAGGAGATGCCCCATGGCGATGCCGACGGCCTGATGTGGGGGTTCCAGGTTTGGGCCAACCTCCCCGCCTCCCACAAGATGATGGCCCCCCGCTACCGGGGCATCACGGCAGGGGAGATCCCGGTGGCGACCCTGAAGGGCGAGGTCCGCGTCAAGGTGATCTGCGGCGAGCTGGCGGGGGTCAAGGGGCCGGTGACGGACGTGGTCATCGATCCCGAGTACCTGGACGTCACCGTGCCGCCGGAGACGGTGTTCACCCATGGGATTCGGCGCGGTCACAAGGCCTTTGCCTACGTGGTGGACGGAGAGGGGTATTTTGATCCGGAACGGAACGCCTACGCCCACGAGGTGGTGGGGATGAACTACTTCGACATGAACAGGAACTGCGCCTGCACCGCCGAGGATCTCATTCTCTACGGTGCAGGCGAGGCGGTGACCATCACCACCCAGGCCAGGCCGGTCCGCTTTCTCCTGGTCTCCGGTCGGCCCATCGGTGAGCCGGTCGCCTGGTACGGCCCCATTGTCATGAACACCCAGGAGGAGCTGCAACGTGCCTTTGAGGAGTACCAACAAGGGAGCTTCATCAAACAGGGATAGGCCATGCCCACGAGGAGCTAGCCGGCAGGGATCGGGTGGCTACAAGGCCTTGGCCTGAGCGATGCGGGCCTTGTAGCCTTGGTGAAAGGCAGCTTTCGCATGCCCAGCAGAGCCCAAGGAGCCGGTAGTGATCGACCTCACCCATATCCATTTGAAGGTAGGAATGATCCCACTCCGCCCATTTATCGGCAGCGTATCGACCTTGACTCCTTGATAATGGTCATATAGTATGACTAACATGGAGGTGAGGTATGAAACAATACAATATAGCACAGGCAAAATCCCATTTTTCCGAACTGGTCAAACTCGCCCTGCTGGGGGAAGAGGTGGTGATCGCCCGGGACAACAAGCCACTTCTCAGATTGACGCCGGTAACCGAGGTGAAAAAGGAGCGGCAGCCTGGTTCAGCCAAAGGGCAGATTCTGTCCATTGCGCCGGACTTTGATGAGCTGCCACCGGATTTTAAGGAGTACGTCTGATGGCTCGTCTCCTTCTGGATACCCATGTCTTTCTGTGGTGGGTCGATGATGATCCCAGCCTCACGGCTGTGGCCCGCGAGGCAATAGCCGACGCGAACAATGAGTGTTGCCTGAGCCTCGCCAGTTGTT
>CAYSFY010000175.1:0-8457 GCA_964430285.1 uncultured Desulfobulbia bacterium
GGCGCGATCAAGCCTGAATCGCGCCGTGGACGACGCTCCTCCAGAAACTGCTGAGAATTGTTTACAGCCACAAATCATAATTTTCCCTTGCGGCGATGAGATCGCTCCGCCCCGACTGGGCATTTTTTTCCGGGCACTCCACGACGACGGACCGTAGCGGTCTCTTATTGACATATCGTCTCCCCGGCTGACCATGACGACCCGACCAGCAATCTACTAACCATTCTGTTTTATTCGGTAATTTATTTAATCATTGCTTGGCGCATCAATTGCATATTCACCTGCACGTGCACCACCGAGCTTACCAATGTTAAATCCTGCCCCCCGAGGAGAGAGCAATGCGGATCACCAATACAAGCCTCCTGATCAAAACAGCCATCCTGCTCCTTACCCTGATGGCCCTGTCCGCTGTCCCGGCCCACGCCGTTCGGGTCAAGGAACTGGCCGCGGTCAAGGGGGTGCGCAACAACCAACTGGTGGGCTACGGCTTGGTGGTGGGCCTAAACGGTACCGGTGACGGCAACAAGTCGCCCTTCACCACCCAGGCCCTGGCCAACATGCTGAAAAACGTGGGCATGACCGTCAACCAGGCCGACCTCAAGGTCAAGAACGTGGCCGGCGTCATGGTCACCGCTACCCTACCCCCCTTTATCAAGACCGGCCAGAACCTGGACGTGACCCTCTCCTCCCTGGGCGATGCCGCCTCCCTGCAAGGCGGGACCTTGGTGGCCACCGCCTTGAAAGGCCTGGACGGCGAGATCTACGCCATGGCCCAAGGCCCCATCTCCATCGGCGGCTTCAAGACCACCGGCCCCGTGCCCGACGGCAGCCAGAACAACCACCTGACCGTGGCCAGGGTCCCCAACGGCGCCACGGTGGAGAGAGAGGTGCCGGTCTCTTTCAGCGGCAAGAACGAGATCACTTTAAGCCTGAACAACCCGGACTTCACCACCGTTGCCCGGATGACCAAGGCCATCAACACCTTCCTGGGCAGCTCCTATGCCAAGGCCAGCGATGGGGCCACCATCACGGTGACCGTGCCGGAGGAGTACCGCGATCAGCAGATCTCGCTCCTCGCCGCCCTGGAGATGCTGGACGTCGATCCGGACGCCATTGCCAAGGTGGTGGTGGATGAACGGACCGGGACCATCGTCATGGGCGAAAACGTGCGCATCAGCGAACTCGCCCTCTCCCATGGCACCTTGAGCATCCGGGTGGCCGCCGACCCCAACCAGCTCGGCAAGGACAAACTCGGCAAGCCCCTCACCGATGACATGGTCCGCGAGATGACCGCCCAACTGGCCGCCGACAACGGTAATCCCCAAGAGAACCGGATCATCAACCTCACCCCCGGCGTGACCTTGGCCGAACTGGTCCGCGCCTTAAACTCGGTGGGCACCGCCCCCCGCGACCTGATCGCCATCTTCCAGGCCATCAAGGCCGCCGGGGCCATGCAGGCCGAACTGACGATCATCTAACCTCGGCTTGCTAGGCTGAAGCCGCGTCGCCCGTAGGGAAAGATCATCCAACGCGCACGAAACACAGGCAGCCGACAACCTAAACATCTCAAGCCGTTACCAAGGACCATCGCCATGCAGATCCAACCAGCCACCGCCTTAGCCCTCAAGAAAACCGGGCAGACGGCCGATACGAACAAAGAGGCGGAGCTCAAAAAGGCCTGCCAGGGCTTCGAGGCCATCATCCTCAAGCAGCTGCTCACCACCATGCGCAAGAGTGTCCCCAAGGGGGGGCTGACGGAAGAGAGCTACGCCCAGGATATGTATCAATCCATGTCCGATGACCGTCTGGCCCAAGAGATGGCCAACAGCCACGGGATCGGCCTGGCCGACACCCTCTTTCACCAACTCTCCGGCAACCCGCGACCGGCAACCAAACAGGTGTGAACCATGATCCAGAGCAACAGACCCACCCCCCCGGCAGAGCAAGACATCATGGAAGGTCTGGCGATCAACCTCACCCTCTCCCGTGAACTCCTGTCCACCTTGCAGGAGGAGAGTATCGCCCTGCGGGCCATGGACACCCAAGGGCTTTTCCGCTTGAGCCGTCAAAAAGAGACCCTGCTCGCCAAGATCCACTACCTGGACGACTCCCTGCGCCCCGCCCTGACGGCAGAGGGCAATAGCCAGACGCCTCCTCTCCATGCCCCGGAACAGCGACAACGGATCGACCAGTACCGGACCAAGATCAAGGCCCTGCGCCAGGAGATCCAGACCAAAAACCTGATCAACAAGCGGTTCACCGAGGACACCCTGGGCTACCTAAAAGATGCCATCGCCCTGATCACCAGACCGGCCGAGGCCGACCACACCTACCGCATCCCGGGCCGCTCCCAGCCCCGCGGCAAAACCCTTCCCAGCTTCATCAGCCGCGGGGTCTGATCCGCCATGTCCATCGCCTCAACCCTGAACATAGCCAAGGAGGCCCTGCTAACCCATCAGTCCTCCATCTCCGTTGCCGGGCACAATATTGCCAACGTCAACACCCCTGGCTACTCCCGGCAGGTCCTGGGCCTCACCACCCCGATTGCCACCCCCACCGGGGTCGGCTATCTCGGCAATGGCGTCCGCGGCGATACCGTCACCAGGCAGTACGATCAGTTCATGCTCCAGCGCCAGATGAACCAGAACTCCAACATCAACAACCTGACCACCCAACAGCAGTCCCTGAGCATGATCGAGACCTCCTTCAACGAGGTCCCGGGGCTCGCGGTCAACGAGTTGCTCAGTAAGTTCTGGGAGTCGTGGCAGGCCTTAAGCAACAACCCGGAACTCAGCTCCAACCGCCAGACCGTGGTCCAACAGGCCGAGCTGCTGAACACGCAGCTGCAAAACATGAGCGCCGAGCTGACCCAGACCAAATTTGACACCGGGGTCACCCTGAAATCCGCCATTGACGATGTCAATGCCCTCACCAAAGAGATTGCCGACATCAACGCCAAGCTCACGGCCTCGGAGACCGCCAAGCAGCCGCAAAACGACCTGCGCGACACCAGGGACACCCTGATGAACAAACTGGCCGGCTATGTGGACGTCCGTTATTTTGAATCGTCCAACGGTTCGTACACCGTGATGATGTCCGACGGCCATAGCCTGGTGAACAACAATGAGGCCTGGAGCTTGGACTGGACCAACGACACCCTGCAATGGATCAATGTCAACTCCACCGGCCAGCAGGTCTACACCACCCTCCCCGCCGACAACTCCCTGGGGGGCACCATCGGCGGTCTGATGGAGATCAACAACCAGTTGACCGAGGGCAATCCCGACAACTACCTGGGCCGCTTAAACGCCCTGACCAATGCCCTGATCCGCGAGGTCAACCAGCAGCACAGCCAGGGGGTGGGCCTGGTCAGCTTCTCCGGCGAACTCTCCAGCGCCGAACTTGCCAATAACGCCACCCTCCTCCACACCACCGTGGACAGCAGGAGCGCCACCGACACCCTGGCTAGCGGCAGCCTGACCATCAATGGCCGCTCCATCGGCCGGATTGACGGGGCCAAGACCACCTACGGACTCGCCATGGGCAAGACCGCCAATGCGGCCCAAGCCATCAATGACGCCGCCGCCGGCGTGCTGGCCCGGATGACCACCCTGGTGGCCGGCACCACTGTCCAAGACATGACCGCCGACGACACCAAGACCATCGATTTCACCGTCAACGGTGTCCAGGTCTCCTACACCGTGGACAGCACCTCGCCGGGGAGCAACGACAGCGACCCCGCCGTGCTGGCCGGCCACCTGGTTACCGCCATCAATGACGCCATTACCAATTACAACAAGCCCAGCACCCTGACCCCGCCCCAGGAGAATCTCCCCAAGATTACCATTGAGGCGGTGGTGGGTAACGGCGCCAACGGCGGGGCGCTCAACGCCATCGTCCTGCGCAATAGCCACCAGGGCGACGAGTCGAAGATCACCATCAACGGCATCGATACCACCGGCTCGGCCATGTATGAGGCCAAAATCGGCCTGGTCAACGGCAGTAATCAGGCCGACAAGACCCACAATACCGGCCAACTCTCCCTCTTTTCCAACGCCGGCCAGATTTCCATTGAGGGCGGGGCCAATGATACCAATCTGGCCCATCTGGGCTGGGCCGGAATCACGGTGTACAGCAGTCAGGCGGCAACGGCGGAGACCTTAACCGGCACCCCCTCCTCCGCCTCCTTTACCCTGAATGGCAAGTCCATCACCGTCACCATCCCCGACAACACCCCGGCCACCACCGTGGCCAACCTCGCCGTCGCCGAGATCAACAAGTGGATCTCCACCACCGGGGTCACGGCCGAGCGGGGCGACAACACCAATGGCGGGGTGACCGACTCCATTGTCTTCAGCAGCCAGACCAGCAATATCGTGGTCAGCGACTATCAGGTCATCAGCGGCAGCGATGTCCTGGGCTTCGGCAACTTCGAAAAGACCGGTGTCGCCGCGGCGGACGAGACCCCGGGCGATGGCAAACTGCTCTATACCGCCGCCGACCACCAGGTGAGCAACTCCCTCATGGGTCTTGACTATGCCGACACCTTGCAGACCGATGGCAACAGCTTCGACCTCTGGCTCTACAACAAGAATGGCTCCCTGGCCCTCGCCCAACCGGTAACCATCGATCTGACCCGGGCCTACACCCTCGACGACGTGGCCAGCACCATCAATGCGGCGATCACCAATGCCAGCAAACAATCGACCCCCTGGGTCGCCGCCTCGGTGGTGGGCAACCGGCTGGTGCTCAAGCCCGACGCCGACCACGACTTCGCCTTTGGCAACGACACCTCGAACTTCCTGGCGGCGGTGGGGATCAACACCTTTTTCAGCGGCCACAGCGTCAGCACCATCGCCATCAACCAGGCGATCAGCGGCAACCTGGACAACGTCGCCGCCGGCAAGATCAACCAGTTCGGCGAGATCTTCACCGGCGACAACGCCAATGCCCTGCTGCTCACCAATCTCCAGCGCGAAGAGGACATCACCTACACCGGCCGCGGTAGCCGCACCGACACCCTGGACGGTTTTTACAACTCACTCATCGCCGAGATCGGCCTCAAGGGCAAGAGTATCGACTCCGACCTGGAGTATAACCAACTGTTGATGGACCAGTTGAACGAGATGCGCGACTCCAGTTCCGGGGTCTCCCTGGACGAAGAGATGGCCAATTTGATCAAATTTCAGCACGCCTATTCAGCGGCCGCCAAGCTGATCTCGACCTCGGACGAGATGCTGAAGACCCTGCTCGACTCAGTACGGTAAGGAGCTAACGCCATGCGTACGACAATGAACACCATTTATACCAAGATCCAGACCAACTTGGGCAAAATCACCAAGGATATGGGCAAGATCAATGAGCAGATCTCCTCCGGTCAGCAGATGAATACCCTCTCGGATAGCCCGGTCAACCTGGTGAACGCCCTGCGCTTCCGCAGCTCGGTTGTCGAACTGGACCAGTACACCGAGAACATCCAGAACGGCAACACCATCATCAACGCCGCCGAGTCGGCCCTGTCCCAGATGAAGGAACTCGCCCTGCGGGCCAAGACCCTCTCCATCCAGGCCACCGATCCCGGCAATAGCGCCGCCAACCGCGAGTCCATTGCCATCGAGGTGCAAAATCTCTTCGAACAGGCGGTCTACCTGGCCAACACCCAGATCAACGGCAAATATATCTTTGGCGGCTCGCGGACCACGGGGTATACCGACCAGGAGCCGGCCCCTTTTATCGTCGACAAGGGCGATGGCCACTGGATCAATGGCGCAGCCCCCGCGGCCGTGCCCCTGGCCCTGTCCAGCAAGGTGGTCCAATCCGCCGCCACCACCACCGACCTGATCGCCGGTGATCTCTTGATCAACGGGGTCGATATCGGGGCCGTGGACCTGACCACCACCCCAGATGTGGCCGGGGTGAATATGCAGGGGGCGTGGAATCTCAAGGAGGCCATCAACCTCCATGCCGGCCTCCATGCGGGCAGTGTTGCCACGGCCGACCCCCTGGGGGGCACCGGCAGCCAGTTCGATTTTGAACTGAACGGCACCGCCATCACCGTCACCGTCCCTGATGGTTCCACCGCTGCCGCCGTGAGCGCCGCGGCGATCGCGGCCATCAATCTCAAGGCCGCGGAGACCGGAGTCACCGCCCTGCCGGGCGATGGCACCAACGGCCCACTCAACTCCGTGGTCTTCAGCAATACCCAGCCCGGCGACAATGCCACCATCACCGTCGCCAACTTCACCGCCACCCTGGATGGCGGGGCCGCCTTGGGCTTCACCGATTTCTCGCAAAAGATCGTCTCCGCCACCCTGACCACGCAAATGGCGGGGATAGCCTCGGCCGGGGCCACTGGCAACGAGTTGGTCGACTTCACCATCAACGGCGTCCGCATCGCCTATACCGCCAACCTGGCCGGGACCACGGCCGCTGCCCAACAGGCGGTAGACGCCATCAACGCCGTTAAGGACGAGACCGGCGTCACCGCCATCCTGGGCAGCGGCGCCAATGGCGGCCCGGCCGACGCCATTATCCTGCAAAACACCCTGGCCGGCGACGAGACGGATATTCGCGTGGCCGGCATCACCAACCTGGGGGTCCCGCTGCCCCATGCCGCCCCCTATGACGAGAAGGAGATTACCGGTCTCATCAACGGCACCTATAGCGTGGGTGCCGGCAACAACACCGGCCAGGTCTCCTTGTCCTCCGACACCACCATCGACATCGACACCTCGTCGGCCAGCAGCACCCTCATCCCCAAGGACACCATCCTCAACCGCATCGGTTTGGGCGGGGGCGGGGCCGGCAATTTCGATGCCGCCGGTGATGGGCAACTGGTCTATGGCTACCCCCTGACCGCGGGCGAACTCAAGGTCAACGGCATTGAAGTCCCCGCCACCACCACCGACGGCCTCTCCCAGGTCTACGCCGATGCCTCGGCCGCCGCCAAGGCCGCCGCCATCAACAGCATCGAGAGCCAGACCGGGGTCACCGCCGTGGTGGTCAATGCCGAGACCCAAGCCACGGGAGCGGTAACCGCCGGCACCGAAGCCAGCCGACCCACCGGGCTGGTGAGCAATACCGTCATCCGTGCCAACGAGTTGAGCATCAACGGCATCTTGTTGGGCACCGAGATCAGCAGCGGCGCGGTGACCAATGGCCTCAACATGGAGAAGGCCTTTAGAGCCCAGACCGCCATTAACGTGGAGTCCCTCAACACCAAAGTCCTTGGTCGCCTAACGACCCTCCTGCCCAAGCCCAATCCCTTGGACGCGGCCACCGCCGGCGTCGCCACCAACGTCTCCTTCAAAATTAATGGCACCGACATTACCGTCACCACCGGCGGCATCTCCGGCAACAAGACCGCCACCGACGTGGTCGCGGCCATCAACCAGCTCAAGGGGCAAACCGGGGTGGAGGCCAGGGTGGGTGACGGCAGCAACGGCGGGGTCAGCAACTCCATCGTCCTCTTCAACAGCATCAAGGGCAATGAAGACGCCATTATTGTCACCGGGATCGACTCCCCCAGCGAGGACTTCCTCAGTCTCGGCAATAACGGCCCCGGTGGTCAAGGTGCCGATATTGCACACAATACCGGCGAGATCTCCCTGGACTCTAAATACCCCATCACCCTTGCCACCCCCACCATCTCCCCCGGGGCGGATGTGGTCATCAACGAATTGGGGTTCAGCTCCAAGAACGTCACCGGCTTTGGCGGCCAGACCTCGGTCACCACCATTGTGACCGGGGTCCCCATCGCCGCCAATGCCCTCTATGTCAACGGCATTGCTGCTGGCGCCATCGCCGGCGGCTTCCCCACCAATGGGGTCAACATGGATATGGCGGCCTCGGCCAAAACCCAGATCGAGGCGGCCGACCCCAATGTCCATGTGCGTCTCACCACCATGAGCCAAGGGGGGCCTGGCGCCATCGCCACCTCCACCGCCACCGCGGACTCAAACATCAGCTTCAAGGTCAACGGCGAGAGCGTTACCGTCTCCTACCCGGACACCACTGCGGACACCGATATTGCCTTCCTCACCATCCAGGCCATCAACAGTGTCACCACCAAGACCGGGGTGCAAGCCTATATCGGCACCGGCGCCAATGACGGCTCGGCCGCCGGCAGCGCGGCGGCCAATGTCATTGTCTTCAGAAACCTGACCTCCGGCAATGACGCGGCCATTACCGTCTCCGACATGACCGTCAATTACGGCAACAACAATCTCGGCTTCGGCGATTTCAGTCAAACGGCGGATGCCACCCACAATGCCGGCGAGATCACCATCAGCTCCGCCACCACCTTTGATCTCTCCACCCCATTGACCTTGAATGACTCCATTTTAAATCAGCTGGGCCTGGGCTATAACGCCCTGACCGGCTACTCGGAAAAAGACAACGGCATTTATTACTCCTCCGACGGCACGGGCGAGGGCCAGGCAAGCTTTGGCGCTTCAC
>CAYSFY010000175.1:8467-9554 GCA_964430285.1 uncultured Desulfobulbia bacterium
GGCATTCATGAGTAACGGCGACTTGATCATCAACGGCACGGATATCTTCACCACCCCCACGGCCGTGCTCAAGGAGGATCAGACCAACACCGTGATCGACGCCATTAATGCCCAGACCGCGACCACCGGGGTCCAGGCCACCCGTGGCTCCGACGGCATCATCCGGCTGGCTGCGAGCGATGGCAGGAATATCCATCTCCAGACCTCGATGAATGGCGAGACCATCACCCATCTCACCGGCGGCAGCCGCGACCAAGTCAGCTTCGGCTCCCTGCAACTGCGCTCGGATCGCAAGTTCATCCTGGAGACGGTTGACCCCCTGGTCAACGACAACGAGCCCGGTCTGGCCACCCTTGGCCTGGCCGGCGGCGAGACCACGAGCGGCGAACCCGATGATGTCGCCGGCGACGGCAAGATCGATGTCTTCAGCATCCACGACCAATCAGGCTCGATCCGCTACGCCGGCGACCGGATCAATGACCTGGAGATCAAGATCGGCAAGGCCACCACCATGACCATTGGCGACAACGGCCTGACCGGAGTGATGGACACCTCCATCTTCAGTACCCTGAAGGCCTTGCAAAACTATTTGCTGAATACGGATTTCACCACGGTCACCGGGATTCACTCCGCCACCGACACCACCGTGCTGTTGAACAGCAAGACCACCGGCCTTGAACCGGCGTCCCAACTGCCCGCAGAGGATCTGTTCCGCCAAGGGACATTCACCGTCTCCGTGATCGATAACGATTATAACCCACCGCGCACCACCCCCATGACCATCGCCATTGACCCCAGTGTCGACACCCTAGAGAGCGTCGGCAAGCGCATCGACGGCATCCCCCATGTCAACGCCAACTGGAGCAGCGACGGCCACCTCAAGATCGCCTCCAGCGACCCGGGCCGCTACACCATTGCCCTCCACGATATCGACAGCAATTTCCTGGATGCCACCGGCGTCAGTACTGAATTCATGCAGTATCAGGGCATCACCCAGTCCATCGCCGATCTCGACACCCTGATGGAAAATCTCTCCCGCCAGGTCTCCAACTTCGGGGCCAGGGCCAATCGCATCGATGTCCAAAGC
>CAYSFY010000176.1:0-1662 GCA_964430285.1 uncultured Desulfobulbia bacterium
ACGTGCTCATCGTGGCCTCGGTCTCCTGCATCTACGGCTTGGGCTCGCCGGATGAGTACCGGAGCATGGACCTCTTGCTGCGCACCGGCGAGGAGCACCCCCTGGAGGAGGTGCAGCGCCGGCTGGTGGCCATGCTCTACGAGCGCAACGAGATGTCGTTCCATCGCGGCACCTTCCGCGTCCGCGGCGACTCCCTGGAGATCTACCCGGCCTACGAGGAGGAGCGGGCCCTGCGCATAGAGTTCTTCGGCGATCAGGTGGAGGCCATCCGGGTGATCGACCCCCTGCGCGGCGTGGCCCTGGAGAGCATGGCGGAGGTGACCATCTTCCCGGGCAGCCACTTTGTTACCTCCAAGGAGCGCTTGCAGGTGGCCATCCGCTCCATCAAGGAGGAGTTGGCCCTTCGCCTGGCCGAGCTGGGGGGCGCCGGCCGCCTGGTGGAGGCCCAGCGTCTGGAGCAGCGTACCGACTTCGACCTGGAGATGATGAGTGAACTGGGGTACTGCAACGGCATCGAGAACTACAGCCGTCACCTCACCGGCCGCGCCCCCGGCGAGCCGCCGCCCACCCTGCTGGACTACTTTCCCCCGGAGTTCGTGCTGTTCATCGACGAGAGCCACATTACCGTGCCCCAGATCGGCGGCATGTACCGGGGGGACCGCTCGCGCAAGGAGACCCTGGTGGAGTTCGGCTTCCGTCTCCCCTCGGCCCTGGACAACCGCCCCTTGCGCTTTGCCGAGTTCGACGACCGCATCCACCAGATGATCTTTGTCTCCGCCACCCCGGGGGAGTACGAACTGCAGCAGGCTGGAGGCCGGGTGGTGGAGCAGATCATCCGCCCCACCGGACTCCTGGACCCGGTGATCGAGGTGCGGCCGGCGGACGCCCAGGTGGACGACCTGCTGGAGGAGATCCGTCTGCGGGCCGAGCGGGGGGAGGCGGTGCTGGTCACCACCCTCACCAAGCGCATGGCCGAGGACCTGACCGAGTACTATAGCGGCTTGGGGGTGGCGGTGCGCTACCTGCACTCCGACATCAAGACCCTGGAGCGCATGGAGTTGATCCGCGACCTGCGCAAAAAGGAGTATCAGGTGTTGGTGGGCATCAACCTGTTGCGCGAGGGGCTGGACATCCCCGAGGTCTCCTTGGTGGCGGTGATGGACGCCGACAAGGAGGGGTTCCTGCGTAGTCACCGCTCTCTGATCCAGACCTGTGGCCGGGCGGCCAGGAATGTGGGGGGCACGGTCATCCTCTACGCCAACCGCATCACCAACTCCATGGCCCTGACCATGGAGGAGACCGGCCGCCGCCGCGCCTTGCAGGCGGAGTTCAACGAGGCCCACGGCATAACGCCTGCCACCATCCGCTCCTCCATCAAGGAGATCGGCGACACCATCTACGAACAGGACTACGTCACCGTCGATTTGGCCACCGCCGAGGCCGGGGTCGAGTACCACACCCTGGCCGAGCTCAGACGGTTGATCAAGACCCTGACCGTGGACATGCGGGCGGCAGCGGCGGAGCTGGCCTTCTTTTTAGCGCGCGCGCCAGGAGGCTGCTGGATGGGCTGCGCGGCTGGTGCAGCAGGTGGGGCAGCAGGAAGCACAGCCTGGGCCAAGGCAGGAGCCTGGGGAGCGGCCAGGGCGATGGTCACGTCCATGT
>CAYSFY010000176.1:1672-9442 GCA_964430285.1 uncultured Desulfobulbia bacterium
GGCGGAGCTGGCCTTCGAGGAGGCGGCGGAGATCCGCGACCGCATCAAGAAACTGAAGGAGCAGGAGTTGCAATGGTTGTGAAGGCATTTCTCAAGCGGGCCTCATTGGCCCTGGTGCCCCACCTCTACATGGGGATCACCGGCCTGTTGTTCCCCACCTACCGCGAAGAGGTCGCGGGCGGGGAACACTACCAACGGCTGCGCGCATCGGGCCAGCCGTACATCATCTGCTTCTGGCACTACTCGCTGCTCTATGTCATGCGCCGCATCACCGGCGGGGGGTGGGTGGCCATGGTCAGCGCCAGCGATGACGCCGAGTATGTCTCCCGGACCCTGAACTGCATGGGCCACGACACGGTGCGCGGCTCACGCAACAGCGGCGGGCTGGGGGCCTTGAAGGAGTTGATCACCCGGGTCCGGCGCGAGGGCAAGAAGGCGGCCATTGTCGCCGATGGCTCCCAGGGGCCACCCCTGCAGCTCCAGCCCGGGGTCATCCTCCTCGCCAGCCGCTGCGGCATCCCCATCCTGCCCTTGACCTGGGGGGCGGATCGTTGCTGGACCTTCCGCAGCTGGGATCGTACCGCCCTGGCCAAGCCCTTTGCCCGCCTCTCCCTCTGCTTCGGCGAACCGTTTGCGGTGCCGGAGGGGTTGAAGGCCGAGGAGCTGGAACCCTATCGCCTGGAGTTGGAGCAGCGCATGCTGGCGCTCTATCACCAATCCTGGGGGCCGTTTATCAAGGGTGAAGAGCGAAGTTAAAAGCTCACCCTCACCGGATCACCGTTCATCCATTACCCTGCAACTGACCCATGGGCATCCACCACCTCGTCCTCCTCAGCGCCATCGCCTTTCTTGCCGCCGCCCTGTATCAGAGCCGGAAGATCGGCGAGATCATCCCCCAGGCCCTGCATCGGCGCTGGTTGGTGATGGAGGGGCTGATCGCCTTTTTCCTGCTGGGCTATGTGGTGGAGTTTTTTGTCCGGGGCATGATGCAGCTCGGCCCGGCGGAGTACCTGATCAGCGCGGTCTATCTGGGGGGCGCGGTCTTCGTGTTGATGATCATGCGCCTGTCGCGCTTGGCCTTGCACCAGATCCGGCGGGATGAACAGCGGATCGCCGGCATGCATGCGGAGTTGCGCGCGGCCTATGAGTCCACCATCGCCGGGTGGGGGCGGGCCTTGGAACTGCGCGACCATGAGACCGAGGGCCACACCCAACGGGTCTGCGCCATGACCATGGCCCTGGCCGCGACCTATCCCTTCACCCCGGAGGAGTTGCGGGCCATCAAGTACGGTGCCCTGCTCCACGACATCGGCAAGATGGCGGTGCCTGACGCCATCCTCCTGAACAAGGGTCCCCTGACCCCCGAGGAGAAGGAGGTGATGACCCGGCACCCGGAGTTTGCCCGGAAGATGCTCTCCGGTATTGAATTCCTGCGTCCGTCCATGGATATCCCCTACTGCCACCATGAACGGTGGGACGGCTTGGGCTACCCCCAGGGGCTGCGCGGCGAGGCCATTCCGCTGGCGGCCCGGATCTTCGCGGTGGCCGATGTCTGGGACGCCCTGATCAGCAAGCGGCGTTACCATGAACCGTGGACCAAGGAGCTGGTGTGCGCCCATATCTGCGCCGGCTCCGGCACCAGCTTTGACCCGGCGGTGGTGGCCAAATTCCTGACCCTTGACCTCTGCGCCCTGGAGCAAGGGGAGTGTGGCCTTGGTCTGCCTCCCAGCGTAAGCGAGTAGCCGGTGAAAAACTCTTTTGCTCCATCCGATGGCATGCTAGGATAGGCCCCGGACGAATTTTCGTTGTAACTGTCCAAGCCGCACCGCAGTAGCTCTGAAGTCCGCAGGGGTGTTGCCCGCCTCCGCGACACTGCTGGACAGGGATCATGTGGTCACTTGTCCCTAACCCATCTCTATAACCAAGGAACGACCCGTATGGATGAAAAGGCGCTGCAAAACAAGATCCAAACCAAGGTGCGGGCCAAGCTCTCGCCCCTGTTTAGCCGCTATCGCACCGATTTTAATGACCTGGACTCCTTGTTGAAATGGCGGCCCATCGTCCTCATCCTGGGCAATTACTCCTCCGGCAAATCCACCTTCATCAACGAGTTGATCGGCCGCGAGGTGCAGCGCACCGGCCAGGCCCCCACCGATGACTCCTTCACGGTGATCACCGCCCCGGAGCCCGGTGGCGAGGAGATGGAGCTCCCCGGCTCCGATCTGGTCAACAACAACCGCTTGCCCTTCACCGTGTTCAAGACCTTTGGCGAGCAGTTCATCTCCCACTTCCGCATGAAGAAGGTCCAGGCCCCCATGTTCCAGAACCTGGCCATCATCGACAGCCCCGGCATGTTGGACTCCATCTCCGAGAAGGACCGGGGCTATGATTACTCAGCCGCCATCAAGGAGTTTGCCCGGCTGGCCGATCTGGTGGTATTGATGTTCGACCCCCACAAGGCCGGCACCATCCAGGAGACCTATAACGCCATCCGCAACATCCTGCCGGTGGCCACCGGCGAGGACCGGGTCCTCTTTGTCATGAGCCGCATCGACGAGTGCGACAACCTGGGGGATCTGGTGCGCTCCTACGGCACCCTCTGTTGGAACCTGTCACAGATGACCGGCCGCAAGGACATCCCCCGCGTCTTTTTGACCTGCTCGCCCCAGGTGGGGAATGTGGCGCCGGAGTTGGCCATCTGGGCCCGGGAGCGGGAGCACTTGAAGGAGGAGATCCTGGCCGCGGCGGGCTTGCGGATTAATCATATCCTCCAGAATGTCGATAAGCAGCTCCAGGAGCTCAGGATGATCGCCGAGGCCATGGCCACCTTTGCCGAGGGGGGCATGCGCCTCTTCTCCCAGGCCATGAAGCGGGCCTTGACCGCGGGGGTGATGGGCTTCCTCGTCCTGGACCTGGTGACCCTCAAACTCTGGGGCTTCCCGGATAAGACCCTGCTGCCGTCGTTGCTCTCCGGGGAGGTGGCTTGGTCGCAGGCGCTGATTCCGGCGGCGGGATTTGTTACCCTGGCCGGGGTGATCACCCTTTTCTTCCTGCGCTGGCAGTTTCCGCGTTACGCCAAGCGCTGCCGGGACAACGTCGATACCTTGGTCCAGCTGGAGACCGTCTATCGGCGGGATCTGTGGACTAAGGTCAGGGAGAAGGTGCAGGAGTTGTTGGCCAAGCCCGGGGTGTCGGGGCTCTTTGCCGGCCATCGGGGCAACATGGAGAAGATCGACCGCTTCTCCAGCGGGGTGATGCAGGAGTATTACAAGCAGATCGGCTCGTGAGGCGAGGGGGAACTGCCCAGGTCTATAGGCTGTAGGTGTTTAGACTGTAGGTAACGGAGAAACAGCCTACAGCCTAACAGCCTATAGCCTAACAGAACCTGAGCAGTTACCGGATGGGCTGAAGAATTAAGCCAGCTGGGCCATGATGGCGGCGCTGACTTCGGGGATGGCGACAGTGCCGTCCACCGAGATGGTCTTCGGTCCGCTAAGGCCCTTGAAGAAGTTGACCGCCGCCATGGTGCCGGTCTGGTCATCGTAGTAGATGTCATGACGCTTGCCGATGGCGGTATCGTCCTGATCATCGGCCCGGGTCTTCAGCTCGCCGCCGCAGACGCGGCAGACCAGCTTGCCATCTTTCTCCACCGGCTTGATGGCGTCGAAGGCGATGTGGTTGGGGTGGTTGTTGTCATTGACGCACAGGCGGCGGCCGGTGATGCGGATCTTGGCCACTTCGCGGGCCAGGCAGATCTCGATGACGTAGTCAAGCTTGATACCGGCATCGCTCAAGGCCTTGGCCAGGGTCTCGGCCTGCACCTTGTTGCGGGGGAAACCGTCCAGCAGCCAGCCGCCCTTGCAATCATCTTCCTGGAGGCGGTTCAAGATCATGGGGATGGTGATATCGTCCGGGACCAGATCGCCCTTGTCGATATAGGCCTTGGCCTGTTTGCCAAGCTCGGTGCCCTCGCCGATGTTCTTCCTGAAGATGGCGCCGGACTCGATGTGGGAGATGCTGTACTTCTTCTGGACAATAGCCCCTTGAGTTCCCTTGCCGCTGCCGTTTGGTCCGAAAATGAGAATGTTCATGCCTTCCTCCTGGTTGAGTGGGTATAAAATAGAGTGGGAGGTCCCTCCCACAAACTGGTGGTCGCCGAGCCTGTGCCATAAGCCCACGGGACTATAAACCAATCTCGAAACCTTGCCAATAGAATATCGGGAGTGTACAAAGAAGGGGAGGGGCGGGGGCTGCCGAGGCCTGAGGGGCTAGGGCGGCGAGGGCATTGACCTCCTCCGGCCGCATAGGCGCCAGAGGGAGTGCGGCGAGGGGAATGAGCGACAGGTGCTCAGTTTAATTTCTTGGTGATGGCGCAGAACTCCTTGACCAGGGCCATGCGGGCGGCGAGTTCGAGTTTGAAGTAGAATGGACTCATCATCAGGACTTTGATTGCTTGGCGGGATGTCATGGGGGTCACCTTCCGTGGTGGTTGGGAAATATTGGGGGCGGTGCAAATCGTTCCATACTAACCGTATCGGGAAAACCTGCTGAAAACTAAAAAATGATATTTTCGCAAAAAGTTCGAAAAACCCGTTATCCGCCTACACGACCTCCGGCAGTGATCGCGGGTGCCGGCGTCGGGCGAACGGTTTTTGCGAAACCGACAAAAAAACTCTGACGGAACTCCTTTCAGGTAGGTCAGGCGAGAGGCTAAACCCCTTGCCGCCTATCGCTGGTAAGGGGTTTTATCCGGACAAGGCATGCAAAACATCAAACTGGCCGGGCTCATCCTGCTCTCGATCCTCCTTGTCGGTACCCTTGGCTACATGGGGATCGAGGGCAGCACCTTTCTGGACGGGCTCTACATGACCGTGATCACCATCACCACGGTGGGGTTCCAGGAGGCGGTCCCCCTGGGGCCGGGCGGGAAGATTTTCACCATGGCGCTGGTCCTGGTGGGGGTCAGTTTTGTCCTCTATGTCTTTGGGAATGTGACCGAGGCGGTGGTGGAAGGCGGGTTCAGTCAGGCCTATAGGAGAATCAGGATGGACAAGAAGCTGGCCAAGATCAAGGATCACTATGTTGTCTGCGGCTTCGGCCGTATCGGTAAGGTCATCTGCCAGAGCTTGCAGGATGACCATCGGGAGTTCGTGGTGGTCGAGAACAATCCGGAAGAGGTCAAGGCCATTGAGGCCCAGAACTTCCTGGTGATCGAGGGCGAGGCCGCGGATGACGAGATCCTGGTCAAAGCCGGGATCAAGCGGGCCAAGGGGCTGATCGCCGTGGTCTCGTCGGATGCCGAAAATGTGTATATCATCATGTCGGCCAAGGACTTGAACCGCGACCTCTTCGTCATGGGCCGTTCCAGCGGCAAGAAGGGGGCCGATACCAAGCTGCTGCGAGCCGGGGCCGACAAGGTGATCTCGCCCTACTATATCGGGGCGCGCCAGATGGCCAACATGGTATTGCGGCCCACGGTCATCGATTTCCTCGACCTGACCGTCCATGCCGGCACCTTGGGGCTCCGTCTGGAGGAGCTGGAGGTGCCGGCCACGGCCTCCTTTATCAACCAGACCCTGATGGACTCCGGGATCAGGAAGCAGTATGACTTGATCGTGGTGGCCGTCAAACGCCGGGGAGAGAATGAGATGCTGTTTAACCCCAGCCATCTCACCACCATCAAGGCGGGGGACATCATTATCGTCTTGGGCGAGTACGACAGTATCAAGCGTCTGGAAAAAGAGTTGTAGGGGCACCCCGGCGGGCGCCCCGTGTGCAAGAGATAGGCACCCCTGCCTCGGGGGCGTCCCCCATGAACAAAAGGATCTCATATGCCAGTGGATGCACTTTTTAAAGAGGGTGTGGCGGTCTGTGACGGTGGTTTTACCCTCAAGGTGTCGCGGGACCGCTTGGAGGCGGTGATTGCCCCTCGCGACCCGGGTCGTGGCGGGGGCAACATCAGATCCATCGACCTCAATGGCTTGCATGGGGAGATGCGGGCGGCCGGAGTGACCTTCGGCCTGTTGGGGGCCCCGACCTCCAAGAGCGACGGCACCTTTTGCGTGGCCCAGGGGAAGGCCCCGGTCAACGGCGATAATGCCAGGATCAAATCCTACGTCAAGCCGGGCATTGCCCAGGCCCCCAAGGTCGATGACCCCATGACCGAGAATGTCGACTTCCGGGAGATGGGGGCCATCGTCAATGTGCCCAAGGATAAGTTGTTGTTGGAGAAGGTCCCCTTGACCCTGGGGGAGCCCGGCCGCACGGTGACCGATGAGGTCGTCAACGCCAAACCGGGCAAGGACCTCACCATCAAGGTGGGGCCGGGAATCACCCTCTCTGCCGATGGCAACAAGGGGGTTTCCGCGGTGGAGGGCAAATTTGTGCTGGTCGACGGCAAGCCCGCAGTCATGGTGGAGCATACCGTAAACGGTGATATCGATTATACAGTGGGCAACATCGCCTTTGTCGGTCAACGCTTGACCGTCAACGGCACTGTGCAACCGGGGTTTAAGGTCAAGTGCAAGGGGGATATCGTCATCGCCCAGGGGGTCCAGTACTCGGCGGAGATTACCGCCGGGGGCAACGTGGAGATCAAGGGTGGGGTCATGGGGCATGAGATCGTCATCAAGTCCTGGGGCAATGTCACCACCACCTTTCTCGACAACGTCGGCCGGGTGGAGGTGAAAGGGGATCTGACCGTGGCCGAATCCGTGGTCCAGGTCCATGCCTTGGTCGGTGGCAGTATCAGGGTGGTGAGCGGCCAGGGGGTCATGGCCGGCGGCCATTACGTGGTGGGCGGTTCGGTCTATGTCAAGGAGTTGGGGTCAAGCGACGAGGTGATGACCGAGTTGAGCGTCGGCATCAATCCGGCCTTGGACGAGAAAAAGGCGGCCCTGGATCGGGAGAAGGAGGTGTGGTCGGGGCGGATGAATGAACTGCTGCGCAATACCACCGGGCTCAAGACCATGCAAAAGGAGAAGGGGAAGGATTTTCCCCCCGATCAGGTGGCCTTGTTGAAGAAATACCAACAGATGCTCCCCCAGGTCGCGGAGCGGATCAACCAGTTGTCCGAGGCCGATGTGGCCATGGAGGCCGAGATGGCTCAGGCGGCCAGCGAGAGCATCTATGTCTATGGCACCCTCTACCCCGGGGCCAAGGTCACCATTGGCGGCGTGACCCGGGTCCTGAACACCCAGGAGAACGCGGTGGTCGTTCATTTCGATAAGGAGAACCGGCAGATCCACTGCCGCTCGATGACCCCCCAGGAACGGGAAGGGGGGTAATTAACTCCGCACCAAGGCCAGCATCTCCCGCACCGCCTGGTCCAAGCCCACAAAGATGGCCCGGGCCATGACCGAGTGGCCGATGCTCAGTTCACCGATGGCGTCCAGGGCCGCCACCCGGCCGGCGTTCTGGTAGTTGAGGCCGTGGCCGGCGTTGACCTTGAGGCCGAGACCAAAGGCCTGCTCCGCCGCCTGGGCCACCAGTTCGAACTCCTCGTCCTGTCTCTGTTCACCAATGGCGTCGCAGTAGCGGCCGGTATGGATCTCGACAAAGGTGGCGCCAATGGCGGCCGCGGCGGCGATCTGCCTGGGCTCCGGGTCGACAAAAAGACTGACCGGGATGCCCGCCTGGCCCAGCTGCCGGATCACCTCGGCCAGCCTCTTCTTCTGGCCGCTGACGTTCAACCCCCCCTCCGTGGTCAACTCCTGCCGCTTTTCCGGGACCAGGGTCACCATGTCCGGCTTGAGACCCACGGCAATGGCG
>CAYSFY010000177.1:0-9422 GCA_964430285.1 uncultured Desulfobulbia bacterium
GGATCTCGGGGATCTGGCGCTCGATGGCCAGTTGCAGCTGGAAGAGACGTTTTTGCGCGACCTGCCGGCTCGGATCGGGGAGCATGGCGCCGATCTGCCAGACCAGGGGGGCATCGGCCCGGGCGCGGGGTCCCAGTTCGCCGTCATTGGTCTGGCCCACCTGCTCGCAGAGAAACTCCACCTGTTGCCCGGCCACCAGCTCCTTGACCCGGGCCATGATCGCCCGGGCCTGCGGCCGGCAGGGGGCGGGGAGCAGGAGATGGCCCACCAGAAAATGGCCGGATTCGGCCAGGTGCGGACTCATGCCCAGCCCGGCCAAGCGTTGGGCCCAGATCTCCCGGGGGATATCGACCATCAGTCCACAGCCGTCCCCCTCGCCGTTGATGTCGCCGGAACGATGGCCCATCTGCCGCAGGGCATCCAGGGTGCGCACGATGTTGGCGTGGGTGCTGTGGCCCCGTTTGTCGACAAAGGCGACGATGGCGCAGGCATCACGCTCCTCGCTTTGCCGCTGGGAAAGAGTTGGTGGAGGGTGCATGGGGCTCCCGGGGCTAAGCCGTTGCCACAGCAGTCTACGGGCTACTTAGGCTGTAGGCTTTTAGTATCGTTCCCACGCTGGAGCGTGGGAACGCGCGGTATCGGACGCTCTGCGTCCAGAAATGCAAGAGGCGGATACGTTCCCACGCTGGAGCGTGGGAACGATGACGAGATGAACCGCCTTCAGCCGCGCCCACCCTTGACATGGGCGAACTCCCGGTAGGTGTCGCGAATTCTCTTGCGCAGCTGTTTCAAGCGGTCGGACTCCGCCGGGGAGAGCCAGCGCGGCTCGCTGATGGCGTAGAGGCTCTTGTGCATGTCGTCGATAAAGGATTCGGTGACGTTGCACCACTCGTCGTTGCAGATGGAGGTCATCTCCTTGGCCTGTTGCAACTCCCGGGTCAAGATATCGAGACTGCTTTCCAGATTATCCATGAACGTCTTATGGGCATGGAGCAGGGAATCTTCCATATCCTTCTGTTTCTGCATCGGGGTTCCTCCTCAGGGCTGGGGGGTTGCACCTTAGTGCCTCGGCAATCAGTACTCGTCCAGATGGTGCCATTCCGCATTCTCAAGCCAGTTACCCGGCTCGCGGCGGGTAACAAATTCGACAATATTCTCCATGATCCGCAGATGTTTCTCCTCCTCCTTGGCCAAGCGCAAAAAGATCTGGCGCTCATGCGCGTCCGCCACCACCTCGGCCTTTTGCACATAGAACTGCTGGCTCTGGTCCTCAAGGTCACAGGCCTTGCGGTAGGCAATCGCCGCCTTGGTGGTATCGATGCGCAACTCTATCTTTTCCGCTTGCATGGCGATAAAGACATTTTTGACGTCCCGCAGGATGGCGGATTCCGAGGGGAGTGGCTCCTTCTCCTTTTTACTCAAGCGGGAGATCACCCGGTAGTGCTTGACCTCCTCCTCGGCCAGCATGGTGAAGATCCCGGCAAGCCCCGGCTCGGGACACTCTTGGGCTAGCTGGCGGTAGAACATTTCGCCGTCTCTTTCCATCCGCATGGCAAATTGGTAGATATCCATGGTGACTCCTTGCTTGTTTACGACTTGAGTGAGGTTAACTCGCGCAGAAAGGCGCGAATCCTGTTGGCATTGGTGCCGACGTCACTCACCCCCACCCGGGAGAGGGAACGGATGTCCAGCCGGGCACGATTCTCCAGCGGGGTGATGCGGATGACGATATCGTCCTTGAAACCAAACCAGAAGGTGGTGGCCGTGGCCTCAATGCGCCCTTCTTCCGGCACCTGGGCGGCAATCCGCCAACACATGCGCTGGGCGGCCTTGAGGGCCAGGGCAAAGGCCTGATCGACCGAGGTGTCCAGCACCAGGGGCTTCACATCCCCATAGGCCTGCCTCTGCTGGGCGGCGATCTCCTCGCCACCGTAATCCGCCGGGTTGTCGGTACTCAGGCGCAGGGGCAGGATGGCGACAAAACGGGGCGGGTTGTCCAGATCGGTGCTGATGTCATGAATGCGCGGCAGCTCGGCCGCGGCCCGTTTCCAGGAGAGGGGCAGGGCCACCGCGATGAGGGCCATGCCCCCGGCTACCAGCACCCACGCCTTGCGGATCGGTGCCCCCTGGCCGAGGGCCGCGCCGATGGCGACCAAGGTCACCAGCAGTGCCCCTATGCCGCCATAGGCAGCGACCCTGACGAGGGTAAAGCCGGTGCGGAATGACCACGCCCCCAAGCGCGTCCCGCCCCCGGCCGCCACCAGCAGCAACAGGGCGCAGCAGGCGAGGCCGAGCCCCAGGGCAAAGAGGGGTTGCACCCCGCCGGTTTGCGGCTCATCCAACAACGAGTTGTAATGCCTGCGCCTCATGGATCTCCTCTTTGCTTATGACTCCAGCTGCCGGGCAACCAGCACCGGACAGGTGGCAAAGCCGATAATCTTCTCCGCGACACTCCCCAGCAGCAGGCGGCTCATGCCGGTGCGGCCATGGGAGCCGACGCAGATGACCTGCGCGCCCAGGGTACGGGCCAGCTCGGGGATGACCTCATGGGTTGTCCCTTCAATGACATAGGGCGTGGCCTGGACCCCTTTCTCCTGGCAGAGTTGCACGGCCTCGTCGGCGTAGCTCATGGCCACGCGGGAGAACTCGGAGGTCATGTCCGGGATTTCGGCATACGCCTCCGCCGGCACATCCACCACCGAGACCACACTGATCTCGCCACCATAAGCTAAAGCAAAATGGAGCGCGCGCAGAACGGCGGCCATGCTGCAAGCGCTGCCGTCAGTCGCGACCAGGATCTTGTTCCAGGCGAGCGCCACGTCGTTCGGCACCACCACCACATCGCCATGACTGTGGCCGATAACCCGCTTGGTGACGCTGCCGACAAAGACCCGCTCCAGCCGCGACAGGCCACGGCGCCCCATGATGATCATCTCGTGGTCGTTGGCGTCGGCAAGTTCGACAATCCTGGAGGAGGGATCGCCCTCTTCCAGCAGCACCGTCTTGATCAGGTACCCCTTGGCCACGGCAATCTCCCGGGCCTTGGCCAGATTCTTCTCGCAGGCATGCCGCATCCGGGCCACAATGGTGTCCTTGACGGTCAGGGTGTCGAGATCACCCTGGTAGCTGGTGGACACACAGGCCACCGTAATCCACTCCTCATCCTTGGATGAGAATTGGAAGGCCTGTTCGAGGGCATGAAAGCTGGAGGGGGAACCATCCACCGGGACCAGTACTTTTCGATATTCTGTTTGCATCACCATGGGCCATTCTCCTCAACTCACTGATTATGGGGGGGGGAAGATCAATATCATTAACTTACGCCGGCAATGGGCCTCTCGTAGGTTGGGGGGAGGAACGAAACCCAACAAAACTGGGCCGGAGGGTGATTATGGGGGGGGGGAAGATAATGAAAATTTCAATGTGGCTATAAACAATCCTCAGCAGTTTTTGGGGTAGGAGCGTCGTCCACGGCGCGATTGAAACTTAATCGCGCCGTGGACGACGCTCCCACGAACTCATCCGTAACGGCCCCTAACAGCACTCCTCCATCAGGAAGTGCTTGCCACCGTCCAACGAGACGAAATGGACCCCGTCCAACATGGGCAGGCCGGCGATTTTCCAGGCCTTCTCGGGGTTGACGAACTGCTCGTTGACGCACTCCCGTGGCTGATGGATGTTTTTGCACACGTAATTCAAGATGGGAAAGGAGGTGAAGGTCTTGTAGTACTCGCGCAGAAATTTGATAATGGTCATCTGCTCCACGGTTAACGGGCTCAGTTCCTCTTGTTGGGCGATACACTGGGCAACTCCCTCGCTCCAATCCGCCATATTGACCAAAAAGCCTTTGTCATCCACGGCAATCTGTTTGCCACCACATTCGATTGTAGGCATGGTTTTCTCCTGGTTGTTAAGTTGCGCTGACCATCGGGCTAGCCGATGAGCCGGTAAGGGTAGGCCCGTTTCGTCCACTGACTCTCGGGATACCTCGCCTGTAGCTGGTTGTAGGCCTCTTTGAGGGGTTGCGGGTTGTGGGTGCTTTTGTAGAGGGCCACCCCCCGCTCGAAGATGGCCTGGGGCGCGGCATCACTGCCCGGGGCCTCGGCCAGCACCCGGTCAAAACAGCCGATGGCCGCGGTAAAGGCATCGCTGTTCATGTGCCAGGCGCCAATGCCCATGAGCAGCGCCGGGATTAGCTCCTCGGCGCTCAAAAAGCCCACGGTCCTGGAGTGCTCCTTGCCCTCCGCATCCACAATGAGCAGCGCCGGCGTCCATTTGATCGTGTAATCCGTGGCCCATGGCTGCTGGTCAGCCAGGAGCCGCGCGGCGATAACGTTTTGTTTGATGAATTCGATCACCTTGGTCTGTGGATACGTAACTGCATCCATCTGTTGGCAACCAATTCATTGCGGATTGTAAAAGTCCAGCAGTACGGGTTTGTGTGCCGCCTTGGCCTGTTGCCGGGCTTGCTGAAAATCGCTCTGCCATTGTATGGTGGTGCTCATGACCATCCCTCCTGCGCTCTTAAATTGTTATAGTTCCGGGAATTTGAGCTTCACTGACTCCGCATCCCCACTCCTCTTGACCTTCACCCGCAGTTCCAACGGGGTATTGCGCAGCCCCAGGGAGAAGACCGTTTCGCCGTGGTCATCCTCGATATGGGTCATGGCGCGGACCATGGCCATGATGGTGGTGGCGATGGCCTCGGGGGGCGGCGGCAGGGCCTGTTTCTCCTCCCCGGTGTCAACGGTGACCTTCACCACCCCGGGCTCGCGCTTCACCGTCAGCTGCTTGGCCTTGATGGTCACCGTGTACAGGATCAGCAGGGCAAAATAGCGCATGGTCTCCTCTTCGAGGACATCGCTGTTGACATCGAGAGGACGCTGCAACTCGGCCAAATAGTCGGTGTCCATGAAGCAGTCGCACATCTCTTGGAGCTTGGCATGATACGCATGGGTGAGTCTTTCCATTCTGGTCTCCTTTCTCTGTTAACAGCCGTGCCCCAATAACTTGCACAATTCCGCCCCTCCGGGACGGCTCCTTAATCCGTTTTGGATGCAGCAGGTGAGCAAGTTATCCCGTGACAACGGCTTAATCCCGAACCGTGGGCATGGCTGCCCCACGGACCTCTACTCAATGACGATCTTCTTGCCGCACAACGGCTCCGCAAAGGGGACCGCGATGGTGAGCAAGCCATTTGCAAACTTTGCCTTGGCCCCCTCGCTATCGCACTCATGGGCAAACTGGAAGCACCCCTGGTAGCGCAGATCCGCACGGCTGGCCTCCACGCAAAATCCGGTCTTGGACAGGGTCAAGTCGATGTGCTCCTTGCTCACGCCCGGCAGCTCCACCGTGATCGTAAGCCCGGCATCCTGGTCATCATGGACGACCGAGACTTCCGGGCAGGCAATGGTCAAAACTTGGTCGTGGGTCATACCGTTCACCTCGTGCTTTATGGTCAATAAAAATGGCTCACCACCTGCCTAGCCGCCGGGGGAAAGAGCGCCTGGTGGGAGAGAGGAGTCTCCCGCAGCGGCGGCAGGTGGTGTTCCATAGTCGGTCGTACGTTGCGGTAAAAGATGCCGGTGGGGATACGCTCCCCCCACTCCAGGGAGCGGCGAAAGGCCTCGACCCGATCCGTGGGGTCGTACCCTTCCTCCAAGCGGTAGACCCGATCCTTGTACCAGTGGAAGGTATTGATCTTGTTGAAAGAGACGCAGTTTTGCAGGATATCCACCATGGCGAACCCCGGGTGGTTGATGGCCTCTTTCATGATCTCCTGGAGAAACGGTAGCCCCGAGGCCCCGGCAAAGGCCCGGGCCACGAAACTACAGTCCAGGGCGATGGCCATGGCCAGGGGGTTCAACGGCTCGGAGGGGTTGCCAAAGGGCTGGGTCTTGGTGACCAGGCCGCTCATGGTGGTGGGCGAGGCCTGGCCCTTGGTCAAGGCGTAGACCTGATTGTTGTGGACAAACAGGGTGATGTTGACGTTGCGGCGCATGGCGTGCAGCAGGTGGTTGCCCCCTTCGCCGTAGCAGTCGCCATCACCGGCCACCGCCACGACCACCAGCTCGTGGTTGGCGAGCTTCAGCCCGGTGGCCACCGGCAGTGAGCGGCCGTGCAAGCCGTTGAACAGGTTGCAGGGCAGGTAGTGGGGGAGTTTGGCCCCTTGGCCAATGCCGGAGACCAGGGCCAGCTGGTGGGGCGCAAGATCCATTTCCACCAGGGCCTTCTTCAAGGTGCTCAAGATGGCAAAATTGCCGCACCCCGGGCACCAGGCCGGCCTCTGTCCCTTAAAGTCCTTGAAGGTGCTCATTGATTGCTCCAAGCAATGGTTCAACCAGAAACGGCCTGCCGTCATACTTGTGGATGCACGCGCCGAACTCGAAGCCGGTCTCCATGCGCATCAGTTTGGCGAATTGACCGCCGGCGCTGTTCTCCACGCAGATGGTCAACGCCGCCTGGGTGAGCAGGGCCAGATAGTCGAATGGCTCCACCAGGGGGAAGGGCCACACCTCGGAAAAATGGAGGACCCCCAGCCGCTGGTGTTCGGCCAGGCGGGCCTGGACCTCTTGCAGCACCCCCAGGGTGGAGCCGTAACCCACCACGATGACCCGGGCCTCGCGCTCCCCGAAATAGGCGGGCGGGGCGATCTCCCGGCGCAGGCGCTCGATCTTGCGGTGCCAGCGCTTCTCCACCATGGCGATCCGGGTGGCCGCGTCCTCGATGATGTGGCCGTCCGCGTCGTGCTCGTCGCTGTCCACCGCCACCAAGTGGGTGGAGCGGCCCGGCACCGCCAAGGGGGAGACCCCATCGGCGCTCGGGGCATAGCGCTGGTAGGAGGCCATGGACTGCAAGAGCTCCGGGTCGCGCAGGCGGAAATCCTCTTGCAGCAGGCCTTCCATATCCAGGGTGGGGTAGCTCCACTCCGAGTCCGCCAGGTACTGGTCGGAGAGGATGATGGCCGGGATCTGGTACTTCTCCGCCAGGTGGAAGGCCTTGTTGGTAAGCCGCATGGCCTGCTCCGGACTCCCCGGGGTCATCACCACCCGGGGGAACTCGCCGTGGCCGCCATGGATGACGAACATGAGGTCGCCCTGCTCGGTGCGGGTGGGCAGCCCGGTGGCCGGACCGGGCCGCTGCACCTCGGCGATCACCACCGGCAGTTCGGTGATGCCGGCCAGGGAGATCCCTTCGGTCATCAGGGCAAAGCCGCCGCCCGAGGTGGCGGTCATGGCCCTGACCCCGCCGTAGGAGGCCCCCAATGCCAGGTTGATGGCCGCGATCTCGTCTTCCGCCTGCTCCACCACCAGGTCATGCTCAAGTGCCTGACTCGCCAGGTAGACCATGATGGAGGTGGCCGGGCTCATGGGATAGGCGGCAAAGAACTTGCAACCACTCACCAGCGCCCCCAGGCCGATGGCCTGATTGCCGGTGATCAACAGCCGCCCCTGGCCCGTCGGCTGGGCCACGGTCAGGGGTGCGCCATCGGCATAATGGTTGCCGACATACTCCCGGCCGGCCTGGGCCAGGTCAAGGTTGGTGGCCACCACCCCTTCGCCTTTTTTGCCCATGGTCTCCCGCAGGATGCGGGCATAGGGCTCGACCTCCAGGCCAAAGAGCCCCAGGACCGCGCCCACCGCCACCGAGTTGACCATGATCGGGTCAGCCCCATGCGCCTCGACGATCCCCGCGCAGGGGATGTCCATAAACTCGGGACCTTCAAATCGTTGGCCCAGGGCGGCGCCATCGTAGACGATGCGGCCGCCGGCATTCAGCTCTGGCCGGTGCAAGGCGATGGTCTCCAGGTCCAAGGCGACCAGGAGATCCACCCCCTGCCGGGAGGCGGCGACAGGAGCGTCGGCAAAACGAATCTGGTAAAAATTGTGCCCCCCCCGAATCCGGGACATGTAGTCCTGGTGGGTGAAGACATCAAACCCGTGGCGGGTCAGGATCCTGGCCAAGGCGCTGCCTATGCTCAGCAACCCCTGCCCGGCCTCGCCTCCTACTTGGATTGTGTAGTCCACCCTAGCTCCTCCCTCACCTATGCCACCGCCGGGGCAATACCTTTGCCCGTTGATCAGGGCGGAGACGCCGCTCCCTCCCTTTTCCGGGAAAAAGTGGCGACTCGCCCCGGGTCCCATGCCCGAGACGCGGGACGCCCTACTTGGCCGCGCCGACCCCCGCTTTTGCGCCCAGGGAGCGGATGTAACTCACCAACTCCCGCATCTCCTTGGAGTCCGTGGCAATCGCTTGGCCATGGATCGCCTGGGTGATGCACATATTCACCACCTCTTCCAGGCCTTGGTGCTCCTTGCCCATGACGGCAAACTCGCTCTTGCTCCCCGCCTGCTCCAAGCCGCGACCGTTGGGGTGACAGTCACTACAGGCCTTGCTGCCGCCGGCAAACCCCTGGGTGGTGAAGTGGGTCTGCCCCATCTCCGCCGGTGTCGCGGCCATGGTTGGGGCAACGGCCACTGCCCAGCTCATGGCCAGCAGGCCCACGATCAAAACGGTCTTTTTTGGCATGTTCTTCTCCTCTGTTCGCTGAGCCGCTGCCACAAAACAACTTCCGCCCGCTCCTAAACCAAAACGGCATCAGGGGCCGTGGAGCAAGGGGAGAATGGCGGAAGCGATTGCCTGACTCCCCTCAAGGGGTCGGCCCGGGCCATCTTTCCCCAGTAGGGAACTATCTGGGACGCCACCTCTTGCCCCATGTTCTTCATGCTAAAGGCAAATTGTGGGAAAACGAATAGGGTCTATACCCTATTTGTGGCTAGAGGCCGGCGGGTTACCATAATAGAAGTGCGGGCCGGTGATGGCCCCGGCCTGGTGACGACCTCCCGGCACCACGCCTCCCCTCCGGTCACCGACCGTGAAGCGCTTGGGGCCATCGCCGATAACCAAAGGTACTGCCCGCGGCAGGGGCGCCGGCATCAGGGGCGGGAGGAGTTACCCCCCATGGGCGGGCCAAGGCACGCAGGGCTGGGCTGGGGCCCGCAGGCAGGCCTTGATGGCGCGAAGAAATTCTTGCATGACAAAAGGTTTGACCACGTACTTGACAACCCCGTGTTGGTGGGCAAGACCTTTCGCTCGGGGATCGGGGTCGCCGGTGATCATCATGACCTTGGTGCATGAGCCATGCTGCTTGACCCATTCAAGCAGGGCCATGCCATCCATGCCCGGCATGTGCAGATCGGTAATGACCAGATCAAAGGTCTCGTTTTCCAGGCAACGGACTGCCTCCGTGGCGTTGCCCACGGCGGCGCAGGCATAGCCCTTGCCATCCAGGAATAGCGCGGTCATCTCGCGCAGGGTGAGGTCGTCGTCAACGATAAGCACGCGTATCCGGGGGGGCGCCACTCCTTCCGAGCACAGGCAGGGGTGGTGGTCAACCGTTGTTTGGGCTCCCCTGCCGGTGG
>CAYSFY010000178.1:0-1105 GCA_964430285.1 uncultured Desulfobulbia bacterium
GTCGAAGAAGTGCAGATAGCCGACCTGACTTGAGGTGAGCCGGACCGCCTCCTCCAAGCTGTAGGTCAGCAGTTCTGCCTCGGAGGCGAACCGCATCTGGCTGAGTTCCAGGAGGGCTGCCAAGCGCTCTTCGTTCACCTTGAGGTGCTGCTCCGCTTCCTGGCGGATCTGGATGGTGCGGGTCAACTCTTCATTGGTGGCGGAGAGTTCGCGGGTCCGGGCCGCGATCCGCTGCTCCAGTTCAAGGTTCATCACCCTGAGCGAGTTCGCGCTCTCCTCAAGCCTGTGGGCCATGGCGTCAAAGGAGCGGGAGAGGGCACCCAGTTCGTCGTGGGCCTCGCTGTTGATCCGACAGCCGAGGTCACCACCGCTGACCCGGGCAAAGGCGTCACCTAAGGCGCGCACCGGCACGGAAAAGGCGCGGATGACCAGAAAGGAGATGGCCAGCAGCACCACCGCCGTGATCCCCACCACCAAGACGCTTGCTGCATCGATCTGCTGGGAGAGGAGGATGGCCCGGTCGTGGTTGCGGTCATGGAGCTTGGTGGCCGCCGGCGCGGCCACGGCCAGTTCCTGGAGGAGGCGGGCGGTGATCCGATTGCGAAACCCCTTGTCCTCCGCGGCCGGCCCTGCCGAGGGGCCACCACCGCCATGGGTGCCGTACTGTTCGAACAGGTAGCCGATATTGCGGGCGGTCCGTTGCAGCCGCTCGACAATCTCTTGTTCGCTGGCCGTAGCGAAGAGCGTTCCCTGTTCCTCCAGTTGCTTGCCCAGGGCGGCATACTTCTCCAGCCATTGGGTATGGGCGCGTTCCTCGGAGTAGATGTGGTGCTCATAGGTCAGCACCGACAACTCGGCGATGCGGGCGCGGATCTCGTCGGCCACGATGGCCTTGTTGGTGACGCGATCCACCTCCTTGGTCGCGGTCAGAAAGAAATAGGCCAGGACCAGCAGCAGGGCCACCGGCAGGGTGGCAATCATGATCAGTTTGGAGCGGATCTTCACCGGGAATCCCTCATGGTTGCCAGAGTGATGACCCGTACTTGCGGTGAACGGCGACCAGCACTCACGGGCTTACCACCGATACGGCTTCCGGCTTGATGAC
>CAYSFY010000178.1:1115-8346 GCA_964430285.1 uncultured Desulfobulbia bacterium
GCCAGGGCGACCTCAATGGTGGTCCGCGCCCAGATATCGTCAAGCTCCTCGGCGGAGAAGTTGTAGGCCTTGGCCAACAGGGCCTTGGCGGCCGCGGGTTCGCTTTTGGCAAAACGTTCGGCCCGGATCAGGGCGCGCAACACCGGCGGCGCGGCCTGGAGGCTGTGGGGGAGGTCGGTGCGGGTGGTCAGGATGCCATGGATGATATTCAGTCCGGGCTCGGCAAAGACCACGGCCTGATCCCCGAGGCCCTTGGCTGCGGCGCGGACCAGCTTGTTGGTCATGGCAAAGCCGTCGATCTCGCCCTTGGTCAGGGCCCCCTGGAAGGCAGCGGGCTCCATGGGGACCAGGGTGACCTCCTCTTGCCTAAGACCATGCTTCATCATGAACAGGTCGAGAAAGAGATGACCGATGATCCCCTGTTTAACCGCGATGCGCTTGCCCTTGAGGTCCATGGGGCCCTTGATGCCATGATCGCGGCGCATGATGATCTTGGCGGCATCGTCATCGGACATCACCGTGGCCAGGATGGCAAAGTTGGCGTGTTGCGGGTCCCGCAGGGCGATGGGTGGCTCCCCGTTGATGGCAAAGGTACACTCCCCGGCCAGCATGGCTTCAAAGCTCAGTTTGCCGTCGCTCATGTCCTTCACGGTCACGGTCACCCCCTCGGCGGCAAAATAGCCCTGTTCCATGGCAATGCGGGGGAGGATATCGGTGACGCTGCCATGGCAGATGGTCACGCTCTGCCCTTGGCCGGTCACCGCCTGCTGTTTGTCGGTCTCGGGCTTCTGTCGGCAGCCGGCGGTGGCCACCAGGAGGATAAGTGCCCCGGCCAGCAAGCATCGGCCAAGCGGGGAGAGGGGGGTGGGGCGTCTAGGGCAGGGCATGACAGGTCTCCTCTGGGAGCGGATTGACCGCGTCCGGCCGGACCGAGGCCAACAGCGCGCGGAAGTAGTGGGGGGCCGTCCCCTTGACCGTGGCGATGCGTTTATCCCGCGGATCGGCGGGGTAAGCCAATGCCCTGATCCGCTCGCCCCAATCTGCAAGGAGGAGGAGCTGGATCTGTTGATCTGAACGATGAGTGCCCATGGCAAGAGCTTAGCAACCGCCCGGGTCAAAGTCAATCAGGGTCCTCGGGGCCAGGTGTTTTCAGTTGGGGGCGGGTAAGCGGGCAGGAGCCCTGGGCCAGGGGTGGCGGGCCGGTTTTAGGCAAAGAGGATGGACGCGCAAAAAGTCGTAAAGTTGACCATCTGCCCATGTAATTTCAATGTGTTACTGGGCGTGCCAGCGGCGGTGGAGCGGTTTTTGCGAAACCGTCAAAGAGGGGGGTGAACTCCATGCGGCTGCTGTCAAAGAGGCCCTGGTCGCTGAGCTTAAGTTCCGGGATCACCAGCAGGGCCATGAAGGAGAGGGTCATGAACGGCGCGTGCAGCGGGCAGCCCATCTCCTTCACCAGCCGGTGCAAGCGGGTGAAGGCCCGGGCCACGTGAGCGCCATCCTCCATGCTCATCAGCCCGGCCACGGCCAGGGGGAGGCAGAATTCATCCGTGCCGGAGAGCGCGGCCAGACCGCCCCCGTGGCTAATGACCAGGTTGATGGCCTGGCAGAGCGCCTGGTCGGAGACCCCCACCGCCAGGATGTTGTGGGAGTCATGGCCCACCGAGGAGGCCATGGCCCCTGCCTGGAGGCCAAAGCCGGTGATGAAGCCCACGGCTGGCGGCTGGTCCTGGTAGCGGCTGACCACCACGCATTTGAGGATATCCCGCTTAGGGTCGGCGACCACTTTGCCGTCGCGGCAGAGCGGGGCCACGCGCTTGCTGCCGGTGACCAGCTGTCCGTCAATGGCCTCAATCACCTTGAGCGCCCCTGGCTGGCAGGGGACGGCGAACTGCTCCGGGGTCCTGGGTGTGGCCCGCATGCGGGGCAGGGAGTGCCGCACGGGTGTTGGCGGCAGCAGGCAGTGCCCCTCGTGGGCCACCAGGCGGCCGTTGATGTAAGTCGAAAGGACCCGCATCCGTGTTAGGTCATCGACCACGATGAAATCGGCGGGGTCGCCTTTCCGCAACACCCCCACCGGCAGGCGGTAATGGAGCACCGGCGCCAGGCACGCCGCCCGCAGCACCGCCATCAGCTCCGCGCCCTGGGCCAGTGCCCTACGGACCAGGGCGTCGATGTGGCCCGTTGCCAGTTCATCGGCATAGAGGTCGTCACTACAGAACATGCACTGGTCCGGGCGCTCCGCCAGCAAGGGGAGCAGGGCGTCGAAGTTCCTGGCCGCCGACCCCTGGCGCAACAGGATGTGCATCCCCTTGGCGGCCTTCTCCCTGGCCTCCTCCAAGGTCACGCACTCATGGTCGGTGCTGATCCCGGCCCGGATATAGGCGTCCAGCCCCGCCCCCCCGAGCCCCGGGGCATGGCCGTCAACGGGCTTGCCCAGGGCGTGGGCGGCCCGGATCTTGGCCATCACCTCCTCCTCGCCGGCGAGCACGCCGGGATAGTTCATCACCTCGCTTAGAAAAAAGATGGTGTCCCGGGCCAGCAGCCCCCGCACCTCCGCCGGGCCCAGCGCGGCGCCGGCCGTTTCGAAGGGGGTGGCCGGCACGCAGGAGGGGGCGCCGAAGTGGAACTTGAGGGGGGTGGACGCGGCGTTGGCCAGCATGAAATCGACCCCGGCGACCCCGGCGACATTGGCGATCTCATGGGGGTCGGAGAGGGTGGCCACCGTGCCGTGGGGCAGGGCCAGGCCGGCAAACGCCGACGGGGTGAGCAGGCTACTTTCGATATGGATATGGGCGTCGATGAAGCCGGGGAGGATGTAATGGGCACACGGGCCGCTCTGCCGGTGGATGGCGGCAATCCTGCCGTCGCGGACCGTGATGGTGCCGGGATGGATCTCCTTGGTAAAGAGGTCGATGATATTGCCTGAGATCTCCATGGGGTCTCCCTAGCGGGCGCTGATATAGGGGGCCAGCTGCGCCAGGACCCGTCGGGGCTGGCGCTGGTAGGCCGTGGTCAGCTGGCGTTCGATGGCGTGGTTAAAGGCATAGACCCCGCCGGGCAGCTCCCCCCGGAAGAGGTGCAGGGGGCCGTTCGCCGGCCCGCCCTGGATGGTGATGTCTGGCCCGTAGCCCACCAGCCACTGGTCAGGGACCAGCTTGCCGATCACCGGCTGGCAGCGCTCCAGGAGCTCGGCAATCCGGGGCTTGCGCGGCCGCTCCTTGTCCAGCATGAAATACCCCTCGACGTTGGCGGGGCTAAAGGCAGGCAGATACTCCGTCACCAGCCAGGCAAAGGTGGCGCCGGCGTCGATCAGGTCGTCCACCACGCAGATGGTGTCGAAGGGGGCGAGGTCCAGGAGCGGCCGGCCTAGGCGATCATGGAGCGGCCGGCCAACCTGATGGCTGGTGGCCCTGCTGCCGTCCTGGTAGCTGCTGATCTTGAGGGCGGCGTAAGTGAGGGTGCAGCAGGCGGCCCCCTTCTCCGCTTCCAGGCAGGCCACCAGCTGACTACAGAAAAAGGAGGCCCCCTCCAGCAGCTCCACGAGCAGGAGCCTCTTGCCGGCATGGCGGCTGAGCATGGCAGCGGCACAGCCGGCGGCGATGCTGTCGAGCTCCTGGCGGGTGGCTACGCCGCCGACCAAGAGCGGCGCCCGCTCGCCCTCGGCCAAGGCAATGGTCAGGGGGTAGTGGGTCGCGTGCTCCAGGTGCACCTCTCGTGTGCCGTCCGTGAGCAACGGGAACAGGGTGGGGTCGCGGCTTAGGGTCTGCCGCGGCGGCAGGATATAGGTGGGCATGGCACTCCCTTCAGGGGTGAATGTTCCCTCTTCAGCCCGCGGCCAGGCGCACCTGGTTGCGGCCCTCCGCCTTGACCAGGTAGAGGGCCCGGTCAGCGGCCTCGATCAGCTCTTCCATGGTCTGCCCGTGGTCGGGGTAGCAGGCAATGCCCACGCTGATCGTCTTCTTGATCCGTAGATCCTCCCGGCAGATGAAGGCATGGGCCTCCACGGCCCGGCGCAACCGTTCGCCGATATCGAGGGCGGGCTGGGTCTCCTTTTTCAAGCGCGGCATGATCACCACGAACTCCTCGCCCCCGTAGCGGCAGGGGATATCGCCATAGCGGATATGCTCCCGGATTACCCCGGAGAGCTGTCTGAGGACTTCGTCGCCCACCGGGTGGCCGTAGGTGTCGTTGACCTCCTTGAAGTGGTCGATGTCCATGATCAGGATGCCGAAACTATCGTCGCTGCCCTCACTGGCGCTGATCATGCTGCTGATGGTCTCGCACAGGTAGCGCTTGGTGAACAGCCGGGTGAGGCCGTCGGTGATCGCCATGTGGTAGAGCCTGGCATTGGCCAGGGCGATGGCGATGTGGCTGCACAGGGCGGGCATCAGCTTGATCTGGGGATCGCTGAATTTACGGTTGCCGCCGTTGACCAGGGAGACGACCCCGAGCTTGCGGTTGTTGAACAACAGCGGCAGGATCACCCGGCTCTGGTTGTCAAGGAAGAGGGGGGCGACCTGTCCCTCGTCAAGACCGTGGATGAGCTCTTGCCGGGTGAGGAGCGGCGACGGGAAGGTGGGGGTGTCCAAGTGGTAGCGGGCATGGGAGAGCCGGTCGTGGTCGCGGTTCTGCCATAGGACCTCAAAGCTGTCGCTCTTGCCGTCCTCGCCCACCACCAGGATGGCCTCCTTGGTCTGGAAGATGGTGCACACCAGGGTGATGATGATCTTCTTGATCTCGCGCCACTCGATGGAGCGACTCATCTCCTGGACGATGTTGTAGAGGGTCTGGATCTCGTCGTTCTTGGTCTTGACTTGGGCGATGTAGCGCTTGATGGCGCGGCTCATGACATTGAAGGTGTCGGCCATCTCACCGAACTCGTCGTTGCTGTCGATCTCCACCCAGTGGTCGAAGCGGCCGGCGCTGACATTGGCGAAGCCGTTCATCAAGGCCTGGATGGGGGTGTTGATCAGCCTGTTCAGCAAGGTCAAGATGACCAGGCAGACGATCACAAAGGTGACCAGCCCGCTGAGCACGGTGCGCAGGGCCACGGTGCGCAGCATGTCGTAGAAGCCGGTGAACGAGGTGTCATAGAGGAGGATCCCCAGGTTGACCTGCCTTGGGTCATGGCACGAATGGCACTCCGGCCGGTTGACGATCTTGATGACATTGCGCAGCAGGGGGCCGCTCGCCGAGTCCACCATGATGGCGTTGTTCTCGGGGTGCCTGCTCTTGTCCCGGTGGCAGACCATGCAGCTGGGGTCCTGGTTGCGGTCGATGATGGTGCCGATCAGCTGCCGCTGGCTGGAATAGGCCACCAGCCCGCTGGGCGCCACCACGCTGATCCGGGGTGGCGGGTCAACGATCTCGCTGATGTCGGTGATGGCGGCCTGGAGGGCCTGGCGATCATTTTGCAGCATGGACGAGCGCAGGGCCTTCTCGATGGTGCGGCCGGCCTGCATGGCCTCATTGTGTGCCATGCGCATGAGTTGCTGGCGTTCATATCTCCAGATGCCAAAGAGCACGGTGCCGATGGAGAGGGAGAGGATCACCAGAATGGAGGCCATGAATTTGAAACGGATGGAGTGGATGCTGAGCATGACGGGGCCAGGTTGATGGAGAGGCTGAGTCCTACGGAGTGGAGATTGCGGCCGGTACGGCGCTCTGCCTGATACGGTTACTATACAGGGGGGGGGCGCTGTTTTTCAACCCAATAAGCGAGGGGCCTGGCGGCTAGGCGAAAAAGGGGCGGGGGAGGGAGGCCTTGGAAAACGCGAATGGGTGACTAAGGGCCGCAATGCGGTCTTTGCTGCCGCTACAATGTCCTTGACAATATTTTGTCGGCTGATTAACAATTAAGACATAAATGGATTGGGACTACCCGGTCGGCGGCTGGTCTCTGGGACTCCCCAGGGACCTTTCGCTTTTTCAGGGGAACACCTTTAGCCCAAATTCATCACCCCTTCCTGTCTTATCTCGATACAACTTCTTCTCTAAAATGGTTCGCGCCCGGTTCGCTTGGCTGGGATGCAACACCGATACCCCCATGGGACGGGCCGTTAGGTCGGCGAACTGTAGCCCTTCGGAATTGGTCTTTTTATCCACGATCCGGATGGCAAAGGGCAACGGTTTCCTGAAGAAGTTGTCGCCCGCCTGAATGCGGCGAAACTCCAGTTCCAGTTCATCATCTTCTTTTTTGCCCCGGCTTTCGCAAATCACATGGGTCAACCTCTCCTCCTGCCTGTTGTCCCGGAGGAAGCGGTACAGCCTTTCCAGCCCAAACTCCAGGGAGAGGTGGTAGGGGTGCACGGGTTTGACATACCGAGAAGTCAGCTGTTGTTTGTCAATCACCACGCAGAACAGGGTGAATTCCGCCGCCTCAATGATGGCGCCCAGTTCCGCCATGAAGGTCTCTCTTGCCGTTTTGTCCATCATGGCAAAGGCCCCTTTCTTTTTGCGGATGTCATGTTCGTGCAAGATGACCAGATCATGGCCAAAGGTCTTGAACTTCAACTGGCGGACGGCTCGGGTGACATCCCCGGCATAGACTGCTTGGCGGAAGAGGCAGAAGGAGAGACAGAAAATCGGGTACTGCGGGTCAATGGAGGTGAGGCTATGGTCGCCGCTCTCGTCCACAAAAACAATATAGTCGCTATAGTCGCTGAATGGCATACCGTTATTGGTCATGCCGAGTCTCTTCGTCCATTCCCGGTGCCGCCATTTGGGCTTCTCCATCCCTTCATCAACTTCAGTTCCTTCGTAACGCCATCGCCTGGCCACTTATCCCCGCGATGTCCGATCGTGATCGGACCTGGTCTCGCTTGAGATGGATTCTTCTGGGTCTCGTAATCTGACTCCAAAATTCAGCCGACGAACTAAGCTCGAAGAAAGCAACTCAACGCGGACGACTGGAATTTTATTGTTATGCCAAGTTGTTTTGCAAGTTTCCAAGAAAGGCTACACTTATGAATAAGTTGTCGTTGTCGCCATGACGCCTACAGCAGAAAAGTATAGTCACTTGCGAAGGACGTCCCGCCTATTCCGTCTGTACCTGGCACCAGCACAAGTAGCCCGCTACCTCTATTAACGATATTAAATTTGAGTTGCCCTTTGGATTGACTCATGACTTGTCCATATTCCATGAAAAATTTTTCTGGAAGAAGAACCTCGATTGTTGCACCATTTTCACGCTGGCATAAAAGCACAGCATGATCAAAACCGCTTACGGGCA
>CAYSFY010000178.1:8356-9410 GCA_964430285.1 uncultured Desulfobulbia bacterium
GTCCTAGAAACCATCTGTTGGGTTGACGCTCGGTAGCCACCGCAATGCCAACACGCTTTCCTGTCTTTGTGAGATAAATGGTTTTTCCTTTTACCAGTTGAAGCTGGACACCTTCCCCTTCAATTTTTCTTAGAAATTCCGCGCGTATCTCATTGCCAAGCGCTTTGGACGTTGCAAGCTGTGACGCACGGCCTTCATTAACTTTCCCTGGTACAACAGGCTTAGTAGTGTTGACCTGTATTGTCGAGGTAGATTTTTCGCCTATGAGTTTTTCTATGTCTATGACAATCTGGGAATGGCGATTAATCAGATTCTTAATTCTTTCTAATTTTTCACTTTCAAGCAATACCCGGTCGGTTTCGCCTTCATTTGCAGCCTTTGAAATTATCGACAATATTCTATTTTTCTCGTCTTGAAGCTTTGCCAATGCGTCCATGATTCTACCTCAGTAGTTTGAACTGTTTCAATCTTAGTTTAAGTATTATCATAGAATAGGTGTAGTGTCAAATATTTTTTTCTTGGGGCATAGCCGACCAGGTCCGGTCATCACCGATCCTGACTCAACACCTGCTTTAAAAAGCGCCCGGTGGCGGAGTCGGGGCAGGCGGCCACCGCCTCCGGGGTGCCGGCAACGATGATCCGGCCGCCGCCGTCGCCCCCTTCAGGGCCGAGATCGATCAGGTGATCGGCGATCTTGATCACGTCCAGGTTGTGCTCGATGACCACGATGGTGTTGCCGCTCTCCACCAGGCGGCGGAGGACATCCAGCAGGTGCTGGATGTCGGCGGGGTGGAGGCCGGTGGTGGGCTCGTCTAATATATAGAGGGTGCGGCCGGTGCCACGCTTGGAGAGTTCCCGGGAGAGCTTGATGCGTTGGGCCTCGCCGCCGGAGAGGGTGACCGAGGACTGGCCCAGGGCCACATAGGAGAGACCGACGTCGAACAGGGTCTGCAAACGCGTCTTGATGGGCGGGATGGCCTTGAAGAACTCCAGGGCCTCCTCCACGTTCATGGTGAGCACGTCGGCAATGGATTTGCCCCGGTAGAGGATGTCC
>CAYSFY010000179.1:0-9201 GCA_964430285.1 uncultured Desulfobulbia bacterium
TGCGAATCTGGAGGAAGCCGAAGGCAAAGCGCTGGCCTGACGAACAGGAAGCGGATGAGGCGGCGTAGCGGGGTAAGGCGGCAAATATCGTCAAAGCCCAGTACTTGCACGGAACGCTGCGACGTATATCCGACAGGCGTAAGCGTGAAGGTGTGTGCGTTGGAGAGTGATGGTCTGTTTGCACAATGGGTGCAACAGATCGTACATTAAAAATAAAAAAAGGGTTACAAGCAATATACCTGTAACCCTTATAATTTTTATGGGGTGAACGGTCGGGATCGAACCGACGACCTTCGGGACCACAACCCGACGCTCTAACCAACTGAGCTACGCCCACCATGATTATTGACTACCTTCCATCAATCAATTTTTGAGAATATACAGTATCATCCTAGAGTTGGCAAGGATATTTACGAGTTGGTTATCAAAAATTACTTGCCGCAATGCTTGCAGCTTTGGGCCTGGGCCTTGATGATTTCAGAGCAGTGTGGGCACTCCCGTTGGAAGGTATTTTTGAGGATTGTTGCTATGGCAATATTCGCCAATTGGCCGATTTCAGTATGCCGGAAGGTGTGATTGCGGATTGGATCAATGCATCGGATATCGCACAGCTCAGTCAGGAGCTCACATGCCTTATGGCGGCTTTCCAAGTTAGCTTCTTCATCGGTGATGAGAAAGAGAACCGGATCAAGATTTTTCTCTGCCACGCAGGTCTTCAGCTGCTCGATCGCTGCTTGTTCCTGCTGGTATCTGCTGCTCTTGGCCTTTACGGCTTCGGTGTCGAGGGCGCATCCGGTAAAGGCGGTTTGGCTGCCGACCATCATCGGCCCCCCCTCTTTTTCGCCGGGCAGCATCATGTAGCGAAAAGAGGCCCTTTGCCCGTATTGCTCTTCAACATGCTTCCAGCCATTTTGGAAGAGCAGGCAGTCGTCGTTCAGACAGATAAAAAAGACATCACTACCCCAGCCCAATCCATCGCCAACATGAAAGGGAGGAGTGGTGCAACAACTCAAACGGGTATGGCAATGGGGGCAGAAATGTTCTTCTTCGGCATATTTGAGACAGGCATCAGAGGGCATCGTGGGTTCCTTTTAAAGAGTGTGGACAATGGTTAGGGGCGAGTGGTGCTCTGCTTGGTGTTGTGCTCCCCAGACTGGGGAACTGCTGATGGGAGTCGTCACGTGCTGGCGGATCGGACAGTGATGAGGTAGGTAACGAGCAGCAACGCAGAGACCACTACAAGAATGGTAAGTTTATTTTTGAATGGACCATCAAGTTTCATTGGCACATAAATAATGCATAATCGTAGTGAGGTCAATGCGGTTTCGCGGAGATGCATTTTCTCTGTGTCATTCAACGAGGAGATGAGATATACTCCAACGGCTTTATAGAAGATGAGCTTGCTCAGTGAAAGCCTGCTAATTGACCTCCTCTTTGTGACTCCCTCAATATCATAATTTTGCCTTATCCTGTGCAGCCATGACTTCAACATCACTTCGTCCTGACAGCTACGCCAGAAATACTCTGGAGCGCTATACCGGTTCATCTGTGGAAGAGTTTGGTCCGTATATCCTGTTGTGCAACTTTCCCCGCTATGTACAAGATTTTTCCGAGAAGACCGGCGCCCCCATCAAGTCGGGATATTGGGATGTGGTCCATGATCCGCACTCCGGGATTTCGATCATCAATTACGGGGTGGGGTCACCGTCATCAGGCATCATCATGCACTGTCTCTCGTTTTTGGATAAACTGGAGTGTGTCATCATGCTGGGGATGTGTGGTGGCATTGCCGATTATTTGGAGGTGGGTGATATGATCATCCCCACGGCCAGCATTCGGGATGAAGGGACGAGTCAGCACTACCTGCCCAAGGATGTACCCGCGCAACCGGGTTTTTGGATTAACCGGATATGTGAAGAGGTCATTGCCGAGAGAACTGGGAAGAAGCCGAAAAACGGTATTCTGTTGACCACGGATTACCGGATGTGGGAGTTTGATCAGGAGTTCATTGATTATATCCTCAAACACCGGATCTTGGCCATAGACATGGAGATCGCCACCCTGTTCTCCGTGGGCTATGCCCTAAATGTCCCGACCGGGGCCATTATGTTGGTCTCGGACCTACCGTTGCGCAAGGGGGGGATCAAGAGTAAGGACAGTGCCAAGGAGATTTTCTGCAAATTTACAGCCAACCATTTGCAGATGGGGGTAGAGATCATGACGACGATTAAGGACAATATCGAGAGAAACGGCAGTGACGAGAAGTCACCCTGTGAGAAAAATGGATGATGAGCATCAGACCATGGCGCTGATGGAGCAAGGAGTCACCCCCTTTCAGCGCCATGTTTATCAGGTTGTGTCCCAAATTCCGAAAGGGAGGGTGATGACCTATCAGGGCTTGGCCCGGGCTGTTGGCTGCCGTAGCTATCAGGCAGTGGGGCAGGCACTGAAGCGAAATCCCTTTGCCCCGGCAGTGCCCTGCCACCGAGTCATCAAGAGCGATTACACCATAGGCGGTTTTGCCGGGGCTCGGGAGGGTGAGCTGGTGCTCAAGAAACTGGCGCTGCTGGCGGAGGAAGGGGTATTGTTCGAAAATGGACGGCTTAAGGACCTTGAGCAGGTGCTTGACCTCTCTCCCTTACATGGGGATAAGCGGTAGGTAGACTGGTCGCCAACGCATCTTGGTGATCAACTCCCGCAGCCGGTTGTAGTCATTACGGTGTTGGAAGGTGCTGAAGACGCAAGGCCCACTTACCCCCTTCTTGATTGCGGTCTCGCCAACGGCGAAGGCCACCTGCAAGCTTACCTCATTTAATTTCTCAATCGCCGGGAACAGGATGCCATTCTTGAGGTCGCTCTCTGAAACCTGTTCCGACACGGTCTTGGCCGCAGCGGTGAAAAAGGCGGGCAGGACCTCCTTGGCGCCGGAGGCCAATACCCCCAACCCCACCCCAGGAAAGACAAAGACGTTGTTGCATTGGCCAATGCGGATGTGCTTCCCTTGATGGAGAACAGGGGCAAAGGGACTGCCGGTGGCAACCAGCGCTTGGCCGTTTGTCCACTCGTAGAGATCCTTGGGCACGGCCTCGCTCATGGCGGTGGGGTTGCTGAGCGGCAGGATCACCGGACGTGCGCTATTGGCCTGCATGGCGGCCACGATTTCGCGCGTAAAGCAACCGTGCTGGCCGGAGGTGCCGATCAACACTGTTACCTTGGCCTCTCTAATGACATTCAGCAGGGATCTGTCCCGATCTTCGTGAAGCCAGGCGAGCTCCGCCGGGTCCTTGGCGAACTTCTCTTTGTAAGGCTCCAGGGGGCCGGCCGTGGTGACCAGACCATGGCTGTCCATGGTGAATATCCTCGCCCTCGCCTCCTCGGGGGTAAGTCCCGCCTCGATCAAGGCGACGTCGATCTGTTCGGCAATGCCAACCCCGCCGGCCCCGGCCCCATGGATCAAGTAGATTTGATCGGCGAGAGATTCCCCTTTGATCCTCATGGCCGAGTAGATCCCGGCCAGGGTGATGGCTCCTGTCCCCTGGATGTCATCGTTAAACGAGATTAGGTCATGGAGATAGCTGTCTCGGATGGCAAAGGCGTTTTGCTTGGAAAAGTCCTCCCATTGGCAAAGGGCGTTGGGGAACACTTCGCGGAAGGCCCGAGCGAAGCGCTTGATGAAATCGATATAGGCATCCCCCTTGAGACGCTCGTGTCTCCAGCCCAGGTACTCGCCATCAGCCAACAAGGCGTGGTTGTCGGTGCCAACGTCGAGGGAGATGGGGAGGCAGTGCCACGGTGCGATGCCGGCCCCTTGGGTGTAGAGCATCAATTTGCCGAGACAGATGGCAATGCCGCCGGCCCCTTGGTCACCGATGCCGAGAATCCCTTGGTTGTCGGTGACCACCGCCACCCGGATGTCACGATGGGTGAATTGGCGGAGGATGCTCGCGGCCTTGTCGATATTGCCCGGATAAAAGTGCAGACCGTTGGCCTGGCGGAACATCGACGAGTAGTTCTGGCAGGCGAGGCCCACGATGGGGGTGTAGATGATCCGCATATAGCGGGCCACATCCGAGGCAATGACGGCATGGGCCAAGGTGACGTTACGATCGAAGAGGGCGCGGAGGTAGATGAATTTCTCGATGTCGCTCTCCTTGGCATTGACCTTCTGCACCGAGTTCGCGATTTGCTCTTCCAGGGTGCGGATCGTGGGTGGTGCCGAGCCGTCAACTTCGAGGGTCTCCCGTTCGTCTTGGGTAAAGGCGGTGCCCTTGCAGGTGTAGCTGTTGCCGAACACGCCGAAGCCGCGTTGGTAAACCAGAATGGCCTTGGTGTTACCGTACTCGTCGTAAGTGAAGCCGTAGTTGTGTTGGGGCATGTGGGGCCTTGTCGTCGTTTTGTTTGGCTTGCTGATGCCGCAGCCGAGATGGCGGGGGGATAGCCTGTCGATCTCTGCCTGAAGGGATTGATTGCCTATGGAGTTTTCCCTGGTCTGTGCGGCCGGGGCGTTGACGCGGCCCACAAAAAAATATCTTTTTCAGGGAAAGTGGTTTACTCTCCGCACAATTTTCAATAAGCATACGCTATCCTAAGCCGGCTCAACAACCCTTTTTATCGATGAGGGATTGGCCTCAAATGACGGCTTGCCTTTTGCTTTGATTTGGCAAGCGACACTGAGCTTCCTTTGTGGCTTGACGGTGGTCCAACAGGACCGGAATGGCCTGGTGGCAAATTTCAACCTGGAGAGCGATCGGAAAAATCGATGGGCATGTGGCAACACCTCCTTAAAAGAAGCCTGGTGCATCCTGACCAACTGGCAGCCAGGTTTCCCGGCGTCAGTGCAGGGTTGGACGAGGTGGTTCAGCGTTATCCCATGCTGATCAACCCCTACTACTTGGGGTTGATCAAGGAGGAAAACGATCCCCTGTGGCGGCAGGCGGTGCCTGATCCGCGAGAACTCACCGACACGGTCTGTGTTGAAGACCCCTTGGCTGAAGAGGATTTGAGCCCGGTCCCCAATCTGATTCATAAGTATCCGGATCGGGTGCTGTTCCTGGTCCATGGCCAGTGCGCCATGTACTGCCGGTTCTGCACTCGCAAGCGCAAGGTCGGCACCAAGCGGATGGTCATCAATGAGGAGACGATCCGGGCGGGGCTGGAGTATATCCGCCGGACCCCGGCCATCCGTGATGTCCTCATCTCGGGAGGGGACCCGCTGCTCTTGCCGGATGAGCGCCTCGACCAGTTGTTGGCCGCCGTGCGCGCCATTCCCACCGTCGAGATCATTCGCATCGGCAGCCGGGTGCCCTGTGTCCTGCCCATGCGGGTGACCAGATCCTTGGTTGCCATCCTCAAACGCTATCACCCCCTCTACCTCAACACCCATTTCAATCACCCCGACGAGTTGACCCCGGAGGCTGCCCTGGCTTGCGGGCGTTTGGCCGACGCCGGCATCCCCTTGGGTTGCCAAACCGTGCTTCTTCGTGGCGTCAATGATAACCCCCAGGTTATGAGGCGCTTGATGCAAGGACTCTTGCGCATTCGGGTGAAACCATATTATATATTTCAGGCGGACATGACGCGGGGGACCAACCACTTTCGGACCACCATCGACTCGGGATTGATGATCATGCGCTCCCTGATTGGCCATACTTCGGGCCTAGCCGCCCCGACCTACGCGATAGATGCACCGGGCGGGGGGGGGAAGATCCCCCTGGTACCGGAGTATATCCTCGAAAGGGGCCAGAGCATGGTCTTTAAAAATTATTGTGGGACAATATGTTCCTACGAGGATAGTGACTAGGCGATGCAGCCGGAGCCGATTCTATTGATTGATTTCGAGGCCCTGCGTCGGCATGTGGCTGATTACGATAGTCTTTTCCTTAAGTTGCTCCAACTGTTCATGGAACAGGCCCCCCTGTGGCAGGATGAGTTGGATGAGGCCTTTGCCAGCGGCGATGCCTTGCTGCTCCGGCAGTTGTGCCACAAGATCAAGGGCGGGGCCGGTACCCTCCAGGCCACCTCCATTATTGAAGCGGTCGAAGAGTTGCGGGACCACGCCGTTAGCGGTGATTTGCTCCCTGCCGAGGCGAGCCTGGTCCGTCTCCGTGCCGCCATTGAGCAGACCATTGACTTTGTCCGGGCCTCGGGTTACGTCCGGACTACTTGATTGCCGGCAGCGGATCTCCTCGGCGGCTTCCCCTCTACTTAGGGACCGTTACAAAGAACCATTACAGATTTGACCTTGCCTGTACGGCCCCTTATGCCGTTGCCACGCATGGTGTGTTACAGTAATTTATTGACAACGGCTTAGTCGCTTGGACTCTTTTTCTGCACCAGACAATTAGTCACATGTACCGCGAAAGGGAGTCATGCTAGCGAAGATCCATAGTGCCACGGTGGAGGGGGTCAACGGCCTGCTGGTGGAGGTGGAGGTCGATATCGCCTTTGGCCTGCCGGCCTTTGCCACGGTGGGGCTGCCGGAGGCTGCGGTCCGCGAGAGCAAGGACCGGGTCAAGGCCGCCATCAAAAACAGCGGCTATGAGTTTCCCGCCCACCGCATCACCGTCAACCTAGCCCCGGCTGACCTGCGCAAGGCAGGTACCGCCTATGACCTGCCGATTGCGGTGGGGATCATCGCGGCCAGCGGCATTTGCCCGGACCTCACCCTGAATCGTTATCTCTTGATTGGTGAACTCTCCCTGGACGGTCGGGTCAGACCGGTGCCGGGGGTATTGCCCATCGTCCTTGCCGCTCGCCGGGAGGGGCTGGCTGGGGTGGTGGTGCCCATGGAGAATGCCCGCGAGGCCGCCGTGGTCCAGGGGGTTGATGTGATCCCGGTGAGCTATCTCCATCAGGCCATCGACTTCTTTGCCGGTATTTGCGAGATTGCCCCGGAAGAGGTTGATGTGGAGGACTTTTTCCGGGGTGGGCAGCGCTTTGACGCCGACCTCTCCGAGGTCAAGGGCCAGGAACATGCCAAGCGTGCCCTGGAGATCGCGGCGGCAGGGGGGCATAACCTGTTGTTCGAAGGTCCGCCTGGTAGCGGCAAGACCATGATGGCTCGGCGCCTGCCTTCCATTATGCCCGACTTGACCTTGGACGAGGCCTTGGAGACCACCGGCATCTACAGTGTGGCGGGCTTGGTGGGCAAGGAGGAGGGGCTGGTCACCCAGCGCCCATTTAGGGCACCCCACCACAGTATTTCGGACGCCGGTCTGATCGGCGGGGGCCAAATTCCGCGACCCGGCGAGGTCTCCCTGGCCCATAACGGAGTCCTTTTTTTAGATGAGTTGGCGGAGTTCAAGAAGAATATCCTCGAAGGTCTGCGTCAGCCCCTGGAGGATGGAAGCGTGACCATCTCCCGGGCCGCAAGCTCACTCAATTTCCCTGCCAACTTTGTGTTGGTGGCGGCATCCAACCCCTGCCCTTGCGGTTTTCTGGGCGACGTAAACCACGAGTGCAGCTGTTCTCCCACCCAGGTCCAGCGTTACCGCAGCCGGATCTCCGGGCCGCTCCTCGACCGTATCGATATGTATGTCGAGGTGGCGGCCGTCCCCTTTAAGGAACTCGCAGCCAAGGATGACGGCGAGTCCTCCGCCATGGTCAAGGAGCGCGTGGTCCGCGCCCGCGCCTTACAGCGCCAGCGATTCACCGACCTGGACCATGTCCACAGCAACAGCCAGATGCCCCCAAAGCTGGTCAAGCGCTTCTGCGTCTTGGATACTGCCTCGGAGCAACTCCTGGAGAAGGCGGTGGTCCGGCTTGGCCTCTCGGCCCGGGCCTTCCGCCGCATCCAGAAGATTGCCCGTACCATCGCCGATCTGGCGGAGGAGCAGGATATTCAGACCGTCCATATCGCCGAGGCCATCCAGTACCGCCGGCTGGACCGGAAAAAGGAGTAAGCCGCTCCCCGCGGGTTTCGGAGTCAGCGTTAGCCTCGCTTCGCTTGCGCGGGGTGGAGAGGTGACTGAGTGCGGGCAGGGACTTCTCCCGTTACCCTCAGGTCCATGCCTCCTAAGAAAAATTCCTGCCCACAAGAAATTGATTGAAAATAATCGGCTTTAGCAATAGCGTAATTTCGCCATTTCACTCCCCGACCGGCATGCCTCTTTCGGCACCTCATCAATCTTCATCAGAACGAGAACCGTGATGGAACAATCATTCGATTCGATTTGTAGCAGTGAGCTGCTGGGCAGCAGTAGCAGTGCCTCTGGTGGTAGCGAAGCCATGCAGGATGATGGGGAGGAACCTCCCGACCACCCTCCATCCCTTGGCGCCAACCTCCGCTTCCTCCCCTCCGACCATGGCCATTTTCCGGCCCTCTCCCACCGCAACCATTTTCGTCTCAGCCATTTCCCGACCATCACCGATGCCAACTGGCACGACTGGCACTGGCAGCTCAAAAATCGGATCACCACCCTGGACCAACTGGACAAGGTGCTGACCCTGACCCCGGACGAGACCCATGCCTTGGCCAATCTCCGCTTGCCCTTGTCCATCACCCCCTACTACGCGAGCCTGCTGCACCCGGATGACCCCACCCAGGGGCTCAGGCGGAGCGTGGTGCCGGTCAGCGGCGAGTTGACCATCAGCCCGGGGGAGTCGGCGGACCCGCTGCACGAGGAGGCGGACTCACCGGCCCCGGGTCTAGTCCATCGCTATCCCGACCGCGCCCTCTTTCTGGTGACCAACTTCTGTTTCACCAACTGCCGTTACTGCACCCGCTCGCGCATCGTCGGTAAGCGCAGCCGCTGCGGCCTGGGACTCGTGCAGTGGGAGAAGGCCATTGCCTACATCGAACAGACCCCCCAGATCCGCGATGTCATCCTCTCCGGCGGCGACCCCCTGACCCTGCCCGACACCCGCCTGGAGTGGCTCCTGACCCGCCTGCGCCGCATCCCCCATGTGGAGGTCATCCGCATAGGGACCAAGGCCCCCATGGTCCTGCCCCAGCGGATCACGCAGGCCTTGGTGCGCATGCTGAAGCGCTTCCACCCCCTGTGGATCAGCATCCACTGCACCCACCCCGACGAATTGACCGCAGAGGCGATGGTCGCCTGCCGTCGCCTGGCCGATGCCGGCATCCCCCTGGGCAGTCAGACGGTGCTCCTTGCCGGCATCAACGATGACGCAACGGTGATGACCCAGTTGATGCATGGCTTGATGCGCATGCGCATCAAGCCCTACTACCTCTCCCAGTGC
>CAYSFY010000180.1:0-888 GCA_964430285.1 uncultured Desulfobulbia bacterium
TCCGCTGCTGGCTCCCGGCCAAATTGGCCAATCAGGGCGAGGAGGCAATCGGCAGCCAGCCGCAACTGCAAGCCCTGTGGGCCTTGGCCAATCGAGAGCGACTGGGCCGGGATGGCCGCTTGCGGCTCCCCGATTGGGGCCGGGCAGCTGATTTGCGCTATTTCCTCGACAAGGACGACCAGCCGGAACGTGCCTGCCACCTGGTGCAGATAGGGGAGCACTTGCGCCTGGCACCGGGTGCGCACCCCATGGCGGTGGGCGCCGTCATCACTAAGTGCCGCCTGCGGGGTAACCAGTTGACCATTCATGGTGCCGGCGACCGGGAGATGAAGGGCGAAGTGGTCCGTGTTGATGGTCAGCCCTTGGTCACCCTTGCCGCTGACCTGGAGAGCGTTACCCTGGACTTGGGCGCGGAGGTGCTTACCCTGGCCGGGATTCCCCGCCCCCCCTGGGCCACTGCCATCCGCCGGGACGGCCATGGCCTGACTGCCGAACTCCCTGCCAGGGGTGGCGCGCCGGAGCTGGCCCGCTGGCTGGAGCCCGTGGCAGGGCAGGCGGCCGGCTGGCTGATCGGCGGCTGGCTGAACCCGCCCGGTCTGGGCCTGGACGAGTTCGGCCTCTATGCCGAGTTCACGGTCAACGGGGTTGGCCAGCGCTGCCGCTGGCTACCGGGGGGGAGCTTCCCCATGGGGTCGCCGGATGATGAGGAGGGGCGTGATGACGACGAATCCCCCCTGCATCAGGTTACCCTCTCCGGTTTCTGGCTGGCGGAGACCACCTGCACCCAGGCCTTGTGGCAGGCGGTGATGGGGCAGATGCCCGCGGTATCCCACAGGACGCACTGGCCGCACTGGGCGCAGACCTCATGGAAATCGCCGGGCCGCTCTT
>CAYSFY010000180.1:898-8516 GCA_964430285.1 uncultured Desulfobulbia bacterium
AGAACCCGAGCCATTTCAACGATGATCCCGAGAGGCCGGTGGAAGAGGTGAGCTGGGAAGACGCACAGCGCTTTTGCGTCCGGCTCAATGCATTGCTGCCGGGGCTGGACGCCGGTCTGCCCAGCGAGGCCCAGTGGGAGTATGCCTGCCGGGCAGGCACCTCCACCCCCTTCTCCTGCGGCCGGGAGATTACCCTGGAGCAGGCCAATTTTGGCATTCAGAAGGAAAGAACTGTAGCTGTCCGCACCTTCCCTGCCAATCCCTGGGGTCTGTACGAGATGCACGGCAACGTATGGGAGTGGTGCGCCGACTGGTCGGGTCCTTATAAGGCCGAACCGCAACGGGACCCGACGGGTCCGGCCAGCGGTTCCGGCCGCGTGCTGCGCGGCGGCTCCTGGATTTCCGTGGCGCGCAGCGTACGCTCCGCGTTCCGCATCGCTAACGTTCCAGGCCTCCGCGACCGCAACATCGGCTTTCGGCTCTCCCCAGGCCGGGCAGGGCAGGCAGTGCCAGCGGAGCCGGCAAGGGAGAAAGAGGCAGCGGAGGGGGCCGGGCTGGGGCGCGGGACGCGCTCCGGTCTGGCCCCCTCCGCTGCCGGAGCAGGCAACGACCAGCAAACAGGGGAGTAAGCAACCATGAAGATCCGCATCTTCACCATCCCGGCCCTGGACCCGGCCGCCGCCGAGCAGGAGCTGAACGCCTTCCTCGCTGCCCAGCGGGTGGTGCGCTGCGAGCGCCACTTTGTGGCCGACGGCGGCCAGAGCTTCTGGTCATTCTGTGTGGAGTGGCTGGAGGGGGGCGGTGCGCCTGCCGCTGTTGGCAACAAGAGCGGCCGCGGTGAGCGGGTGGACTACCGCGAGGTGCTCTGCGAGGCGGATTTCGCGGTCTTCGCGCGGCTGCGCAACCTGCGCAAGGCCCTGGCCGAGGCGGCCGGGGTCCCGCCCTTCGCCATCCTCACCAACGAGCAACTGGCGGCGGTGGTGACCCGCAAGGTGAACAGCATGGAGGAGTTGTCCGCCATCGAGGGCGTGGGGCCGGCCCGGGTGGAGAAGTACGGGGCCGCCATCCTCAAGGAGTTGCAAGCCACCGCGAGCGGCGGGTGACCGGCCACCATGCGCCGCACCCGCATCGAACTGGTTGGGATCGCCGAGAGGACCAACCTGGCCTTGGCCTGCTGGAAGGCGTCCCGGGGCAAACGTTCGCGGCCGGAGGTGGCCGCGTTTTTAGCCAACCTGGACCGCGAACTGGACCGTCTGGCCGAGGAGATCCTGGACCAGCGAGCCCCCCCGGGGCGAGTACCGCAGCTTCTTCATCAACGACCCCAAGCGCCGCCTGATCCACGCCGCCTGTTTTCCCGATCGGGTGCTGCACCACGCCATCCTCAATCTGGCTGAGGCCACCTTCGAGCGCACTCTGGTGGCAAGTAGCTTCGCCTGCCGACCGGGGAAGGGCGTGCATGCGGCGATCCTCCATGTGCAGGGGCTGCTCAGACGTTGGCCCTGGTATGCGCAGGTGGATGTGGAGGGGTATTTTCCGGCCATCGACCACGAGCGGCTGTTGGCCCTGCTGGCCCGGCGCTTCAAGGGGGCGGAGTTCCTCGCCCTGCTGGAGCGCATTGTGCGCGCCTGTCCGGCTGCTCCCGGCCGGGGGCTGCCCATCGGCGCGCTGACCTCCCAACACTGTGCCAATCTCTACCTTGATGGTGCCGACCGCCTGCTGCTGGCCCATCCCCAGGTACACGGTCATGCCCGTTACATGGACGACATCCTCTGGGTGTGCGCCAGCCGCGATGCGGCCCGGCGCACCGTGGAACAACTGGCGGAGTGGCTGGACGCCGAGCGGGGGCTTCGGCTCAAACCCGGGGTGCGCATTAATCGCAGCGTCCACGGGGTGAGCTATTGCGGCATGCGCATTTTGCCGGGCACCCTGCGCCTGGGGGCGCGCCAACGCAGGCGCTACGCGGCAGGCAGGGCCGCCTGGGAGATGGCCTGGGCCGAGGGCGACATTGATACGGCAGCCCTGCAACAGGGGTTCGACGCACTGCTGGCAACGACCCTGCATGCGGACGCCAGCGGTTGGCGCGCTGCGGAACTGGCCAGGCATGGCACGCTGTATGATGAAAACCACGGGTGAGGCTCAAGATCCGGCCGCGTGCTGCGCGGCGGCTCCTGGATCAACGAGGCGCGCAACGTACGCTCCGCGTACCGCAACGCTAACGATCCCGGCAACCGCAACCACAACATCGGCTTTCGGCTCTCCCCAGCCCGGACATGGGAGGATCCCCTGCCCGGCCAGAGCCCCATCCGGTCCGCCCCGGCCATGCCGGGGCGGCAAAAAGCCCATGCCCCCCGGCGCGCCGGTAGGTCCAAAGCCGACAGCCCGCCGGGAGGGCGTTTTACTTAAGTTGTCGGGTGAGAGGACCATTCACCCCCTTGGAGCCAAGGCCGTGTCAGCACGAGCCGGAATTTTTTTAGACCATGGACACCAGCATGATCAGCCCTGTTACCGACTCTCCCTGTCCCACCCCCTTCCCGCCTTTCTGGGCCTCGGCCTGGGGTGAGGATGCCTTCGGCTTCTATGCCGAGTTTCAGGTGGCGGGGGTAGCCCAGCGCTGCCGTTGGTGCCGACCGGGGCGCTTCCCCATGGGGTCGCCGGAGACGGAGGGGGGACGCTGGGACGATGAAGGCCCGCAGCATGAGGTCACCCTCAGCGGTTTCTGGCTGGCGGATACCGCCTGCACCCAGGCCCTGTGGCAGGCGGTGATGGGGGTGAACCCGAGCCATTTTCGAGATAATGCCGATAACCCGGTGGAGCAGGTGAGTTGGCAGGATGCCCAGCTTTTTTGCGCACGGCTCAATGAACTGGTGCCGGGGCTAATGGCCGGCCTGCCCAGCGAGGCCCAGTGGGAGTATGCCTGCCGGGCCGGGACCGAGACCCCGTTCTCCTTCGGCGCCACCATCTCCACGCTAGAGGTCAATTACGACGGTAACTCCCCCTACGGGGACGGCGAGCCAGGAGAGTACCGCAAACGGACGGTGCCGGTAGCTTCGCTGCCCCCCAACCCTTGGGGCTTGTACGAGATGCATGGCAACGTGTGGGAGTGGTGCGCCGATTGGTTTGGGGCCTACGCGCCGGAGCCACGGCAGGCCCCGGAGGGGCCGGTTCAAGGATCCGGCCGCGTGCTGCGCGGCGGCTCCTGGATCTACGAGGCGCGCTTCGTACGCTCCGCGTACCGCAACGCTGACGATCCAGGCTACCGCGACCACAACATCGGCTTTCGGCTCTCCCCAGGCCGGGCAGGCCAGGCAGGCCAGGCAGGGCCGGCGGAGCCGGCATAGGGGCAGGTGCGGGAGGAGAGGCCGGGCTGGGGCGCGGGACGCGCACCGGTCTGGCCTCTCCTCCCGCACCCTTGAGGGGCCACGCCCCACAAGCAGGGCATCGAGCCGTTACTGGGGTACGACGAGCTTCGTGATCTTCGTGTCCTTCGTGGTGGCCTACAGTATGCGAGATGGCATGGCCGACGTTGCCACCATAAAAAAAGGCACCCGGATCCATTGGACCTGGGTGCCTTTTTGCTGCTGGAGCCGGCGACGGGAGTTGAACCTGCGACCTACTGATTACGAATCAGTTGCTCTACCACTGAGCTACGCCGGCAAATATCAGAACAGACCCTTGCGGGTCTGGAGAGAATATCGGCGGAAAACCAAAAGCCAATTTAAGCCATTTGCTCTAATCTACTTATTATGGTTGCCGACATTTGTCAGAGCTAGTATCAATTTTGCCATCAACTGTCAAGCCCTAAGCCGTTGTTCAACTATAACCTGTACATTTCGTCCTTGCATGGCGGCATAAGCAGCCGTAAAGGGGAGACAACACCGTACACGTTATTTGCAAACGGCTCCTAAGCCGAAGGGGCAAGAATTTATCAACCGGGTGCCGCAACCCCCTTAATGTCCGCCCCGGTTGCGCCATCTCCATCTCGTTGCCAAACACAGGATGCCTCGCCATGACCAAGCATACCATACTGATCGTTGATGATGAACAGGAGCTGGGCGCGGGCTTGCGCGACGTGCTGGCGGCCCAGTTCCCGGGGCTTGCCGTGACCGCCACCACCGATCCCGACCGGGCCCTGGCCATGATCCAGAACGAGCCGGTCTCCATGGTGTTCACCGACCTGCGCATGCCGGTGATGGACGGCATGGAGCTCCTGAGCCGCATCAAAAAACTGGAGCCGGCGGCCTCGGTGGTGGTGATGACCGCCTTTGGCAGCATCGAAAACGCGGTGGAGGCGGTGAAGCACGGGGCCTTTGACTTTGTCTGCAAGCCCTTTGACTATCAGGCCATCTTTAAGATCGTGCAGATCGGTCTGGAGCGCAGTGACCTGATCCGCGAGAATATCACCCTTAAACGCAGGATCTCTGACCGGGTGAGTTTTGCGGGCTTTGTCGGCCAGTCCGGCCCCATGCGCCGCTTCTACGATCAGGTGCAGGCGGTGGCCAGGACCGGCTACACCGTGCTCATCCGTGGCGAGTCCGGGACCGGCAAGGAGTTGACCGCCAAGGCCATCCATGCCTTAAGCCCCCGAAAGGATGGCCCTCTGGTGATGATCAACTGCCCGGCCATCCCCGAGCATCTCCTGGAGAGTGAACTCTTCGGCCATGCCAAGGGGGCCTTTACCGGCGCCGACGCCAATCGCCCCGGTCTCTTCGAGGAGGCCAATCAGGGGACCATCTGCCTGGATGAGATCGGCGACATCCCCTTGAGCGTGCAGACCAAGCTGCTCCGGGTGTTGCAGGAGGGGGAGATTCGGGCGGTGGGCTCCACCAAGACCCGCAAGATCAATACCCGGGTGATTGCCGCCACCAACCAGGACCTGGAACGCAAGATTGAGGAGGGCTCTTTCCGCTCGGACCTCTTCTACCGTCTGAACGTGGTCACCATCTGGACCCCGACCCTGCGCGACATTGGCGAGGATATCCCCATGCTCGCCAACCACTTCACCCAGATGGCCTGTAGCGAGCAAAACCTCCCGCTAAAAAAATTGACTCCCGAGGCCATGATCCATCTGGCCAAACGCCCATGGCCCGGCAATGTCCGGGAGTTGCAGAACTGTATCCGCCGGGCCGTGCTCTTCTGTCCCGAGGAGCAGATCGGCCCGGAACACCTCTCCACCTCCACCCGGCCGCTCGCTACCGGGGCCGAGCGGCCGCTTCCCGTCTCCCTTGACGGAGGTCCCGTGCTCCCGTATAAGCAGGCGAAAGAGGAGGTGATGGGCCAGTTCAGCCGCGCTTATCTGGCCTCCCTGCTGGGGGCGACCAACGGCAATGTCTCCAGGGCGGCAACCCTCTCGACCCTGACCCGGGCGGCGCTGCAGAAGATTATGCACCGTTACGCCATCCAGGCCGATGATTTCCGCAAGGGAGGCGGCGGGGACGGGGCGTGATTCGTTCATCCATCAATTGTGTCGTTTTCGCAAAAACCGCGCAAACGACGCCGGCCCGCCCGGTGACACATTGAAATTACAGTGGCGGATGGTCAGCTGCACGACTTTTTGCGATTCCATCAATTTTACCCTTGCAACTCTTGACGCACTGTAGTTTATACTAGCCACAATCTACTTGAAAGAGCGTATAGATGTGGGTATCCAGTCCTTTTGACACCCATTTAATTTCAAAATTTCAGCAAACGAGGGATTATGAATAAGACAGAATTAGTTGCAGCCATTGCCGAATCCGCCGGGATCACCAAGGCCGATGCCAGCAGAGCACTCCAGGCCCTGCTTGAGACCGTAACCAGCGCCATGTCCAAGGGTGATTCCGTCTCTCTGACCGGCTTTGGGACCTTTTCCGTGACCGAGCGCGCCGCTCGCACCGGGCGCAATCCCAGCAATGGCAAGGCCTTGAAGATTGCTGCCAAGAAGGTTGCCAAATTTAAGGCTGGAAAAGGCTTGTCGTCAGCTGTTAATTAATCTTTGTTGCCGTTGTTGGTAGACGGAACGTATCAATAAAATCTCCCGTTATGGGAGATTTTTTTTTCTGTACAGGAGAAAAGGAATGTCAGGATTTACCTCAAATGTCTTTGATACTGAAATCATTACCCTGGCCGAGACCCAGGAGCAGATCGTGCGAGGCGGCCGTGATCGCTTCCCCCTGCTGGAGAAGGCCTTTGCCGGAGTCAAGCAGATCGGCGTTATCGGTTGGGGCTCCCAAGGCCCGGCCCAGGCCCAGAACCTGAAAGAGTCCCTGGCCCACACCGCCATCAAGGTGGTGGTCGGTCTGCGGCCGGGCAGCTCCTCCATGGCCAGCGCCAGAGAGGCCGGATTCACCGAGGCGGATGGTACCTTGGGCGAGATGTACAGCGTCATCAAGGCCTCCGACATGGTCATCCTCCTCATCTCCGACGCGGCCCAGGCGGAACAGTATCAACCGATATTCGATGCCATGCGGGATGGGTCCACCCTCGGCCTCTCCCATGGTTTCCTGCTCGGCTACCTGGAGAGCATTGGCAAGAGCTTCCCCAAGAACATCAATGTGGTCGGCGTCTGCCCCAAGGGCATGGGCCCCTCGGTGCGCCGTCTCTATGTCCAGGGCAAGAAGGTCAATGGCGCCGGCATCAACAGCAGCTTTGCCGTGGAGCAGGATATCGACGGCCGGGCCACTGACCTGGCCTTGGGTTGGGCGGTGGCGGTCGGCGCCCCCTACATCTTTAAGACCACCTTGCGGAGCGAGTTCTGCAGCGACATCTTTGGTGAGCGCGGTATACTCCTGGGCGCGGTGCATGGCATTGTCGAGTCCCTCTACCGTCGTTATGTGATGGAGAACGGCATGAAGGAAGCTGCCGCCTTTGCCGCCTCGGTGGAGAATATCACCGGTCCCATCAGCAAGACCATCTCCCACAAGGGGATCCTGGCGGTTTACGAGCAGTTGGGCGAAGAGGGCAAGAAGATCTTCGAGCGGATCTACAGCCACTCCTATGGCCCGGCCATGGACATCCTGATGGAGATCTACGACGAGGTCTCCTCCTGTAACGAGATCCGCACCGTGATCATGGCGGGTCAGCGCTTCTCCCGCTACCCCATGGGCAAGATCGACGGCACCAAAATGTGGCAGGTGGGTGAACAAGTGCGGGCCGCCAGGACCGACGCCGCCATTGAGATCGACCCCTTTACCGCCGGTATGTACTGCGCCACCATGATGGCCCAGATCGATCTGTTGATCGAGAAGGGGCACTGCCTGAGCGAGGTGTGCAACGAGTCGGTGATCGAGGCCGTTGACTCCCTGAACCCCTACATGCATCACAAGGGTGTGGCCTTCATGGTGGACAACTGCTCCACCACCGCCCGTCTCGGTTCCCGTAAGTGGGCGCCGCGTTTCGACTACAACCTGACCCAGCAGGCCTTGGTCAGCTACGACCAGGGGATCCCGGCGGATCAGACCTTGATCGACGCCTTCAAGAAGCACAAGGTCCATCAGGCCCTGGCCACCTGCGCTACCCTTCGGCCTGCTGTAGATATTGCTTTCCTCAATTAATCTGCGGTATCTACGTACCACGTAAAAGTGAAGTTACCTCACGAAGGCGCAAAAGGATATGATCCTTTTGCGCCTTCGTTGTTTTTTTG
>CAYSFY010000180.1:8526-9191 GCA_964430285.1 uncultured Desulfobulbia bacterium
TTCAAGAACAACATGATCCATGCCGCCGTCAAAACCTGCGCCACCCTGCGGCCCGCGGTGGATATCGCCTTTTTGAACTGATAGTCGCACACGATACCTTGAACAGAAGGCGCAAGGGGAGGGGACCCTCTTTGCGCCTTTTTTCATAATCAACGCATGCGGGAGGGGCCATGGATTTTGTGTTGACGGATGTGGAAGCGCGGGTCTTGGGGGCACTGCTGGAGAAGGAGATGACCACCCCGGACTACTACCCCCTCTCCCTGGTCGCCCTGACCGCGGCCTGCAACCAGAAGAACAACCGTGATCCTCTTGTCAACTTCGATGAGACCACGGTGGTGCGGGCGCTCGACTCCTTGAAGGAGAAGCGGCTGGTGGTGCAGAGTGACTTGAGCCGGGTGCCCAAGTACGACGAGACCCTGGTCAAGCGTCACAACCTCCTGGTCCGCGAGGCGGCCATCCGCATGGTCCTGTTGTTGCGGGGGCCGCAGACCGTGGGTGAACTGAGGACCCGGACCGAACGGGCCTATGCCTTTGATGAGTTGGCAGCGGTGGAAGCAGCCTTGGCGGAGATGATCGAGACGGGCTATGTCACCAAGATGGCCCGACAGCCTGGCCGCAAGGAGGCACGCTACGCCCACCTCCTGGCCGGTGAACCGCTGGAGGAT
>CAYSFY010000181.1:0-3530 GCA_964430285.1 uncultured Desulfobulbia bacterium
CTTTTCGTGGAGACGGCCATATGTGTGACTTGTGTACAAAACATGGCGATGGGGCCATCTGGTATAAGAACGCCAAGAACTACGCCCATGACCTGATGGCGGACCTGCGCCGGCGCCACTATGTCCAAAACTTTCTGGAGACCACCATTGGTGACGGGGTCTTGAGTCTGGGTCGGTTGGAGACCATCTTCGGTAAGAAGAGGAGGTTGCCCGAGCGCCTGGTGACCGCCATGGTGGCCCAGGCCCGGGAGGAGCATTTCGGGCAAGTGGTGCCCATGGAGGATATCCGCGTCATTGTCGAGCAGGCCGCCACTGTGGTGCGCATGCCCTGCGCCTGCCGTTGGGCCGCTGCCAAACGCGAGTTGCGTTGTTGCTACGCCGTGAGTTATACGGCCGAGACCTGGTACGATGGCTTGGATATGGGCTATTTCGGCAAGGCCCCGGGAGAGGGCATCGAGTCCCTCTCTCGGGCCGAGGCCATCACCCAGATGGAGTTCCTGGAGCAACAGGGGGCCATCCACACCATCTGGACCATGATCACCCCCTTCATCGGCGCGATCTGCAACTGCGCAAGCCAGGAGTGTCTGGGCCTGCGGACCCTGGCCATGCGAGTGGAGACCCTCTCCCGGGGAGAGTATCGGGCGCGCATTGACCCGACCCTGTGCCAAGGGTGTGGCCTCTGTGAACCGGCATGTCAGTTTGGCGCCATCTCCAGCCGGCGGGTAGCCGGCGGCAGGCAGGTGGCCATGGCCGATCCCGGACAGTGCTACGGCTGCGGGCTCTGTCGCAACCACTGCCCCCACGGGGCGATTGTCTTGGTGTAAGGTTGTTGCCGACTATTTGCTTGTACCCGTTTGCCCTTTCGTGCCATAATTGTCCTCATGAAACTCGCCAATAAGACCTTCCTCATCATCGCGGTCACCCTCGGTATCATCCTTGTGGTCCAGGTCTATCTTGCCCGCGAGATCCTGATGAGCGGTTTCGAGAAGCTCGAACACCGGGATGCCGTGGCCAGTGTCGAACGGTTTCGCGATACCTTGCGGGAACAGGTGGACTCCCTGGCCATCAAGGTGGTCGATTGGTCCATGTGGGATGATGCCTATGAGTATGTCCACAACCGAAATCAGGAGTTTGAAAAGAGCAATCTGGAAGACAACACCCTGATCAACTTGAAGGTGCAACTCTTTATCTTTCTCGATGCCAAAAATGCTGTCGTTTACGGCAAGATGGTCGATCCACAGGGCGAGGTCAGCGGTCTCTCGCCCGCCGTGCGCAACCACCTGCAAAGCCACCCCAGCCTCTATCGGTTCCGGAACGGGGATCACCATGTCAACGGCCTGGTGCTCATGGATGGTCAACCCCTGCTGATCTCCTCGCAGCCGATTATCAAAAGTGACGGCTCAGGCCCCATCGGCGGCACCATTATCGTCGGCCGTTCACTGGACGCGGCCGCGATTGCCAAGCTCTCGCAGCTGATTCATCTCGCCATCCAGGTGGCCCCGGTAGGACGGGAGCTGCCGTCGGAGTTCAGCCAAGCGGCGATGTCCTTACGCGAGGCCAAGGACATCGCCATCACGGTCACAGACGATGCGCTGATCACGGGCTATCTCCTGTATGACGATCTCTACGGCGACCAATGTCTCTACGTCGCAGTCCGGATCCCCCGGGACGTGCACAAACAGGCAAAGGCCACCATGGTGGCCTTTTTGGCGACCATGGTCATTGGCGGAATGTTGTTGATGCTCATCACCTCCTGGGCCATGAACCGTTCCGTGGTGCGGCCGATCATCCGGCTCAACAAAAAGATCCATGTCATTGGCGAAGAGGGCAATGTGAGCATGCGCGTGTCAGCGGAGGGTGAGGACGAGATCGCCAGCCTGGCCGGGGAGGTGAACCAGATGCTCGGTCACCTGGAGGAATCAAAGAGCTCCATGCAGCGGCTGCTGGACAACACTAAACAGGGGTTCCTGATCTTCGGGCCGGACGGCCTCATTGCCAACGACTTCTCCCGGGCGGTGCTCGATATCTTTGGGGAGAATCCGGCAGGCCGTCATGTCGCCGGCCTGCTCAGGGAAGATCAGCGAGTGTGGGAGGAGTACAGTCAGGTCCTCTTTGCCGAGGAGCTCCCCTTTGCCGAACTCATTGTCCTCTGCCCGCGGTTGATCCAGTTGAATGGGCGATTTATCGAACTCGGATATATCGACATCCGTAACCAGCAGCAACGCATCACCCACATCATGGTCGTGGCCACCGATGTCACTGCCTTGCGCCTGTTGATGAAAGAGAAGGAGGATGAGAGCAGCAGAAACCGCATGCTGATCAAGATCCTGGCGGCTAAAAACGACTTCTTGGTGGCCTTGTCCATGCTCCATGGCTTGCAGCAATGCCGGCATGATTTGCTGGAGTTCCGGCGGCGACTCCACACCTTGAAAGGGTGTTTCAATACCTTGGCCTGCGTCAGCTTTGCTGAGAGCTGCCAACAGTGGGAGGAGCGGCTGGCCCAGGAGCCGACCCCGGAAACGGCGCAAGCTGCCCAGCACGCCATCACCGAGCAGGTCAATCGCTTTGTCGATCACTATGACTCGCTGCTCAAGATCAGGAGCACCTCCGGCACCACCCGCACCCTGGCCAGCCAGGAGATCCACCAGGTCATCGCCGCGGCGGTAGAGCACGGCACAGCCCCGGTGGTCATTGAGCAACTGCGGCAGATGGTGGAGATGCCGGCCCCAGAGGCCTTGGGCTGGCTCGATGATGCCTTCATGGCCGCGGCGGCCAAGGCCGGTAGAGAGGCCCTGCCCGCTCTGTGGTTACCTTCGGCGACCATCGATCCCGACCCCTACTTAGGACTGCTGCGCAGCCTGGTCCATATCCCCCGCAATGCCGCCGATCATGGCCTGGAAGACCCGGATGCGCGCGAAGCCCTGGGTAAGCCCAGGGCCGGCCGGTTGACAATGCAACTTACGCTCATGGGCGAGACCTATACCCTGCTCATTGCCGATGACGGCGCCGGCGTCGACATCGCCAAGGTGACTGCCAAGGCCGTAGCCATGGGGCTTCCCGAGCCCCAGAGCAAGGAAGAGGCCTTGGCCCTGCTCTTTAACGACGGTCTCAGCACCAAGGATACCGTGACCGACCTCTCCGGCTGGGGTGTGGGCATGAGTGCCGTCCGTTCGGAGGCGGGTAAATTGGGCGGCGAGGTGCGGATCGACAGCAGCGCGGGCCACGGCACACGGATCTCGGTCCTCTTCCAACGCCAAGGCTTGTGGCTTGCGGATAACCGGTCTATTCCACCAATGCCAGGGGTTGCAGCCTAGCCACCCTTCCCATGAACAGTTCCCATGAGACAGCGATCACCGTGGCTCTCGGGACCATTGCGATCATTAAGGACGATGCATGACAAAATCGACAGTTACCCAAGAAGATCTGCGCCTGATGCTGGTGGATGATTTTCCCAGCATGCGTAAGATCATCACCGACCAACTGGTGACCTTAGGCATCCACGGCAAAAACATCATCCAGATGCGCAACCG
>CAYSFY010000181.1:3540-8945 GCA_964430285.1 uncultured Desulfobulbia bacterium
CGCGCGGTCAGGGCAACGCCGGAGCTACGGGAAATCCCCTTTCTCATGCTTACCTCCGAAGGCAAGAAAGAGCAGGTGGTGGAGGCCATCAAGGAGCGAGTGAACGGCTACATCGTCAAACCTTCATCCTTGGGCACCCTATCGGCCAAACTGTCGACCCTGTTCCCGGAGGCCCACTTTACCCTGGAAGGGGAGTAGGGCGATGTCCCCCTCTCATCATAATTAGGGACGCCCTTCACATTTGAAGTTTTGTCGGTTTAAGCAGGTCTATTTCGCCCTTGGCGAGAAGGGTGTTGATAAAAATAACCTGCTCATTTTTTCTCGGGCATGATCATGAAATTCGAATAAATTCCGTATGGTTAATCCGGTTGCTGGTTGATGAACACCTCCCTATGCCGCGGGTCAATCCCCAAGTGGCATAAGATCTGCAAAATTAAGGCGAAAGAGCATACTTTTCGGCTTAAGGCGGCAATATTTGCCGGATGCAGAGGCGTTGTCTCCTTCTTGTCATGACGCGTTCAACGTGGTCAAGGGGGTGATGCCGGCGGAGATCCATGGCACTATCAGTCAATAACAACATCGGTTCACTGATCGCCCAGCGTAATGTGAACAAGAGCGACAACGATCTGGCTACCTCGTTGGAGCGCATGTCCACGGGCATACGGATCAACAAGGCGGCGGATGATGCCTCCGGCATGGTGATTGCCGGTCTGTTGCGCTCCCAGGCCTTGGGGTTGGGTCAGGCCGTTCGTAACGCCAACGATGCGATTAGTATGATTCAGGTGACCGATGCCAGCCTGGAAGAATCGATCAACATCGTCAACATGGTCAAGACCAAGGCCATCCAAGCGGCCCAGGACGGCCAAACCGATGCCACCCGGGCCGCCATTCAGGCCGACGTGCAAAAGTTATTGGGCGAAATGGACAACATCGCCAGGAACACCTCGTTCAACAATCAAAAACTCCTCTCCGGGGCCTTTACCAACAAACAGATCCAGATCGGTGCCTACCATGGAGAGACCATCAATATCTCCATCCCCTCGGCCGAGACCACCAAAATTGGCCACCTGGTTACCGGCAATCTCTCCTTTACCGAGCAACGGCCGGGTCAGGTGGAGCTGGGGCTATTCGGCAGTGACGGGTCCACCTACTATCCCCTGCCGCCGGTCACCATGGCCTATGATAATAGTAGGGGGCACAGCCTGGCGGTCATGGCGGACAAAATCAACCAGCTCAGCGATGTCTTGGGGATAAACGCCCGGGCGCTGGTTGGTTCCTCCACGGCGGGCCGGATCAAGGCCGGGGTGACTGACGACAGTTTTGCCGTCAACGGCGTTGCCATCGGCGCCATCCAGGTCAAGGATAATGACGCCGACGGCTCATTGGTTAATGAGATCAACAAGAGAAGCTCGGAACATGGCGTTTTGGCCAGTAGCGACAGTGCGGGACGCCTGCAGCTGACCTCCCAGGATGGCCGGGCCATTGCCGTGACCTCAGCGCTGGGCAGCAACACCGGGACCGACGCCGTCCTCGGTGGCAGCGACCTGTCGACCTTTGGTGTCATCCACATGCAACAGCGGGGCGCCAAGACCATGGTCGTTGCCGACATCGGAGGCAAGACCACCGTTGCCCTGACCTCTGACCTTGAACTTGACGGGCCATCCACGACCATCACCCCCTCAACCCTCACCGCCGGCTCAACCTTGGAGGCGAATTCGCTGTTGGCGACCGGCTGGCAGGCCTCCCAGGATATCAGCGGCGATCTCTTTCAGTCCAATATTCCCCTACAGTCCGCAACCCTCATGCCGGCCGGTGCCTCACTGGGCGCTGGCTCCCAGCTGCTCAGCAGCGACTTGCTCGGCGGTGACCTGGTGGGGAGAACCTTGGCCCACACCGCCGCCGTCAGCACTCTGTTGGCGGGCTCGACCCTGGCCAGCGGCTCGATCCTGGGGGAGGGAACCGTGCTTGATGCGGGCCGCACACTCCCCTCCGGCACCACCTTTCCCGGCGATGCCACCATCAGCCAGGCCGGCCCCACCTCTGCCGCGAGTACCATCATGGCCGGTTCGGTCCTGGAGATAGGTACGGCCCTTGCGTCAGGCATGGTCGTGCCCAAACCCCTCACTGCCAAGCAGATAGCGCCCACCTCCGATAACACTCTCCTCTCGGCAGGCTCCATCCTGCCGACCAATTCGCTTCTCCATGTCGGCTCGACCATCGGCGCCGGGACGGTGCTGCCCAATGCCGCCACCATCGCCGCCATCCCCTTCACCACCGGCAGCATCCAATTGAGCGCTGGTTCGGTGGTGAACAACACCTCAGTCCTGTGGCCCACGTCGATCATCGGCTCCGGAACGGTGCTGACCGGGGATGCCACCATCACCGCCATTGGCAGCACCAACGGTGCCACCACCTTGACCGCCAACTCGCTGCTGGCCAATGGCTCGATCCTGAAAGCAGGGTCGGTGATCGGTTCCGGTACCGTGCTCACCGGCAATGCCACCATCGCCGCCATCGCCAACACGGCCGGCCCCACGACACTCGGCAGCAACACGCTATTGACCAACACCTCGATACTGGCGGCCGGGTCGGTGATCGGCGCCGGCACCATACTCACCGGCAACGCCACCATCGCCGCCATCCCCAATACCGTAGGTGCCAGTACCATCAGCACCAATTCGCTGCTGGCCAATGGCTCGCTGCTGGCAGTTGGCTCCGTGGTCGGCTCTGGCACGGTATTGACGGGAGATGCCACTATCAACGTCATCGCCAGCACCAGCGGGGCTGCCACCCTGACCAGCACTTCGCAGCTGGCCAACGGCTCGCAGCTGGCCACGGGATCAGTGATCGGCGCCGGCACCATCCTGACCGGTGACGCCACCATTGGCCTGATAGCACCGACCACCGGCACCAGCACCGTGGTCAACGGCTCAAGCCTGGTGGCTGGCACCGTCCTGGCCCTGGGTACCGTTGTCCCGGCGGGGCAAACCTTTACCCTGACCGTGGGAGGACCCTTGGTGGGCCCGGCCACGGTGGGGGTTGACACCGGCGGCTTACCGGTAACCCTTGACCTCACCCAAGCCGTCACCGTGCCCTCCATCACCCTGGAGGCAGGTTCCTCCTTGATCGCCGCTAGTGTTCTTGAGAGCGGTTCCCATGTGGACGCGGACCCCATCACCCTAAACGGCAACCTCTCCCTTAGCGGAGGGGCCATGACCCTGGCCGGGGCCAACAGCAGCGTGACCGCCAACTCGACCCTGGCTGCCGGCACCATCTTACGGAGCGGCTCCCATGTGGATGGCGATAGTGTGGCCTTAACCGCCCCCCTGACCTTGAGCACGGGCGCCATGACCCTGCTCGGAGGGAGTGCCACCCTGACCGCCAACTCGAACTTGGCTGCCGGCAGTTTCTTACGGAGCGGCTCCCATGTGGATGGCGATAGTGTGACCTTAACCGCCCCCATGACCCTGAGCATGGGGGCAATGACCATGCTGGGCGGGGCCAGCTTGAGTGCCAACTCGACCTTGGCCACCGGCACCACCTTGTTCAGCGGTTCGCATGTGGACGGCAACAGCATCACCTTAAATGGCCCCATGACTTTGACCGCTGGCAATATGACTTTGGCCGGAGGCAACAGCGGTCTGAGCGGCACCTCGTTTTTGGCGAACAACAGCATTCTCAGAAATGGCTCCCATGTCGATGGCAACACCATAACCCTCAATGGGGTCATGATCCTGAGCGCTAACCTGACGGTGCAGGGCAACGGTAGCCAATTGAGTTCAGGCTCGAACATCGCCAATCTCAGCTCCCTGGCCGGCGGCTCAAGCCTGTCGGCCGACACCATCACCCTGGCTGGCGCGGATATGACCCTGCTCGGCCCCATGACCCTGGGCGGCGTGTCAACCCTGACCGCCGGCTCAACGTTAGCCGAGGGCACCTTTTTCACCGCCGGCTCCCACGTGGATGGCGACCACATTGTCCTTGCCGCCGCTCTCAACGTGAATAGTATGATCCAGCTGGCGACCAACTCCACCGTGGGCAGCAACAGTGTCATCACCTACGGATCAACGATCCATGCCGACGCTACCCTGCTCACCGGCCTGACCCTGCGCCAAGACCTGACCCTGGGCAATAGCATGCATATCTTCGGCGACATCCTCTTGGCGCAAGGATCGTCCATCGCCACCGGTAGCCTGCTCAAGGAGGGATCCTCCATCGCCAGTGAACTTGAGCTGGGGATGACCATGCGGCTCAACCGAGGTATGACCCTCGCCTCCGGGTCGCTGTTGGCCCACAACCAAGGGACTCTTATCCTCTCCGGTACGGCGGTCGGCGGCAAGGGGCAGCTGGCCGAGGCGTTTACTCTCGCCGGCCCCTTGAGCTTGCAAGCAGGATCGATTATTGCCGATGGCTCTGCCCTGGGCAATGGTTCCACCCTGGGCGGCCAGGTCATCCTGGCCCAGGACGAAACCGTTGCCGAGGAGAGCCCCTTCAATCTGGCGGCCGGTTCACGGTTGGCCGCGGGCAGCATCTTGAGCGCCGGGACCTTTCTCACCAATCAGGTTCAGGACAGCATGGGGGTGACGTATCCGCCGGGGACGGTCTTGAACAAAGCGATTGTGACCGGCGGCGACACCGTGATCGAGACCGCCATGACCCTGCGGCAGGGTTCGCTGCTCGCTCGGGGCAGTAGCTTGCAGGCCAATCAGCATGCCGATCAGTTGCAGACCAAGGTGGACCAGGTGGAGGGGTATCGTTTATCCACCATCAGCGTGCTCACCCAGGCGGAGGCCCAGACCGCCATTGGCATCGCCGGCTCCGCGCTGATGGATCTTGATCAAGTTCGGTCGAATCTTGGCTCTACCCACAACCAGATCGCCTCGGTCATCGAAAATATCTCGACCACCAAGGTCAATATCTCCGCCTCGGAGTCCCTGGTGCGTGATGTTGACTTTGCCGATGAGTCGGCGCAGTTTTCCAAAATGCAGATCCTGGCCCAGGTCGGCTCCTTTGCCCTGACCCAAGCCAACAAATCCTCCAAAAACCTGCTCAATCTGATTGCCTAGTAACGGCATCCTTCCCCAACGAACGGGTAGACCTCATCGCCAGTCGCGGGAGGATCAACCGCCATCACCGAAGCCTTATGGCAGTGACATCATCCTGTCGCCCCCCCTAACATCCAACCAAGATAGCGGATTTCAACCTGTGGCCATGGTCATGCCACAACATGGGCATAATTGCCGTTTGACAGGGTCAAGCCCACAATGGTAAACAAGAATTCGATGGCCGTGAACCGAGGAGTTTAGGCCTGCCGCACAGGGCGATATCAGGGGAGCCTTAGCCTCTGCAATCAGCACCAGGGGCCTTAATCCCATGGCTGAACAGAGAATTGTCATTGATGCCGT
>CAYSFY010000182.1:0-8901 GCA_964430285.1 uncultured Desulfobulbia bacterium
CGACGTGGCGGTGGCCATGAACACCGGCACCCAGCCGGCCCGGGAGGCGGCCAACATCATCGACCTGGACTCGAACCCCACCAAGCTCCTGGACATCGTCGAGATCGGCAAGCAGATCCTGATGACCCGGGGCAACCTCACCACCTTCAGCATCGCGAACGACATCGCCAAGTACTTCGCCATCATCCCGGCGGCGCTGCTCTCCATCTACCCGCAACTGGGGGCACTGAACGTCATGCACCTGACCAGCCCCGAGAGCGCCATCCTATCGGCGGTCATCTTCAATGCCATGGTCATCCCCTTTCTGGTGCCCTTGGCGCTGAAGGGCACCAAGTTCCGGCCCATGCCGGCCGAGAAGCTGTTGATCTTCAACCTCTTGGTCTACGGGGTCGGCGGCATCATCGCCCCCTTTATCGGCATCAAGGCCATCGACTTGGGCATTGGGATGTTCATCTAAGCTCCCCCTCCCTTGACGGGAGGGGGTTGGGGGGTGGGTGAAGGAGCAACCTGCCGGCCAGCGGCCACCTTCCCCCCCACCCTGACCCTCCCCCGCCGGGGGGGGAGGGAATTCAGTTACAAAACCAACAACGGAGGAATTTCCCCATGAAAGAGATCAAACCGGCCCTACTCATGCTCATCCTGTTCACCATTATCTGCGGCGGCATCTACCCCGCCGTGGTCACCGGCCTGGCCCAAGCCATTTTCCCTCGCCAGGCCGGGGGCAGCCTCGTCATCGACCCGAGCGGCAAGGTGGTTGGCTCAAGCCTCATCGGCCAGCCCTTTTCCGACCCCAAGTACCTCTGGCCCCGGCCCTCGGCCACCGGTGAGTTCGCCTACAACCCCATGGCCTCCGGCGGCTCCAACCTCAGCCCCACCTCGCCCGCCTACCTGAAGAGGGTGGGCGAGCGGTTGCAAGGGCTGGCCGCCACCGGGGTACGGGGACCAGTAGCCGCCGACCTGGTGCAGGCCTCGGGGAGCGGTCTCGACCCCCATCTCTCGCCCCAGGCCGCAAGCGTCCAAGTCCCCCGTATCGCCCGGGCGCGGTCCATAAGCGAGGAGCGGGTCGCCCGAGTCATCGCCGACCACCTGGAAGGGCGGCAATTGGGCTTCATGGGTGCGCCGCGAATCAATGTCCTTGCCGTAAACCTGGATCTGGATACAATGGGGCCATGAGCACCGATACCTTAAACAAGAAAACCCATGAGTGAACAGGAAGAGAACCAACGGCCCACGCCGGAGGCCATGCTGCGGCTGGCTCAGGCCGAGGAGGCAGAGGAGGAACAGGGGAAGCTCAAGATCTTCCTCGGCTACGCGGCAGGGGTCGGCAAAACCTATGCCATGCTGGAGGTGGCCCAGCAGCGGCGCCTTGAGGGCCGGGATGTGGTGGCGGCCTACATCGAATCCCATGGCCGGACCGAGACCGATGCCCTGCTCGCGGGGCTCGAAGTCATGCCCAAGGCCCAGATTGAGTATCAGGGCGTCCTCCTGCCGGAGCTTAACATCGACGCCGTCCTGGCTCGCAAACCCGAGATCGCCCTGGTGGACGAGCTGGCCCACACCAACGCCCCGGGCTCCAGGCACGACAAGCGCTGGCAGGACATCACGGAACTGCTCTCCGCCGGCATCAACGTCTATACCACGGTCAATGTCCAGCACTTCGAGAGCCTGAAGGACATCGTGGCCCAGATCACCGGGGTGGTGGTCCGGGAGACGGTACCCGACAGCGTGCTGGATCTGGCCGTGGAGATCCGGCTGGTGGACATCCCGCCGGACGAGTTGCTGGAGCGGCTGCACGCCGGCAAGGTCTACATCCCGGCCCAGGCCGGGCAGGCCATGGAAAAGTTCTTCCAGCCCGGCAACTTGATCGCCCTGCGCGAACTCTCCATGCGCCGGGCCGCGGCCCGGGTGGACGGCCAGATGCGGGCCTACATGGAGACCCGCTCCATCTCCGGGCACTGGGCGGTGGCGGAGCGGCTGATGGTCTGCGTCAGCGGCAGCCCCTTTGGCGAAAAGCTGTTGCGCACCACCCGCCGTCTGGCGGACGAGATGAAGGCCTCGTGGCATGCGGTCTATATCGAGACCCCGGAGGGCAGCAAGCAGGCCCAGGAGAACCGGGAGCGGATCTGGCGGGACCTTAGGCTCGCCGAGAGCATGGGGGCGCAAGTGGCCTCGATCACCGCCACCTCGGTGCCGGAGGCCACCATCGATTATGCCATCCGCCACAACGTCACCAAGATCGTGGTGGGCAAGCCGGCCAAATCCCGCTGGCGGGAACTGCTGAAGACCCCGATCGTGGACCAGATCATCCGCATGAGTAGCGGCATCGACATCTACGTGGTGAGCATGAGCAGCGGCGAGCGGCAGAGGGCCATCCGGGCTCGGATCAAGAAGGTGGTCCCCTGGCCCAGGCACATGGCGGGGATCGCCGTGGTGGCCGGGGCGACCCTGGTCTGCCAGCTGGTCAGTTCGCTGTTGAGCCCGACCAACATGGTCATGGTCTATCTCCTGGCCGTGGTCCTGGCCGCGGTCCGCCTGGGCCGCGAGAGCGCCATCCTCACCGCCGTCCTCGGGGTGGCGGCCTTTGACTTCTTTTTTGTCCCCCCCCATCTCACCTTTGCCGTGGCCGATACCGAATACCTGGTCACCTTTGTCGGCTTCCTGATCGTGGCCGTGGTGATCAGCACCCTGGTGGCCAAGGGCCGGGAGCGGGCCGAGGCCATGCGGGCCCGGGAGGTGCAGACCGCGAGCCTCTACTATCTGAGCCGGGACCTGGCCGTGGCCGCCGACACGGTGGCCATCATGAAGGCGGTGATGCACAACATCAAGGAGAGCGTCAACGCCGAGCTTGCGGTCTTTCTCTCGGAAGGAGAGCAGCTGGAGGTGGTGGCGGCCGACGACCGGGTGCAACTCGACATGAAGGAGCAGGCGGTGGCCGACTGGGCCTACAGGAACCGTCAGGCCGCCGGCCACGGGACCAACACCCTGAGTTCCGCGGCCTTCCTCTACCTCCCCCTACAGACCTCGGTCAACACCCTGGGGGTCTTGGCCATCAAGCTGGAAAATGAGGCGGACTTCAGCTCCCAACAGCACCGCTTGCTTCTCGATGCCTTTGCCAGCCAGACCGCCATGGCCCTGGAGCGGGTCCAGTTCTCCCGCCAGGCCGAGCAGGGCCAGATCCTCCAGGCCAGGGAGAACCTGGAGCGGGCACTCCTGAACTCCATCTCCCACGACTTGCGGACCCCACTCGCCACCATCACCGGGATCTTGACCTCTCTCCGCGACGAAGAGGACGCGCTGCGGAAGAGGGAACAGCGGGAACTCCTGGCCACGGCCTGCGACGAGGCGGCGCGGTTGAACCGCTTTGTCGGTAATCTCTTGGATATGACCCGCCTTGAGGCAGGGGCGGTCAAGCTGAAGGTGGAGGAGAGCGATGTCCAGGACCTGATCGGCTGCGCCTTAAATGCCCTTGATCACCGCCTGGGCGGACGGGCGGTGGAGGTCAGGCTCCCCCCCGATCTGCCGCCGACCCCCATGGATATTGGCCTCATGACCCAAGTCCTGGTCAATCTCCTGGACAACTCCATGAAGTACGCCCCGCTGACCAGCCCCATCGAGATCAGCGCCCACGTCGATGGGGCGTGGATGGCCATCGAGATGGCCGACCAGGGACCCGGGGTCCCGGATCAGGACCTGAAGCGGATCTTCGACAAGTTCTACCGCATCCCGGTGCCCGAAGGCGCGGGCGGCACCGGGCTCGGGCTCTCCATCTGCAAGGGGGTGGTGGAGGCCCATGGCGGCCGCATCCGGGCTGAAAACCGCGGCAGCGGGGGACTAAAGATTACCATCCGCCTGCCCCTCGAACAACCACGCAACCAGGAGGCCGGCCATGACCGATGAACAGCAAGGTACCAACCCGCCCCGCATCCTGGTGGTGGACGACGATAGGGCCATCCAGCGCTTTCTGCAGACGGTGCTCACCGGCCGGGGGTTCACTGTCCACCTGGCGGAGAATGCCCACCTTGCCCTGACGGCGGCCGCCACTATCCGGCCCGATCTCATTCTCCTCGACCTGGGGTTACCGGATCGGGATGGCATCGAGGTCCTGCAACGGCTCAGGGAGTGGTCCGAGGTGCCGACCATTGTGCTATCGGTGCGCGAGAGGGAGGGGGACAAGGTGAGCGCCCTGGATGCCGGCGCCGATGACTACCTGACCAAGCCCTTTGGCATTGAGGAACTCCTGGCCCGCATCCGGGTGGCCCTGCGGCGGGCCAGCCAGCAGACCCCGGAGCCGGTCTATCGCATCGCGGCCTTGGAGCTGGATCTGAATCGGCGGCTGGTCACGGTGCGGGGCTCCGAGGTGCAGCTCACGCCCACGGAGTATGAACTCCTGCGCCTCTTGGTGACCCATGCCGGCAAGGTCATGACCCACCGCCAGCTGCTGAAAAGGATCTGGGGGGTGTCGCACCTGGAGCAACCCCACGTCCTCAGGGTCAATATCAGCAACCTGCGCCACAAGATCGAGGAAAACCCCTCCCGGCCCCACTACATCGTCACTGAACCGGGGGTAGGGTATCGCTTTCGCGCCGAGGGGTGAAAAGGGGCGGGACCTTCTGACTCTCACCTTCCAAGGGGAGGGTCAGGGCGGGGTTAAAAGGTAACTCCGCGAAGTGAGCTGCCCAGCACTGCCAACTGTCGATGCCGGTGCCGATGACGCCGTGATCGCGTGCCCAGATGCACAGCATCTCCCCCAAACCGATGCCGAGGTCGAGCACTCGTGCCCCTGATTCCAGACGTAGCGCCGCGCCGAAAGTGGCGAGCTTGTCGGGTATAATCGGGTTGTGGATGCGATGAGCACTTTCAGTGATGTTGAATATCCGTGGGATGTCCATTGCGGAAAATTTCCTTAGTAGTCGCGCGCCTGCATCTCACGTTCAAGATTGAGCAGGCGCTTGACCGTTTAAAAAACACCTCTATCCCCCACCGTTTGCCGTAGAGACGGATGATCTCCTCGTCGGCCAGGTTGAGGTCGATCGTGGCCAGGGACAGAGAGGAGCCCTACAAACTGGCGTTAACCCAAAATCCTTCACCGGGGTAGATTGTTTCCAAAACATCGAACCCCTTGGCGGCGGCAAAGGTCACGGTATCCTTGCCCGACAAATGGACCGCCCATTTTTTGCCTCCCCATTTCCAAACCGAGGCAATCGTCCCATCCCAATTGATGATCTGAGGCAAATCGGCAACATTCACCGGCTCCGTCTGTTTCAGCCCTAAGAGATTCCAGCCCGCCACGGCAGGGAGAAAAATATTCTCGGGAACCGTAACGCTTTCAACTGGACCAGTGGCAGCGAACATCATTGTATCAGTGGCAGACAATCCTTTCGAGTTTGTAATTTTGAGTGTAACATCATAAAATCCATGCTGGAGGTTGGATAGAGTTGGCGAAATACCTGTGGCAGTTTGATCGTAAGTCGAATTAGTTCTATGCTTTGCTTGCCATGAGTATGTCAATGTGTCATTTTCAGGATTTGAAGAACCAGATCCGTCTAATGTTATCTTATCAAAGACTATTTGATCAATACCTGAATTTGCAGAAATTATTGATTTTACACTCCATTTTTCTACCGAAGACAATACCTCTCCATATTTTCCTCCTCCTCCTAGCACGTAGATGCTGTCATTTACAGTAACTGCACCAGATGAATATCTTGGAGTTGACATATTTGATGTTGATTGCCAACCATTATTAGTTTCTGGATTATAATATTCAACAGTTGACACTGTTGTGTCGGCACTATATCCTTTTTTCCCTCCTATCGAATAAAGTCCTGCACTATTTGCCGCCAATTGCATATGTTCTTTTGCTGTTGATGTACTCGGCAGCATGGTCCATAAATCATTAACTGGATCATACTCAGCGAACTGGCATGCTTGCATTCCATTCCCCCCGTTTTTAGCTCCTAAAACATAAATTTTACCATTCCAATTGGCAGTAGCATACCTTGTGTAAGAAAATGGAACTGGCGATTTATTTGTGTCCCAAACATTAGAAATTGGGTCAAACTCATAAGTTGCACTTGTGCCGTTGATGTTAGTATTAAAAATAAACACATAAATCTTGCCATTCGCACCAGAAGAACCGATATATGTATTTCCAACACAGCTATTAACAGGTGGTGGCATTGGAAAATCAGCCTTTTTTGTCCAGCTGTCTGTTTGTGGATCGTATTCTTCTGTTGCATAGGAAAAAGTGCCACTGCAACTTTCTGTCATGCCTGTAAAGTTCCACCCTCCAATAGCATAAATTTTTCCATTTACAGCTGCACCTGCCAGTAGCCTTCTTGGAGTTGGCATGTCAGATTTTTTAGTCCAAACCCCTGTAGTTGAATTGTATTCATCAACTCTTGTCAGAACTGACCCAGAATATCCACCGAATAAATATATTTTGTCATTTACAGTGGCAGCACCAAATTCAATCCGTGGAATAGGCATCGACTCTTGTTTAGACCAATATAAATCCTGAGCTAAAGAGTTATTTGCGAAAATAATTTGAAAAATAAAAATAGCCATACAGGAAACTGACAATGAACAACAAAAAACTTTAGTTGCTTGAACTTTAATTTCCATGCCCATCATTTTCATATTTTTTTGTATTTGCATATATATGCTCCACATATTATTCTCAAGTGTCCATATAAAAACATCAAAACAATCCTCCAAAACATCGCAAGACAAACAGACTTATTGCAGCATAATTATTAGCCCTCCCTCATAACAGCCAATAGGCTTTGGCTCTTCGACGTTATGTGTGGAATTCTGAAAATTCCCATCACTGCCTCGATTGTTGCGTAGCATGGGAGGCAAAGCCGCCAATGTTGATGGGCTTGCAAACAAGTCAAGGGACGCCCCAGGCACAACCCCATGACACGGTTCCTTGATCATTTCCCACGGCCCCACCGCCTCATGCCCAGCACTGGAACGCATCCATTTAGGCATGGATGGCCCATGGCCTCCATTGCCAGTCGAACCGCTTGCCATTGGCAGCCCGGGCAAATCTATCATTACCACCTAGTGAAAAGCAACCATTTTTAATAAGGGTGTCTGGCAGTCGCCTTTTACGCTGGCAATCATGCGGAAATAGTGGGCTTGGCCGGAACGGGCTGTTTTCCGGTTGCGGCGCGGGGTCATCAAGCCCTGCCGAGCAAAGGCTACAACGGCCTGGTTGCGAGTGGTTACAGGAAATCCATATCGCGAGGACATGGGAGGGAGATGGCGTAGGGAGAAACTCCAATGGAGAATGGGGATAGCCATGCCCTGCCCCATCACGACCAGCGGTTCCTTACCCCCTAAATGCAAAAGGCCCGTGAATTGCTTCACGGGCCTTTTGCATTCAAGGAGATCTCCTCCCCGTCATCGCCTCACTAACGATGGCCGCAGGCCGGGCAGGGGTGCATCCGTTGGATGGTCTCCAGGCCGCAGGCCTCCAGCAAGGCGCCGTTGCGAAAGATCTCCTCGGTGGGACCATCGGCGGCGATCTTGCCCTGATGGAAGACGATGGTGCGTGGGCAGAGGTCCATGACCATATCCAGATCATGGGTGGCGATGATCTTGGTGTGTTGAAAGGAGAGCAGGAGGTTGATCAACCGCCGCCGGGCCCCGGGATCGAGGTTCGAACTCGGCTCATCCATCACCAGGATGTCCGGGGACATGGCCAACACCGTGGCAATGGCCACGGCCCGCTTCTGCCCCCCGGACAGGTGGTAGGGTGCCCGCTCCTTGAGGGCACTGGCCCCTACCCGCTCCAGGGCCGCCTTCACCCGCTCCTCCACCTCTTTAATGGGTAGCCCGAGGTTCAAGGGGCCAAAGGCCACATCCTCATGCACCGTGGGCATGAACAGCTGATCGTCCGGGTCCTGAAAGACCATGCCCACGGTCCGCCGCACCTCCTGCAAGGTCTCCTTGGTCAAGGGGTAGTCGCCGATCCGCACCGTCCCGTGCTGGGGGGTGAGGTAGCCATTCAAATGCAGCAACAGGGTGGACTTGCCCGCGCCGTTCTCACCCACCACGGCCACGGACTCGCCATGGGTGATGCGGAAGGAGACCCCGCGCAGGGCCTTGGTGCCGTCCGGGTAGCTGTAGCGGAGATCGGTGACTTCGACGATATGATGACTCATGATATGGCCCGTGTAACCAAGGTGCCCACCACCTGGGGCACGTTATAGAAGCGCATGGCCGCGAACACCAGCCACCAACCCAAGGTAAAGAGGACATCCTTCGCCCCCAGCTTGACCGGCCTCAGCACCCGCATCTCGCCGTCAAAGCCGCGACAGAGCATGGCCCGGTGCACCCGCTGGGCCCGGTCCAGGGTGCGCAGCAAGAGGTGGCCCACCACCGAGGCAAAGACCTTCATGCCCAAGCCCCGCTTACCAAAAGAGCGCAGGGACCTGGCCCGCACCAAGCGCATGGCCTCCCCCCCCAACACAAAGATATAGCGGTAGAGGAAGAGGAGCTGCACCGTCAGCACCTTGGGCACCCCCAGGCGCAACAGGGCCAGACACAACCCCTGAAAGCTGGTGGTGGCGATGAGCAGAAAGGCGGTGCCGATGGTCAGGAAGAAACGGAGCATGATGGAGATAAATGAGATCCAGCCGCCGCTGATCGCCAGGGGGCCAAGGTGCACCAGGATCGCCTGATCGAAGAAGGGGTTGAAGATGCCGACCATGATGGCAAAGGGGGAGACGATGATCACCTTGCGCACAAAGAACCCCACCGGCAGCTGGCCCACCGTCACCAGCACGATGGGATAGAGGAAGAAGGGGAGCAGGGCCGAGATCTCGTACTTGGGGTACGAGACCACGGCCAGCAAAAAGGGAGACTACTACATTCTGAATGGGTCCAAGACCT
>CAYSFY010000183.1:0-1193 GCA_964430285.1 uncultured Desulfobulbia bacterium
AGACTTGGCACCGATGGCATTGATCTGAAATGCTTTTTTGGACAGACCGCCCAACTGATGGCTGTGTCAGCCGCAGGGCGCGGTCTCGCCGTTCACGTCGTTGGAGTAGAAGAGCAAGAACTCCTGTCCTGCTGCTGTCGAGGCCTGCGCTGGTGGACAAAAGAGGAGGACGGTGGTGATCAGGGCGAATAGGTTCACGGGAGTACCTAGTGGTGGATGGGGATCGGTGTCGTGACGGGGTGTGGTTGGGCGCGATTGTCAGATCGACTATAAACCGGAACCCTGGCTGTGTCAAAAGAGAGCCGTGGATTATTTGTCACCAGGCAGCACGGCTCAATCATCCAGCCCCCTGTTGTTTGCGCTAGGAGACGCGGGCGGAGAGGAGTGCGACACCCAATCGCTGCTTTTCTCAGTGGGCGCCGTCCTGGCAAGCGAGAAGAAAATCGTGGTTGCAATAAGGGGATATAATGCTAGAGTATGGCCTTTGACTAGGAGCTTTCATCTGTTCGCAATCAAGTCCCCATCGAGCGACGGTTATGCGTACTGCCTATCTCATCTTGCCTGGACTATCTCTGGTGGTCTGGCTCTTGTTGGTGAAGGCTGTTTTTGCCAGCCATCAAGCCGTTTCCTTGCCCGCCGCTCCCCGTCCGCAAGGCAACCCCGCCGAGGTAAGGCCCCTGCCCCGCATCTGGGTGAAAGAGTTCCGTTTTCAGGGCCAGTTGATCCTGGCCGAGGCCGAACTGCGTCGCCTGGCCGCCCCGTATCAAGGGCGGACACTCACCTGGCAGGAGCTGGAAGGGCTGCGTCAGCAGTTGAGTGCCCACTTGGTCCAGCAGGGGTATCTCAACTCCGGGGTGCTGGTCAACGACCAGCAGGTCAAGGCGGGGGTGATCACCTTCACCGTGGTTGCCGGTACTCTCTCCACCATCACCATCGACAACCACAGCTCCTTCCGTACCTCCTATCTGCAAAAGCGTATCGCGCAGGGTGCGGTCTCGCCGCTAAACGTTACCACCCTGCAACAGAATTTGCAGCTCCTCCAGCAGGACCCCCGCATCAACAAGATCACCGCCGAGCTGAGGCCGGGTACCGAGATCGGTGAGGGGCTCCTGGCCGTCCAGGTCGAAGAGAACCCGCCGTGGACCGCAGGGGTGAGTGTCGACAATGGGCGATCGCCCGCTATCGGTGATCTG
>CAYSFY010000183.1:1203-5731 GCA_964430285.1 uncultured Desulfobulbia bacterium
GCATGGCCAACTCTCGCTTACGCGACAGAATCTCCTGGGGATTGGCGACACCCTGCAAGGCGCCTACGGCCTGACCGACGGCGGCTCCAGCGACTACTCCCTTGCCGGTTCCCTGCCACTCACCAGTTCCGACACCATGATCACCATTCATACCGCGCGGACGGAGACGGTGCTGGTGGAAGAGCCCTTCTCGGACCTCAATATTGTGTACCAGACCACCCTGTGGCGAGCTGGCGTGACCCACCCCTTTGTGCGGCGGCCGGACCGGGAGTTCAGATTGGGGCTGGCCTTTGACCATAAGGAGAACGAGAGTTTCCTCCTCGGCCGGCCCTTTGCCTTTTTTGCCGGCACCGATGAGGGCCGCGGTTCGCTTGCCATCTGGCGCTTCTCCCAGGAGTTCGCGCACCGGGGTGCACGCCGAGTCATGGCCCTTTCTTCCAGCTTTAGCCAAGGGGAGAACCGTTCCCTGGCGGAAGACCCTGGTCCGGGGGTGGACAAACGCTTTTTCTCCTGGTCGGGGCAGGGGAAGTTGGTGGTAAGCCACTGGCTTTTTGGACGCGAGAGCCAAGCGGTGTTGCAGAGTGCCTTGCAGCTGACTCGCGCCTCTCTCCTCCCCAGTGAGCGCTTCTCCATGGGCGGGATGAACAGCGTTCGGGGCTACCGCGAGAACTCGTATCTGCGGGATAACGGTATCTTCGCCTCCCTGGAGTTGCGGGTGCCGCTGCTGACCAATCCTCGGGCGGACGCCTTTACGGCGACTCTTGTCCCTTTCCTTGATGCGGCCCGGGGGTGGAATAGCGAGCAGGGAGTGGCCCTGGGCACGGGGATCATCGGCACTGGGGTGGGGCTGCTGTTGAGCAAAAAGCGGTGGTTTGAGTGTAGGGTGTTCTACGGCATCCCCCTGGGCCCCCGCGACACGACCGGCAACTCATGGCAGGATCGTGGCGTCCATGTGCAGGTGCGCCTATGGCGATGAACTGCCGGCTAACGATGGCCACGCTGCTCTCTGCCACGGTGCTGGCCTGGATGGTGGAAGGTCTAAGCCCAACGGCCCGGGCCGAGGTGGTGCTGGACGGCACCATGGGCGCGGCCGGGTCGGTGACTGGGCCGGATTATGCCATTGCCTCCACCGTCGGCACCCAGGAGGGGAGCAATCTCTTCCACGGCTTCGCGACCTTCAATATCTTGAATGGCGAGTCCGCCACCTTTTTGGGCCCCGCCACCATCGATACCGTCATCGCCCGGGTTAGCGGCAATGACCCCTCGCAGGTGAATGGTCCACTGCGTTGTACCATCCCGGGGGCGGATCTCTACCTGCTCAACCCCGCCGGCATCCTCTTCGGCCCCCAGGCGGCGCTGGACCTCGGCGGTTCTTTTTATGCCAGCACCGCGAGTTTCGTGACCTTGGGAGAGACAGGGCGCGTGGACATGGTGACGCCGGCCCATGACCTCTTGACCATGGCCCCGCCCCAGGCCTTTGGTTTTGTCGGTTCGGGGCCGGGGATGATTACGGTCGGCAACACCACCCTTGCCGTAGGCGAGGGGGAGGGTATCACCCTCATCGGCGGCCCCCTGGCCCTGGTCAATAGTGAGGATACCTCCCTGCTCCAGGCCCCGGGGGGCAGGGTCAACCTGGTGGCGGTATCCGGCCCGGGTCAGGTGGGCGTGGCCAATGGCGCGATCAATACGGATTCCGTAAGCACACTCGGGGTGCTGACCATCACCCATGCCGGTGAAGCTGCCGCTGGTGGCATGGCTGATGTCGATGTCGCTAGCACCTTGCAGGGTGGCGGCGGGATCACCATCCGCAGCGGCCGCTTCGTGGCTGATGGCGCCACCCTCTCCTCGGTGAGCGCCGGGGTAGGGGAGGGCGGCGATATCGACATTGAGGCCCGCCAGGAGCTCTTGTTGGAACATGGGGCCGGCATTACCACCCAGACCTGGGGGCAGGGAGCAGGCGGCGCCATCAGGATCACTACCCCGGAGTTGACGGTGGCCACGGGGTCCACGCTCAATACCGCCACCTGGTCGGAGGTGGCGGGCGGTGGCGGCCAGGGGGGTGACCTGATCGTCAAGGCGGGGCAACTGTTGGTGACGGGCTCCATGGTCCGCGACGATGAACTCGTACACAGCGCCATTGGCACCGAGTCCCTGGGCAGCGGTCCTGGCGGAGACCTGATGATCGCGGCCCAGGGGGTGGTGGTGACGGATGAGGGGTGGCTCTCCGCGGATGCCTTTGCCTCGGGAGCGGGCGGCCAGCTGCTGATCAAGGCCGATGCCGTGGCAGTGCGTGACCACGGTTGGCTCTCCTCCGATACCTTTGCCGGCGGCCATGCCGGTGGACTCGAACTCCTGACCGGTTCCTTGTCCGTGACCTCCGGCGGCAAGGTCAGCACCGACAGCTATGGTGCCGGTAACGGCGGGGCCATGACCATCCAGGCCCGGGAGATGGAGGTCAGCGGTTATTCCCTGCTGGAGAGTGGGCTCTCGTTCAGCGCCCTGCGCTCGGAGACCTTTGGCAGCGGTCAGGGCGGGGCAATCGCCATTGCCGCCCCTCTCCTGGTGGTGGCAAACGGCGGTGGCATTGACTCCCTCTCCGGCTACGGCACCTCGGGGGACGGCGGGGCGATCTCGGTCACCACCCAGGATTTGTCCGTGCAAGGCGCGGTGGCGGCCGAGGGTACTCGTTTTGCCAGCGCCATCAATGCCTCCTCCTATGGGACTGGTGGTGCCGGGGATATCGCCATCAAGGCCCGCACGGTGACGGTGGCGGATCAAGGGGCGATCTACACCGATGCCAACGGTGAAGGGGCCGGAGGAGAGATCCGCATCAATGCCGAGCAGCTTGCGGTCATGGACCATGGTTGGCTCTCGGCCGACAGCTACGGCGCGGGCGCTGCCGGCAGCCTTGACTTGGCAACGGAGGCGCTGGAGGTCACCTCCGGCGGCATGATCACCAGCGACAGCTACGGGTCGGGCAAGGCCGGGCAATTGGCCATCACGGCGGAGAGGGTGTTGGTCAGCGGTTATCTGGCGGACGCGGGGGCGGGTGAGGTGTGGTACAGCACCATCAGCAGTGATGCCGAAGGCTCGGGGGACGGTGGGGAGATTCGTGTTGCCGCCACGGACATCCTGCTGGACCGGGGCGGGGGCATCGAGACCATGTCCCGTAACCAGGGGTCAGGGGCTGGGGGCAGTATCGCTATCCAAACCGAGCAGCTTACGGTGCGGCGATTTGCCGAGGTCAACGCCTCATCGTTCGGCACGGGTCAGGCCGGGGATATCCGCATTAACGCCGGCAACGTGGCCCTTGAGGAGGTGGGGACCATTGCCTCGTACGCCGATGGCGCAGGCGATGGTGGTGATATCCGGATCGCGGCGCAATCCCTGGGGGTGGCGGGGTGGACCATGGTCAATGGCAGCACCTTGGCCAGCACGGTGGATGCCTCCTCCCATGGGGCCGGCAAGGCCGGGACCATCACCATTGACGCCGACCGTACCACCCTGGCCGATCAGGGGACCATTACCTCCTTGACTACCGACAGCGGCGCGGGTGGTGATATCTGGATCGAGAGCGGTAGCTTGGCGCTCACCGGGGCGGCCATGGTCAACGCCTCGGCCTATGGCTCTGGGCCTGCCGGGGATATCGCGGTCAGGGCCGCCACCATCGCCCTGGCGGACAAGGGTTTGATCCTCTCCATGACCGCGGACCAGGGCAGCGGCGGCACCATCGCTTTGATCGCCGAGGATAGCCTCCTGTTGCACGATGCGGCCTTGACCTCGGCCAGCACCTCTACTGACACGGGAGCCGGTCGAGCCGGCAATATCCGCCTGGAGGCCGGGCAGCTGCTGGAGATGGAGGCGAGCGTGATCGCGACCTCGGCGGAGAATGGTGATGGCGGTGATATCGTCATCGACCCGGAGCTGATTGACTTGCAAAGCAGTGAGATTACCACCTCGGTGCGGGGGGGAGCGGGCAACGGCGGTAACATCACCATGGCCGGCAAGGCGGTGGCCCTGGAGCAGAGCCAGATCTCTGCCAACGCCTATGGCGGTAACGGTGGCAACATTGCCATTACCGCCGACCTCCTGCTGCAAGACCCGCAAAGTCTGTTGAGCGCCTCCTCGGTCTTGGGGCTGCAAGGGGTGATCGTCCTGCAAGCCCCGTTTTTCGATATGGGGGCCGAGATGGCGGACCTGCCGGAGGTCTTTTTTGACCCCGATGCCCTGTTGGCCAAGGGGTGCGTGGAGCGGGAAGAGGAGATGAGCTGGTTTGTCGTGCGCGGCCGGGACGGTCTGCCGCCATCCCCTGCCAGCCTGCTCATGGGGCTGTGATGGCAAGCGGCTTGCCCATGATCATCGCTCTCTTGACGCTGTTGCTCTCCCTGGTAACGCCGACCCGCGCGGCCACGATGGAGCAAACCTGGCCCGGGCGCGAGGCCATTGACCGGGAACTCACCCATGGCAACTTCCGCGGTGCGGTGCGGCAGGGCAGGGCAGCCTTGGGGGCCATGGCACGGAGGGGGAC
>CAYSFY010000183.1:5741-6837 GCA_964430285.1 uncultured Desulfobulbia bacterium
CCCCGAGGAGGTGGTTGGTCTCAGCCTGCAACTGGCTGGGGCCTACCAGGGCTTGGGCGAGCACTTGGCGGCCATGGAACTGTTGCACATGGCCTTGGCACGGGTGGTTGGGGCTGAACGGCAACAACTAATCCCCCAGGTCAAGGTCAAGCTCGGCGAGGCCTATCTCCTCTCCGGCACCCATGCCCGGGCCGGGGAGTTGCTGGCGGCAGCCCTTGGCGCGGCGCGGGCCTTGAATCTGCCCATGGTGGCGGCCTCGGCCTTGAACGCCCAAGGCAACCTCCAGGTCCTGCAACAGGAGTACGCCGCAGCCCTGGTGGACTACCAGCAGGGGATCGCATTGGTGAGCAGGGGCTCGGGGCGGGACCCGGATCCAGACCCCACCCTGGTTGCCAGAATCCATGCCAATGCCGGTCGGACCGCCATGCTTGCCGGGAGAGTGGCGGAGGCCGATGGCTATCTCGCGCGCGCCATGCAACTGCACCTAGCCCTTGCCGACTCCCACGCCAAGGCCGTTGGTCTGATCAATATCGCTCACTCCTACCAGGGGTTGGCCCCGCTCAATCCCGGGCAGGCGGCGGGCTATGCGACCCTGGCCCTTGCCCTCTACGAGGATGCCGTAACCATCGCCCAAGCCCTGGGCGACCCGGTCGCCCTCTCCTATGGGGCCGGCTACGCGGGCCAGATCCACGAGCAGCGCCATGAGGATGATCAGGCCCTTGCCTGCACGGAACAAGCCGAGTCCGCGGCAGTCGTTGCCGAGGCGCCCGAGGCGCTCTATCTCTGGCAAGGGCAGGAGGGGCGACTCTTGGCGGGTCAAGGGCGGACCGTGGAGGCCATCGCTGCCTATCGCCGGGCAGTGGCCACCCTCAAGGCCATCCGTGGGGAGTTCGACGGGGAGTGCAAGCACTTTAACCAATGGGCGTATCAGGACACCCAAGAGCAGATCACCCTTGGGCTGGTCGAGCTCCTGTTGCAGCAAGAGAAGAGGGCTGCCGGAGGCAGGGAGAGAGAGTCCTTGTTGGCGGAGGTGATTGCCTGTTTCGAGGCCATGAAGACCCAGGAGCTGCGCAGGTATTTTCAAAATACCTTCATC
>CAYSFY010000183.1:6847-8154 GCA_964430285.1 uncultured Desulfobulbia bacterium
CTGCGCACAAACAAAAAGGTTGGCCACGCATAAACTCTCTCCTAAAACGAACTCTCACAGGTAAAATCACATTGGTTACCAAACTTCCCTGCGAGCTGCAACGAGCAGCGCATCCGTTTTGCGGAACGGGGGAGTATCCCGGCCAAGAGTGCCATCGTCTACCTCATCCCCTTGCCAAGGCGGCTGGAGTTGATCCTGAGCCTGCCCGAGGGGCTTCGGCGCTTTACGGTGGCGGTGGATCGTGAGACACTGACTCCCTTGGTTCGCGAGTTTCGCCATCGTCTGGAGAACAGGAGCTCCCGCGAATACCTGGCGAGCAGCCAAAGGCTTTACTCCTTGCTGGTCACCCCCTATGCCCGGGAGGTCGCCCGCCAGGGGGTGGATACCCTGGTCTTTGTGCCTGACGGGGTGTTGCGCACCATTCCCTTTGCCGCCTTGCACGACGGCAGCGGCTTTCTCGTCGACCGTTGGGCCGTGGCCATCATCCCCAGTCTCACTCTCACCGATCTCGGGAAGGAGAAACTGCCGCGACAGGCCTTTCTCCTGGACGGCATCTCGCAGGCCAACCAGGGCTTTGCCCCCTTGGCCTCTGTCGACGATGAGCTCCAAGGGATCCACGCCCTTTACGGCGGCGAGCTCTTGCTCAACCAGGGGTTCACCGCCTTGGCCCTGCGCACCGCGATTGATCAGCGTCCCTACGCCATGGTCCATATCGCCACCCATGGCGAGTTTATGGCAGACTCCGCCGCGACCTTTATCCTGGCCTGGGATGGGCGGATCGACATGGACCTCCTGGAAAAGAGCTTAAGGCCTGGGCGCTTTCGCAAAAGGCCCATTGATCTCCTGACCTTGAGCGCCTGTCAATCCGCGGCCGGCAGTGAGCGTGCCGCCCTGGGGCTGGCCGGGCTTGCCCTGAAGACCGGGGTCCGCAGTGCCCTAGCTACCCTCTGGTACGTGGATGACAGCGCAAGTTCCGCGCTCATGGTCGAGTTCTACCGCCACTTGAGCGACCCGGCCCGGAGCAAGGCGCACGCCCTCCAAGCAGCCCAGAAGGGTCTGCTGGCCGACAACCGCTACCGCCATCCGGCCTACTGGTCGCCATTCATGCTGATCGGCAACTGGAATTGATGGTAGAGCACGATGTTGCGAAAACTCCTCACCCACTCCCGCTACCGGCTGCTCACCGTCCTGATCCTGGTTGCGGCCACCAATTGCGGCATCGGCCTGATGAACGTCAGGGGGTGGCTCATGCCCATGGAGATGTTGGCCTACGATCTCCTCCTCAGCGGCAAGACCCTGGATGCCCC
>CAYSFY010000183.1:8174-8886 GCA_964430285.1 uncultured Desulfobulbia bacterium
GAGACGCGCGTCTGCCTGGTGGAGATCACCGAGGAGGATATCCGCCAGCTCGGCCACTGGCCCCCCACGGACAGTGAACTGGCCGACCTCTTTCATGCCATCCTCCGCCAGGGACCACGGGTGATCGGCCTCGACCTCTACCGGGATGTGGCGGTGCCGCCGGGGACGGAACGCTTGCGCCAGCTCTTTAGCGAGCACGGGGCAATCATCAATATCTTCAAGATGGATGATCTCAATGGCAAGGAGGGTATCCCAGGTGCCGGGGCCGGCAACGCCACTCCCCGTGGTTTCTCCGACCTGCCGGTGGATCGGGACGGCATGGTGCGGCGCGGGCTGTTGTTCATGGATGACGGGACAACCTCTTTCACCTCCTTTGCCATGCTGTTGGCCATGCATTATCTGGCGCCCGAGGGCATTGTGCCTGCGCCCGCCCCTGCCAACCCCGACCTCCTGAAGCTCGGCCAGGCGGTGTTGGCCCCGCTGAACAAAAGCGATGGCGGTTACGTCAACCTGGACAGTGGGGGCTACCAACTCCTTCTGGACTATGGGCGGCAGGAGTTTCCCGCCACCACCTTTAGCGAGGTAGTGGCGGGAAGGAACGATCAGGATCTGCTCCGGGATAAAATCGTCATCATCGGCGTGGCCGCGGAGAGCGTCAAGGACAACTTTTTTCTCCCGATCCGGCGCTCGTTGCTCTCTTCGGGGGGCACCA
>CAYSFY010000184.1:0-8876 GCA_964430285.1 uncultured Desulfobulbia bacterium
ATTTCAATGTGTTACAGGGCGTGCCAGCGGCGGTTGAGCTGTTTTTGCGAAACCGGCGCACCTGACTCGGCCCATGTGGCGCACACCCCTTTGGCCCGCTGATTGGCGCAGGCCGGTTGGTACCCCTTCTTGCCGGTCTTTTTGCCTTTGCAACGCAGGGGCTAGACGTCATCGCGACCTTTGGCGAATTGATATCAGAATCCCAAGGCCACCCCCAGACCATAGTATTCCACCTCATTCCGATAAAACTGGCCATGGGGGTCAAACCCCCTGTACCACTCGGCCATGAGGCTCAGACGACGCTGCCCGGGATCGGGATGACCAAACTCAAGGCCGGCCTTGACGCTGCAATCGTAGTCCCAACCATGCTCCTCCAAGTTTTTGATGTCCACCCCAAGCAGCGGTCTGCCATTCCACAACAGCGGCGTGCTGCCGCGATACTCCAGCCCCCAGTGGGCACTCAACGGCTTGAGGTCTCTGGGCTCCTTGTGGACCAGGTACTCACCACCGGCGTAGCCGCGAAAGCCCCGCCATTCGCGGGAGTAGAGGAGTTCGAGGGCCTCGTAGCTGAGGTTGACCCGTTCCGGTGGATTCGCGCCCAGGAGGAACTCGTCACCCAGGTGCGAACTCTGGTGATAGAGGCGCATACGTAGCGAATTATCGCCATAACGGTAGGTAGCGGGAATGCCGATGGTGTAATCCGCATTGATCAAGTCGGAGGAGGAGCTGTCCATGTTGAATTGGGCAAACAGGGCGCCGACCACGCTCAGTTGCAGGCCGTCCCCCTGTTGTAGGCCAAACCACCGGTAGAAGCCGAAGGTCTCGCCAAAGCCCACCGAGGCCAGGGGGTAGTTCTCACCCATGGAGCGAAACCCCCTGAGCGCCGCAAAGAACCGTGCTTGCTTGGGGTCGGCGATAAGGGGTTGGAACAGGTCGCCGGTGGGAAAGGCCTTGGCCGCAGCGGTTACCCCCATGAAGCTGCCTCCTGCCTCCGGCGTGCCGACGATGCCGGGCTTCACCCGCACCGTGACCCCCTCCACCCCGTCGATGGGGCGCACCTGCTGGTCCACCGCCTCCCGCCGCAACGGGTCTTCCGTCAACAGGGTAATCGTGGCCACCCCGTTGACCACCTCCAGGGTATAGCTATCCCACTCCCAGTGCAGGTCCCGCTCCAGGACGGAGGCAATATAGCCGGTGAGAAAACCGTCGCCCTCCCTCTCTGCGGCTACCGCCGGGGCGGCAGGGTGAGAGAGCATGAGACAGATGGCGGTGGCGCATAGCCGAGCGGTCCAGAGAAGCCAGACGCTACTACGGAGAAGGTGGGTGTTCATGTCATTTCCTTTTTGAGATGATGGAGAGTGGTGGCGAAGGATCTCTGCAAAGCTAGTGCAAAGGGGGTGCCGCCACGAAAGGGGCGGTGGACAGGGGTGGCAACGGCGGGCAAGTCATGGCCACAGCGGCACGGCGGACCAGGGGGCCAGGTCCGCGCATCTCTGCCGCCACACCTTCACTCCACGGTATTTGGCGGATCTGTTAAATACGACACCATGAGTTGATGGATTTCCTTTCTCGGCGACATCACCCTTCTCCCGCATCGGTGGCCTGGGAGCGAAGTCCAGGCCCGCAAGGGTTGGGGCCGGTGGCAGGGCAAGGGGGGCTGCAAGCCCTTGCTGGCCGGGAGAGATGAAAGGGTGGCACGGTAGTTGTTAATCATCTCCCTATAACTCACGTTTCACCGCCCCTTTAGGTGCCCGGGGTATCATTGCGCATCCCTGTTACGGGACCAGGAGGTCAAATACCATGAACATCGGCATATCGACACAGCCAGTGGTTGCACTCATCGCCGGGATATCGATTGTGATGGTCCCTCGCCTGTTGAATTACATCGTTGCCATCTATCTCATCCTCATCGGCGTTCTCGGCTTACTCCACTGACCGGGGTGGGCAACACCACTTGTCCTCAGCGGTGTGCCGCCGTGCCGGCCCGGATCAAGGCGCCAGCCAGCTGGGCGTGGCGCGGGAGGCCTTGGCCCAAGAGATGATCACCCGTTTTATCTTCCCAGAGGACGGAAACGGTTTCACCCGCGGTTGCCGGTTTTTAGTTGTCCACCAAGCCACGGCATTTGGCGGAACTGTTAAATGCGGCACCTCTCTTTAACGGCATCCCCTTGGCAAAAGGGCCCAGTCACTGATTTTGTCTTCAATAAACAACGACTTACCATAATAGTTGTCATTGGTTATCCCTGGCATGATAGTTGTAAACTTTCTTAGGTAACTATGTCGGTTTCGCAAAAACCGCTCAACCGACGCTGGCTCGTCGCGTAACTTCTCGATAGTACGTAGGCGGATGGCCAGTGTTGGGACTTTTTGCGAGACCACCAACTATGGCGCGTTTAGCCATGAACTCTAATCGGGAAGATAACGCTATGTGTACAATAAAGAGAATTTGTTCAACCGCCGGGTTGCTGGTTTGTTTGAGTCTGGGGCTTGCCCTGCCATCCTGGGCCGCCGGCAGCACAATCGATGTCGATGCCGGGTGGAATCTCCTGGGCAACGGCACCAGTTCGGCACTGGATGTGGCCAATGTCTTCGGTGACACCGGGAAGGTAATCACGGTTTGGACCTGGATCCCGGCCAAAGGCACGTGGGCCTTTTTCTCACCGCTAGATGCCGACAGCGGGGCCTCCTATGCCGCCAGTAAAGGCTTCGACCTCCTGGCCTCGGTGCCTGGTGGCGAAGGGTTCTGGCTCAATGCCAAGACCCCCTTCTCCGTGCCGTTGCCAACAGGGGCCGCGTTAGGGTCCGAGGCCTTGCAAACGGGAGGATCGCATGCCCTGCCCACCGGATGGAGTCTGATCGCCACCGGCGACAATAAGACCGCGAGTCAGTTCAATCAGACGCTCCTGCTTACGGCAGCGCCGTCAGGCGCAAAACCGGTCTCCGTAACCACCCTGTGGGCCTGGGAGCCAGCGCAGGGCACATGGTATTTCTATTCGCCAACTCTTGAGGCGGAAGGCGGAACGGCCCAAAGCGACTATATTGCCTCCAAGGGCTACTTGGCCTTTGCAGACAAGGTGATCGATCCGACGATGGGGTTTTGGGTGAATGCCAATAAGGCCATCGGTCCGGCGCCAGTACTCCTGGGTACGGCCGGCAATTTTGTGATTCTCGCTAAAGCCGCGGTCTCAACCACTGGCACCACCGCCATTGTGGGCAATGTTGGCGTAAGTCCCGCCGCAGCGAGTTACCTGACGGGATTTGGCTTGATTGCGGACGCCACCAATGTCTTTGCCATCTCCTCGTTGGTGACCGGAAAACTTTACGCCGCCGACTATGCCGTGCCTACGCCCACGAATATGACCACTGCCATCGGCGATATGGAAATTGCCTTCAGCGACGCCGCTGGCAGATCATCACCTAACTATACGGAGCTGTACGCCGGAGATATTAGCGGCAAGACCCTGGCGCCCGGTCTCTACAAATGGGGAACCGGCGTGTTGATCACCAGTGCCGGTGTTACCCTTGCGGGTGGTGCCAATGATATCTGGATCTTCCAGATAGCCCAAGATCTCACCGTCAGCAACAGCGCCATGGTCACCTTAAGTGGCGGGGCTCAGGCCAAAAATGTCTTTTGGCAGGTTTCGGGTGAAGCCACCCTGGGGACAGGGGCGGATTTCAAGGGCATCATCATGAGTCAAACCCTGATTTCGCTCAACACCGGCGCCGTGATCAACGGCAGGCTGTTGGCACAGACCGCGGTCACCTTGGATGCCAATGCCGTTACCGCACCCTGACTGGGAGCCGTTACGAAATGCCGGGCGCGGTTTGGCCCTTTCCTTACGGCCCCTGATGCCGTTTTGGCTGTCGTGAACGGGGAGTCAATTTGTGCCAACCAACGGCGTAATCGATTTTTTTTTTGCCGGTCTCGCAAAAAACCGGGCAACCCTTCTTTAGGCGAAGGGCGAGTCCATGGGGCTTTTTGCGAGACTATCAGTTATTAATCCATGCCAACGAGGTAGATGTATGAGCAGTAATGGCTGAGCAGTAAGGGATACGACAAAGTGATGGGCGAATTGAGGGCCGTGATCAATGACGCGGAAGAGTTATTGAAAAACACGGAACAGCAGGCTGGGGAAGGGTTTAAATCGGCACGCGCCAAATTTGAATCGACCCTGAAAAATGCCAAGGGCGAACTGCTGCATCTGGAACAAAACGTTGTGGAGAAGGTAAAAGATGCGGCTCACACCACGGATGAATACGTCAAGGATCATCCGTGGAACTCGGTGGGTTTGGGCGCCTGTGTCGGCCTGCTGGTTGGCTTGCTGATCGCCCGGAAATAACCGTGGCGATCGTTGACTCCTTGTCCCGGCTTGCCGGGACTTTTATCGCTATCCTGCAAACGCGTCTGGAGCTGATCACCGTCGAAGTGGAAGAGGAGGCGCTGCGCTTCTTCTCCTACTTGGTTTTCGTGCTGGCGGCGATGTTCTGCATGGGCATGGCCATCCTGCTGGGGGTGCTGCTCCTGGTGGTCATTTACTGGGATACGGAGCGGGTGCCGGTCATGGTCTTGCTGATGGCTTTGTTTGCCTTGTTAGGCGGGGCGATCACCATGGGCATTCGCCGGCACTACCGCATGAAGCCGAAGTTGCTGGCCCATACCCTGCAAGAACTCTCCCGGGACAGCGAGCAGCTGAGCCCTGATCACCAGGGGAGAGCATGATGATCAACCATGCCGCGGAACTGGCCTGCCGCCGGGAGATCCTCATCGCCTGCTGTGCCGGGCAACGCACCATGCTTGCCGTGCAAGGGCAAGCCTTGCAGGAGAGGCTGGTGGTGTTCGATATCGGTCTGACGGTGTTTGCGCGGATCAAAAAAAATCCTGCCTGGATTACCGGCGTGGTGTTTGCTCTCGTGGTGATCAAACCGCGCCGCCTGTGGTCAATCGTACAGACAGGCCTGCTCACCTGGGAGGCCTTGCGTCCCCTCGCCCCGGCACTCAAAAACATCATGGCCTGCCGCACCCATTAAGCGCCCCCCACGCACATCCCTTCTGCCCGCATCTCTCCTGTTTGGTTACTACCATACTGCCATCATATTGGCTGATTTCGTAAAAAATCGCTCCACCGCCGTCGGCGCGTAAGGCAACATCACGATCTTACGTTGGCGGAGGGGTTGTTCCGCGACTTTTTGCGAAACTATCATATTTGTCGATTTCGCAAAAAACCGCTCAACCGACGCTGGCAGGCTCCATACCACAATGAAACTACATTGGCAGATGCTCAGCTTCACGACTTTTTGCAATTTCATCATATTTGACGGTTCCGTTAAATATGATACCTGCCGGTGACGGATACCCGGTCTCTCGCGTACCGCATCTGATTTTTATTGCATATAATCAATATGTTGTTGTCATTGTCTCGGCATTACACCTCTGGTACGGATGTTGTAATCTCTCTCCATGATCATCGTTTCCACGCTCCAGCGTGGGAACGATGATTGAGCCTAGGTCGTTAAATGATGCAATTGCAATTATGCAAAAACCAAGAGGAGAGAATCATGAAAACAGTATTGATGATCATCATGGGATTTATTGTCAGCGCAGGCTTCGTGACCACGGGTATGGCGAAGGAACAGGTTAAGCCGGAAACGCCTGAAATCGGCAGGCGGATTATCATTACCGGCTGTGTGCACAAGGGCGTGGGGTTGGATAGCTACATGATGTTGGGTGTCTCGGAGCGCCCTGCTGATCCATCGTCAGCGATTACCCCGGTGCCCATTGCCATCTACTGGCTGGATGCGGTGGAAAAGCTGGAACCGGTGGTGGGCAAAATGGTGGAAGTCACCGGCAAGGTGACCAGTCACGACGCCAATCAGGGAACGATCACCATCGCTATCGACCCCAACGTCAAGCTCTCCACCGATGTCAAAGTCGCCAGCGACAGTGAGGAGGTTGCGTCCAAAAAGTTCGACGACAGGCCACGAACACAATCAAGTCCCCAGTCGTCACTCATTGTCAACAGGCCGGTATACAATCTGGCCGTGGAAGAGGTTAATGCCATCAGTAACGGTACCACCGGGGAGCCGTGCCAATTTAAGGAGAAGGTCGTTATCCTGGCATCGGAACTGGCTGAGCCAAAGGGTGAAGAGCAGGTGAAGGTCCTTGCGTCCGAGGCCAAGGATGAAGAGAAGATCATTGTCCTCGCCTTTGAAGACCTGCATTTTGATTTCGATAAATCCACCCTGACCCCGGAGGCAAAGACGATCTTGAAAAGGAATGTCCAGCTACTGAAAGAGAACCCCAAGACTAAAGTCCGTATCGCAGGCTATACCTCTGCCGCCGGCACTGAAGAGTACAACCAAAAGTTGAGCGTACGCAGGGCGCAAGCAGTCTCGGACTACCTGGTTACAGAAGGCGTTGTCTCTTCGGGAAGACTCTCCACCATCGGCTATGGCGAGACCGGTCCGGCCGACTATGAAGCCGCGCCGCAATCCATTTACTCAAATGCGGCCAAGGCCAACATGAGAGTCCTGTTTGAGGTGGTAGTGCAGTAAGGTCGGCGGGCATCAGGGTGGTGGCGGTGGCTGGCAGCGATCAGGCTCCCTCGCCACCATGAAGGCAATGGCGGCCGCAGCCAGCGAGGGGCCCAGCGGGAGGTTCAGGGACATAGCCTTGAGATGCATCGGGCCGTGATCCATGCCATGTGCGCGCCGGCCATTGCCAACGCGGAGCGCTGGGACCTTTGGCGGCATCATGACCTTGCCGCGGTGGATCTGCTTTTCCGGTGCATCTTCATCCGCGGAGCCCGCTTATGCGCGGCCCAAGCGGAAGAACTGACCTTTAACGCCAACGTCAACACCCCTGGCGCGTCTGCTGGCAACATAATAAAAGCCCCCTACGACCCGTCGCATGTGACGGTTCCGCCAAATGCGATACCTCTCCTGACGGGCTACGCTGGCCACCTGCTTCCAGCACTTACGTTTATCCCGTGGAATCAAGCCGTTACCTCAGACAGGAACACCATTGCCCCCTGGCACGTTAAGTGTATTATCTATAGTACGAAAGGGAGAAACAGATGAGGTTTGCCCCAAATTGAGCTGATAACCGCCTCTGTAACGGATGTCGAAGGGGTGAAATCGGTGCGCAACGAAATGCCTATCGCCACGGTTCAGACGAACGAGTCAGGGGAGGTTTGCTGGTGGCGTAGGGCGTGGGGTAAGCCTGGCAACAGCGAGCCTGACCAATACCAAAGGAGGTGGATTGATGCTCGGAACAATTTTGCTGGTCGTCCTAATTTTGATGTTGTTGGGGGCATTCCCCACCTGGCCGCATAGCCGCCAGTGGGGGTACTACCCCAGTAGCGGCCTGGGTGTGATCCTGACGATCGTGATCATCCTGTTGCTCTTGGGACGGATATGAAGAGGATGCTGTTTATGGTCCGAAAAAACTATACCATGGAGAAATAAGATGAGACAGATGACAGTTGTATTGATTGTGCTTGCGTGTGTATCGATGTCTGGCTGTGCCGGTATGAGCCGTACCCAACAGAAGACCTTGAGTGGGGCAGGCATTGGCGCCGGCGCCGGCGCCGTGCTCGGTGCCGTCACTGGAGGAAATCCGGTGACCGGGGCCGTTGTTGGTGGTGGCGTCGGCGCGGCTACCGGCTACATTCTCGGCGAGCAGGACCAGAGAAGGTAGGACATTGATTACCTAAAAAGATCATACATCAGGAGAATGATCATGAGAAATTTCAAACTGTTCGCTCATTTTTTACTCGTCATGGCGATAGCCGCTCTTATCGGCTGCGCCTCCACGCCCAGACAAGAGGGGACTGGGGAGTACCTTGACGATTCTGTGATCACCACCAAGGTCAAGGCGGAGATATTTAACGATGCTTCGCTGAAGTCCAGCGAGATCAATGTCGAGACCTTCAAGGGCGTGGTGCAGTTGAGCGGCTTCGTCAACTCTCAGCCCGATATCGACAGAGCGGTGCAGGTTACGCGCCAGGTCAATGGGGTGAAATCGGTCAAGAACGACATGCGGGTTAAGTAAACGGGGCTCCGTTAACAATGGGGTGGGAGCTGCCTGGTCATCCATGAACACCGCCGTTGGCGATGCTGCCTCGAAATTCTAGGAGTAAACAAACGATGGGGCTGTGGGCCGGCAGCGTAACCGTCGTGTCGAGGGTGTCATCTCCGATGAGAACGGGGTGCTCTCCGAGCGCATCCGTTAAACTGGCAACACAACAACTAAAAGAGGGTGCCATGGGAGACAAGGGCGGCAAGCAAGACAAGGAAAAGGACGAGAAACAGCATGCGGGCAAACAGCAGCAAAAGGAGAAAGAGAAGCAGGGGAAACAGCCCCCAAAAAAAGTAATTTGAGGTAACGGCGACGTTATTCGATTATCGTCACCATGCTCCTGTGCGGGAAAGCCTGATATGGACGCTCCAGCGTTCATATCTGGCTGCGGCCTGCGATGCCTCTTTGTGCCGTAATCCGGAAGGGATATGGGACGCTGGAGCATCCGTGGGCCGCTTACGTTTTCACGCCGGAGCGTGGGAACGATGACTATATCCGGTGGCCCCCGTGGAGTGGGGGGAGTTGTCCCCGCACGCCACGGGGGCTACGCCCCACATACTGGGCATGGAACCGTGACCAGCGATCGAAGTCGGTGCTTCGTGATCTTGGTCTCCTTGGTGGTGACATGCAGGATACGAGATGGGGTGGGCCGAATAGTCAGCGCCTCGGCGCCGGTTGCACGGTTTTCATCAGACCGACAAATAGGACAACGACAAGGTCGTCAGTAATGGGAAACATCAACCATAAGAGAGTATTGCCGGCAACCACGGAACTCCGTTGCCACGGGGAAGAGCAATTG
>CAYSFY010000185.1:0-8719 GCA_964430285.1 uncultured Desulfobulbia bacterium
CCCAGGGTGACGATGAATTTGGCGTGCAGTTTCACTGTGCTCTCTCCGTCAAGAGTGTCGGTTTCGCAAAAACCGCTCAACCGATGCTGGCACGCCCCGGAACGCATTGCATGTGCATGGGCGGAGGGTCAGCTTCACGATTTTATTGCGATTCCGTCAAGAATGGCAGGGGGTCAAGGAGTTGCCGTCTGGCGCAATAGAGAGAGGCAAGAACCGTACCGCCCGCCATGGGGGCAGGGAGGTACAACCCTCCGGCCTAGGCCAGCCTGGCCTGTCGGCGATCAGGCCGGCGCGGCCCCCGCAGTGGTGGCGTAGCCAAATGGTTACACCGCCATCCCCCCCATGATACCATACAGTAACATCATGCCCCAGCCATTTCAGTAACCTGCTGAAACAATGCAGATTATCAAGTTGGCACCCTAGTTGCTAAATGGACCAACAGTACCCACCCTGCACCATTCAGGCCCGGGCCGGCCCAACAAAAAGCGGTTGCTTTTCACTCCCGGTATCCACTAGCCTAAAATACAGACAGGGAGTTGTGTGGGGGGAGAGGATGGCCAATGGCCGCCTCGCCCACCAGGGAGCCATTCGGCCCCACGTATGCAAAACCTGATGATCTCGCAAAAAATCCCAACACTGGTCATCTGCCTACGTACTATCAAGAAGTGACACGACGCGCCAGCGTCGGTTGAGCGGTTTGTGCGAAACCGACAAAACCTGAAAACGATTGGAGGGAGAGAGATGGAGAAAACAGAGGCAAAAAGGTTGAGGATGAGAGAACGGTTGCTGGCAGCGGCCTGTTTGCACGCGCTGCTGGCCATGCCCGCCCTGGCGTATGCCGCGGACAAGCACCCGGCCACACCCACGGATCAGGAGTGTGTCGAGTGCCATGCCGAGCAGGGTGAGGTCTGGCTCTCCGGCAAGCACGGGCTGATGAACGTCAAGTGCGTGGTCTGCCATGGTGACCCGGAGAGCAACTTTGTCAGCCAGCCAACCATGGTCCGCTGCCGGGGGTGCCATGGCGACCAGGTCCAGGATGTGGAGCTGCGGCGTGCCGTAAGCGAGCAGAGCTGCTTTCCCTGTCATGATAACCATACCGTGGCGCCCACCGCAGCCGCCATGGCCAAGCATCACGGATTCCACCAAGGGGGTGCGAAATGAAGATCAACAGACGTCAACTCCTCAAGTATTCGGCGGCAGTCGCCGCTGCCTCGGCCATTGGCCTGGAACTGCCTAAACCCGCCGCCTCCTGGGCCGTCGAGGCCGATGTCGACACCTGGACCAAGGGGGTGTGCCGCTACTGCGGCGCCGGTTGCGGCGTCTATGTGGGGGTCAAGAGTGGTAAGGTGACCGCGGTCAAGGGGGACAAGGATAACTGGAACAAGGGGTTCCTCTGCCTCAAAGGCAACTTCCTGCCGGCGATCATGACCGCGCCGGACCGGGCCCAGCAGCCGCTGCTGAAAAAGGGGGGCAAATTCGTCCCCATCTCCTGGGATGAGGCCATGGAGCTCATGGTCAGCAAGTTCGGCGAGGCCTATCAGGCCAGCCCCAACAGCGTGGCCTTCTACGGCTCGGGCCAGTCCTATACCGAAGAGTCCTACTTCATGAACAAGCTGTTCAAGGGGGGGTTGGGCAGCAACAACATCGACGGCAACCCCCGTCTGTGCATGGCCTCGGCGGCCGTGGGCTATGTCTCCACCTTTGGCAAGGACGAGCCCATGGGGGCCTACGACGACATCTACCACGCCGACTGCTTCTTCATCATCGGCTCCAACATGGCGGAGGCCCACCCGGTGATCTTCCGCCTGGTCAACGAGCAGAAAAAGCGCGGCGCCAAGATCATCATGGCTGACCCCAGGAAGACCCTCTCCGCCAAGATCGCCGACCTGCACATGTCCTTTATCCCGGGCACCGACCTGGCCATCCTAAACGCCATGGCCCACGTGATCATCAAGGAGAAACTCCATAGCCAGGAGTACCTGGACCAGCACCTGGTGTTCAAGAAGGTGACCGACCCGGGCCCGCCACCCAAGATCGAGACCGTCCCCTATGACGAGTACGTCAAGTCGCTGGAGACCATGACCCCGGAGGAGGCGGAGCGGATCTCCGGCTGCCCCAAGGAGCAGATCATCCAGGCGGCCCGCATGTTCGCCAGCTCCAAGGGCACCATGAGCTTCTGGTGCATGGGCCTGAACCAGCGCACCCGGGGGGTATGGGTCAACAACCTGGTGCACAACCTCCACCTGCTCACCGGCCAGATCAACCGCCCGGGGGCCACCACCTTCTCCCTCACCGGTCAGCCCAACGCCTGCGGCGGGGTGCGCGACACCGGTCTCTTGAGCCACCTGCTCCCCTACGGCCGCTTGGTGGCCGAAGAAAAACACCGCGCCGAGATGGAGGCCTTCTGGGGGGTGCCTGCCGGCCGCATCCAGCCTAAACCGGGGCTGACCGCGGTGGAGATGTTCCAGGCCTTGGGCAAGGGGGAGATCAAGGCCATGTGGATCGCCTGCACCAACCCCGGCCAGAGCCTGCCCAATGTCGATGCCTACCGCAAGGGGATGGAGGCGGCGGATAGCTTTCTGGTGGTCTCCGAGGCCTATCACCCCACCCGCACCTCGGAGCTGGCCGACCTGGTGCTGCCCGCTGCCCTGTGGGTGGAGAAGGACGGCACCTTTGGCCAGTCCGAGCGGCGCTACCAGTATGTGGCGAAAGCGGTCGAGCCCATCGGTCAGGCGAGACCCGACCTGGAGGTGATGATCGACTTTGGCCGCCGGCTGTTCAAGCACCTGGGCCGCGAGGAGGAGGCGAAAAAGCTCTTCCCCTTCAACAACTCCGAGGATGTGTGGAACGAGATCCGGCAGGCCTCCAAGGGCACGGCCTACGACTTCATGGGCATGACCCGGGCGCGGATGAAGGAGGCCCACGGCATCCAGTGGCCCTGCCCCAGCGAGGACCACCCGGGCACGGTCCGCCGCTACACGGCCAAGCACGGCGACATCCTGGTCAAGAAGTTCGACCCTGCGGCCAGCGATGTCTCCTTCTACGGCGCCAAGAAGGACGGCAACAAGGCTACGGTGTGGCTCAGACCCTACAAAGGCCCGGCCGAGCCCCCGGATGCCGCATACCCCTTTGCCCTGACCACCGGCCGCCAGATCGAGCACTGGCACACCGGCACCATGACCCTCAAGGTCCCGGAGCTCAGGCGTTCGGCCCCGGCCGCCTACCTGGAGATCAACCCCCAGGATGCCGAGCGGCTCAAGGTCAAGAGCAAGGACAAGGTCCGGGTCACCTCGCGCCGGGGGAGCATTATCCTGGAGGCCAAGGTGATGGATGTACCCCGGCCGGGGCTGGTCTTTGTGCCCATGCACTACCCGGAACAGATGATCAACAGCCTGACCAACGACGCCTTCGACGCCATGTCCAAGCAGCCCGAGTACAAGATCTGCGCCGTGAAGCTGGAGAAGGTGTAACCGTCCACGCCCAAACCCGGCCGACATCAATGCAACCATCCCTCGTGTCGGTTGGGTTGGGCAACGGTTTCGCCGTAACCCGACCATGTCGGTGCGCGAGACAACCCGCTTGTCGGGTTACGCTTCGCTAACCCGACCTACAATGACATCCAGCCCCATTTCTTTAACCAGAAATAGGGCAACACCAGGAGACACCACCATGCCCATCGCCAGTATCATTGTCGAAAGCCTGCCCGGCGGGGCAGCCATCACCGAGGCGGCCCTGGCCAATCTGGCCGGGGTCAGCGTCTACGGGGTGAAGGAGGAGCAGATCGTCACCGTGATCGAGGGCAAGGACCCGGCCGAGATCGATACGATCATGCGCCAAGTCCAGGCCCTGGAGGGGGTCATCGGCGTCTACCCGGTCTATACGGGAGGGTATGACGCGTGACCTCCCCCTTGCGTCCGCCAGGGGCGGTGGCCGAGGAGCGATTCCCGGCCACCTGCCTGCGCTGTGGCAAGTGCGCCCAGGCCTGTCCCTTTGGCGCCATCGTCTTGGGCGATCTTTTTGATGGCCTGGACCACATGGGCACCCCCATCATCCGGCCACGCACCACCCCGTGCTACCTCTGCATGAAGTGTCCGCCGGTCTGCCCCTCCGGGGCGCTGACGCGGACCCTCCGCCGCAAGGAGGAGGTACGCATGGGCAGAGCGGTGATCAACACCAAGGGCTGCCTGGCCTGGCAGGGGACCCTCTGCCGCAGCTGCTACGACGACTGTCCGATCTTTGACTCCGCCCTGCGCATGGACGACCAGTTGCAGCCGGTGGTGGATGCGAACCGCTGCGTGGGCTGCGGCATCTGCGAACATGTCTGCCCGGCCGATCCGGCCGCCATCCGGGTAGAGCCGGGAGGAGGCCAGGGATGACCATCCTCCCGCTGCGCCGCACCGTGCAAGCCGGGGTGGTGGCCCTGTTCCTCGCCATCCCGTGGTTGAACAAGGGGGGCATCACCCTGCTCTCCGGCACCCTCTACTCCATGGCCATCGGCCCGCTGTGGATCACCGATCCCGCCATTGGCCTGCAGGCCATCCTCACCACCCGGGCCATGGACCTCACCCTGCTCGCCTCCATGACCCTGCCCATCCTGCTGGCCCTGGTCTGCGGCCGCGTCTTCTGCGGCTGGCTCTGCCCCCAGAACACCATCTCCGAGCTCGCCGACCTGGTGGCCCAGCGCCTCGGTGTGCGCCGGATGTTCCGGCCGCCGGTCAACCCCAAGGTCCGCCATGGGGTGTTGGTTGCGGTGCTGCTGATCACCGCCCTGGCCGCCCTGCCCCTGGTGAGTCTGTTGTCGGCGCCGGGGATCCTCACCGTGCAGATGGCCAAAGGGGTCTACGAACACCGCCTGGGGCCGGAGCTGTTGCTGATCGCCGCCATCCTGCTGATCGAGCTCCTGGTCGTCCGTAGGGCCTGGTGTAACTTCATCTGCCCGGTGGGCACGATCCTCGGCCTCTTGCGGACGCGACACACCCTGCGGGTGGTCTTCTCCCTGGACAACGGCCGCTTTTGCAGCCACTGCCAAGCCTGCGCCAGGGCCTGCCAGCTGGGCCTCGACCCGGTCACCGGCCCCCACGCCCCCCAATGCCACAACTGTGGCGATTGCCTTGACGCCTGCAAGATCGTCAAGGAGAAAAAGCCGCTGGCCTTCCGCTGCTAAGGGCCTCGACAGGAGAGCGCATGACCCTGCCCCGACCTCACACCCTGCGCCTCAAGTTCATTCTCTACCTCGGTGGCATCCTCTCCGTCTCCCTGGGCGCCCTCTTCTTCTGGACTTACACCCAGGCCAGACAGAGCATCCTCGACCAGGTGGATCAGCAGGCCCGCATCCTGTTGCAGCAGGTGGTGATCACCCGGGCCTGGGTCTCCGACCATGGCGGCCTGTTTGTCCCCCAGCGCCCCGGGGTCGAGGCAAACCCCCTGCTGCCCAACTCCCAGATTGTCGACCAACAGGGGCAAACCTACATGATGCGCAATCCCGCCCTGGTGACCCGGGAGATCTCCGCCTATGCCGAGGCGGCCGGCCTCTACCGTTTCCGGCTGACCAGCCTGAAGCTGAAGAACCCGGCCAACGCCCCCTTGCCCTTTGAACAGCAGGCCCTGGAGCTCTTTCAGCGCCAGGGCTTTGCGCAGAGCCGGGACGGCATGGCCGTCCAGCAACTCGACCAGGAGCGGCCGGCTTACTGTCGCATCGTCCCGCTCCAGGTCCTGCAATCCTGCCTGGAGTGCCATCAGGACCAAGGGTACCGGGTGGGTGAGATCCGCGGGGGGTTAAGCGTGATCATCCCCATGGACCAGGCCTTGGCGGCCATGGCCCGCAGCCGCGACAGCTTCATCTGGGCCGGCCTCACCATCATGGGCCTGGTCCTGGCCACGGTCTACCTGCTGCTGCGCCAGATGGTGCTAAAGCCGGTGGACCACCTCCATGCCGTGGCCACCAGGCTGATGGCCGGTGAGTACGCAGTGACCGCGGAGCTGACCACCGGCGATGAACTGGAGGCCTTTGCCCGCACCTTCAACACCATGACCGCCACCATTCAGGAGGGGTACACCGGCGCCTTGAAGGCCCTAATCGCCGCCATGGATGCCCGCGACTCCTACACCAGGGGCCATACCGGCCGGGTGGCGGCCTATTCGGTGGCCATTGCCCGGACCTTGGGCCTCTCCCCGGGGATGATCGCCGAGGTGGAGATCGGCGCCATTCTCCACGACGTCGGCAAGATCGGCATCTCCGACGCCATCCTGCGCAAACCGACCCCCCTGGACCGGGAGGAGACGGCCACCATGGAGTCCCATGTCCAGGCCGGGGCCATGATTGTTAAGGATGCCGATTTCCTGCTCTGCGCCCTGCCGGCCATCCTCCACCACCACGAGCGCCTGGACGGCCGGGGTTACCCGGAAGGGTTGCGGGGTGAGGCGTTGCCCCTCATCGCCCGCATCATCAGTGTGTCCGACACCTTCGACGCCATGACCAGCGACCGGCCGTACCGCAAAGGGTTAAGCGCGCAGGAGGCCATGGCGGAGATCGAACGGCACAGCGGCACGCAATTCGACCCCTGGGTGGTAGCGGCCTTCAAGGAGGTGTGGCAGGAGGAGGCCACGGCATGCATGGCATGAGAGGGGGGGAGGCCACGGCCGACATGCTCATCCTTACAGCAGGCCGCTACTCCCCTGCCGTGGAGCGTATCCATACGGTAACACCATCGCCGCCCCAATGATACCGTTCCGTAACATCAGCACCCGGCCACATCAGTAACATGTTGGCATCCTTGTTGCTTAAACAAAGATACAACGACAACAGAAACAACAGTGTAAGGAAACAAGCACAAAGAAACAAATAAACGGACAGAGTAAGCCAAACACCAAACCAAGGAGGAGAAAGAGATGAAAAACGTACGATTGAGGAGAGGGTCGATCACCCTGTTTACCGCCATGGCATTGACCGCCTGGGCCGGCGCCGCCAACGCCGCTGAGCAGACGCCGGTCAAGGTGGAGACCTGCTATGAGTGCCACGACACCGTCAAATCCCTGCACATGGACGGCAAACACGCCGGGGTAAACTGCATCGCCTGCCACAGCGGCCTTGACGCCCACCTCAAGGAGCAGACTCCCGCCACGCGGCCCGGCACCGACACCTCCTGGGAGGCCTGCGGCGTCTGCCACAAGGACCAGCACCAGAGCTCCACCGAGACCTCGTACCTGAGACCGGCCCGCGACGAGAAGTCGCAACTCACCAACCGGGCGCCCAACCCTTACTGGGATAAGCTGATGGCCGGCCACGGCTTCACCAAGGAGCACAACCTGACCCGCAGCCACACCTGGATGATGGTCGACCACCTGGTGGTGGATCGGGCCTATGGCGGCCGCTTCCAACCGAAGGACGGCTGGGAGTATGTGGCCAAGCCCGGCGGCCAGAAGGTCGGGGAGTACCTCATCGACACGGTCCCCAACTCCAACGAGCATAAGCCCTATATCCCGCAAAGCGCCGCCGCCGCCAACGCCGTCTGCCTGCAGTGCAAGTCCCAGGACAAGATCCTGGACTGGGCCTACATGGGCGACCCGGACAAGGGTGCCAAGTGGTCGCGGGCCTCAAACGTGGTGGATCTGGCCAGGGAGATCGATCACGGCCTCAACTGCTTCATGTGCCACGACCCCCACGCCGCCAAGCCCAGGATCGTCCGTGACGGCCTGATCGAGGCCCTGACCCGGCCCGAGGCCGATACCCTGTGGCACAAGGACCCCAAGCACACCAAGATCCAGGTGATCGACATGGGGGTCCGCGGCTTCAACAGAAAGATCGCCATCCTGGAAAAATACGACTCGCGGCTGCAGTGCGGTCAGTGCCATGTGGAGTACAACTGTAACCCCGGCACCGACACCAAGACCGGCGAGAAGGTAACCATGGCCGACCGTCGCACCAACCACTTCCCGTATAAGGATGTCTTCGGCCTCTACGACCACTACGTCAACCAGATCAACTTCCTGGACTTCAAGCATGCCAAGACCGAGGGCCTGCTGTGGAAGGGACAGCACCCGGAGTCCGAGACCTTCTACAACTCCAAGCACTCCGCCGCCGGGGTCCAGTGCACCGACTGCCACTTCCAGAAACGCACCGATGGCGCGGGCAAACCGTACACCTCGCACTTCGCCGTCACCCCGCGGGTGATGATCAAGGACACCTGTTTGAAGTGCCATCCCCAGTGGACCGAGGAGCAGGCCAAGTACACCATCGATTCGGTGAAGGCCTTTGTCAAAGGTAAGCTCAGGAAGTCCGAGTACTGGCTCTCCGCCCTCATCGACAAGATCGTCGAGGCCAAGAAGGCCGGAGTCGATCCTGCGGTCATCAAACAGGCCCAGGACCAGCACCTGCGCGCCCACATCCTGTGGGAGTACTGGACCGCCGAGAACTCGGACGGCTTCCACAACCCGGAGATGGCCAGGGAGTCCTTGACCAAGTCCGTGGATGAGTCGCAGAAAGGGATTAAGCTGATTGAGGAGGCCATGGCGCCGAAGACGGCCAAGAAATAGCCCGGGCTGAACCCACGCAGTAAACCACCAGGGCGGCGGACCAAACGGTCCGCCGCCCTTTTTTATCCACGGACTTAACCCCAGGAGAGACGCCCATGACCATGAGACCGTATCGTATCAATCTGGCCGCGGCCCTAGGAGCCTGTCGGAGCGAAAGTGTTCACCATCTGTAATTTTTCGTCCGACC
>CAYSFY010000186.1:0-8704 GCA_964430285.1 uncultured Desulfobulbia bacterium
TGGACATCCAGTGACACCAGGGCCGGCCGGCACTCCTTGAATTTTTCCACCGCCTGCCGACCATTGGCGGCGGTCACCACCTCATAGCCCTGGTCCTCCAGGGTGATCTTGAGGGCAGTGACCACGGATTTGCTATCATCGACGACAAGTATGCGCATGGCTCTCTCTGCTTTGCTGCGGGGGATGGATGATACGGATGGAGACACTTCAAAAACGATAGTGGAACCCCTTGGCTAAAGCAACCGTTTTTCAACAAGGGAGGCGGCAGGGGGGGCTGTCTAGCGGCGGGACGATTTTTCAGCTGTCGGCATCGTCTCGGACCGGAATTTCTGCTATGATCAAGCTGCAGTCCGTCGGTGATTGCTCCGGCGTTATGATGCGCGGCAAGGGATTATCCCAATTGAACCCGGGGAAGGAGGTGCAATGGCGAAAGAGAGAGTTGCGGTGACCGCTGAGAGCATGCAGCCCCATGCCAAGGCCATAACGCCCATCGAGCCTAAACTTCTGAAACGGATCCCCTATTTCCAGGAGATTTTTCCCGATGAGGCGCTGTGGCCACTCTTGGTCCGCTTGTCAGGGGATGACGGGGTGGCCTATTTCGAAAAGAAGCAGTTTTCTCCGGGGCAGAAGATGATCACCCAGGGGAAGTTCGACCAGATGATCTATTGGGTGCTGAGCGGTGAGGCGCACATCGTGGCGAGGATCAAGGAGCGGCCCAAGATTGTCCATAAAGCGCTGGCCGGGGAGTGCATCGGGGCCATGGCGGTCATCAAGGGGACGGTGCGGTCGGCGGATGTGGTGGCCGGTGGTGGCGGAGCGCGGGTCCTGGAGCTTGACTGGGCGATCACCGACAAGACCCCGGAACTGGGTCAGGCCTTCTATCGCCTAATCGCCTTAAACCTTGCCGACACCCTGGAGCACTCCTATTCTACCCATCTGACGCTCATTGCCAACGCCGTGCAGATGCTCAGGGAGAAGACCGGCCAGCTCATCGACCAAAACCGTAAGCTGGAACGGTTGCTCGCCAAGCACAAGATCATGATTGATGATGACCAGCGCGGTGATCCGGACCACTCCCTGGGTCAAGCCATTGCCAATCTCAAGGAGAGCCTCCTGCTGTTGGAACAGCAGGAGGAGAACGCCAACGTGGATGGGTTCATTATTTGACGTGGCGATAAAGGATTCTCCGCCAAATTTTCCGGAATCCCACAGCTGGCAGGTGTTTCCGTTGGAGCGTCGTCCACGGCGCGATTGGAGGGTGATCGCGCCGTGGACGACGCTCCAACAAGAGCTGCTGAAAATTGTTTATAGCCACGATGCCGTAAATTGACCATAACCATGAAAAAGAGAACAGAGCCACCAGTCGATATCAATGAACCAACCACCTGGATCCCGTACAAAAAAGGGCTGTGTCGCGAGTGCCATGCCGCCTGCTGCACCCTGCCGGTGGAGGTGCGGACCCCAGACCTGGTGCGTATGGAGCTGATCGATGCCTTCGAGGCCGAGGCACAGCCGGCCAAACGGATCGCCAAGCGCTTGTTGCGCCAGGGGATCATCGACCACTTCAACTTCAAGCACTCCATCTTCTCCCTGGCGCGCAAGGCCAACGACGACTGCCTCTATCTCGACGGCACCACCCGGCGCTGCACCATCTACGAGCAGCGCCCCGACACCTGCCGCAACCACCCCCGCATCGGCCCCCGCTCGGGGTTCTGCGCCTTTCGCCGCCGGCAGAGCCCATAAACAAAGGAAAAGCTCCCCGATGACACCCCTCACCCTCCTCGCCCTGATCACCTTGGCCCTCTGGCTCATCATCGGCCTGGACTTGGTGGTTGGCAATCGTTCCATCCGTTCCCTAAGCCAGGTGACCACGGAGGATGTCACCGCCTGGCCCCGGGTGACGGTGATCGTGGCGGCCAGGAACGAGGCCCGCCATATCGCCGAGGGGGTGCGCTCGCTCCTGGCCCTGGACTACCCGGCTTTCGAAATCGTGGCGGTCAACGACCGCTCCGAGGACGCCACCGGCGCCATCCTCGACGCCATGGCCCAGGCTGACCCCAGACTCTCGGTCATCCACCTCCACCAGCTGCCCCCCGGGTGGTTGGGCAAGAACCACGCCCTGCACCTGGGGGCGGAGCGGGCCCACGGCCAACTGTTGCTGTTCACCGATGCCGACATCGTCATGGCGCCCACCACCCTCTCCCGGGCCGTGGCCCTCATGCAACAGCAGGGGCTCGACCACCTGACCGTGGCGCCGGCCATGACCATGCCCACCCCTTTCTTGCAGATGTTCGGGGCCACGTTCGCCCTCTTCTTTGCCATGTTCATGCGGCCGTGGAAGGCCCGGGATGCGAACAGCCCCTGCCATGTGGGCATCGGCGCCTTCAACCTCGTCCGTGCCGCCAGCTACCGGAGCGTGGGGGGCCATGAGACCATCCGGCTCAGGCCGGATGACGATGTGAAGCTCGGTAAGATTATCAAACGGGGAGGGTATCGCTCGGAGATCGCCTTTGGCAGCGCCTTGGTGAGCGTGGAGTGGTACTCATCGGTGGGGGAGGTGGTTCGGGGGTTGGAGAAGAACGCCTTTGCCGGTTGCGACTACCGGATCTTGTTGGTCCTCTCCGGCATGGCCTTTCATCTGCTGGCCACCATCTGGCCCTACCTGGCCGTGGTGGTCTGCCCCGGGGTGCCCAGGGTGATTTACGCAGGGGTGGTGGTGCTGCTCACCGTGCTCCAGGCCGGCTGCGCCCGGGCGAACGGCTTCAAGCGCTGGCACGCCCTGGGCCTGCCGGTGGCCACGGCCCTGTTCGTGTGGATCGTCCTGCGCGCCATGGTCCTCAACCTGGCCCAGGGCGGCATCCGCTGGCGGGGGACCTTTTACTCGCTTAAGGAGTTGAAGGGCAACCGGGTGTGATGGGGAAGAGTTTTTCATGTTGGGTTTCGTTCCTCAACCCAACGCCTGGGGGTTCGGGCGGAGGCCTAGAGTTTGCTCTCCACCGCAGCCACCTTGCTCTCCATGGAACAGCCCGGCTGGTCGCGGCGGTCGTCGATCTTGATGACCGAGGTCACCCTACCGGCGCCGGCGGCAAAGACCGCTTCCTGCATCCGGCGGATGCAGGCCATGATCCGCTCCAGGTCACCTTCGAAGATGGTGCCCATGGCCGTCAGCTGAAAGTTCAGGCCCGACTCCCGGGCGACTTGGATACAACCGGCCACATAGGCCGACACGCTTGTGGTGGCCGTCCCCAGCGGGGTGATGCTCACTTCGACAATTGCCATTGGTCAACCTCCTTCTATCGTTCCGCTTGGCTGCAAAGGATTCATTGCCACCTCTGCTGATGATTCTGTGGGAGCGTCGTCCACGGCGCGATTGATCCTTGATCGCGCCGTGGACGACGCTCCCACCACAGCGGTGGCTGAGAATGAGCCACATTGATCATTATTTTCCCCTGTTGTTACCGCCCGCTTCCGGGCACACTCTTCCATCCCCCCTCCCGTTCTCGCCCGCCAGCAGGGCTCGTTGCCAAGCCCCGCCGGCAGCTCGATCGTTCCATCCCAGAGTAGCAGCCCCGTCGTCCAATGCGCAACAATTGTTACGCCACCCTCCAGGTTAATATCGTTCCCACGCTGGAGCGTGGGAACGATGCCGAGATGATGATCTTGCGCCCCCAGGTTGCGGTTGACGGCAACTCTTGCCTATCCCTCTCGGCACCGACACCTTTGCAGGATAGGAACTTTCTGCCTGAAACCATGGCCTGATCGTCCGCCATGGTGCCCCTGCCAGGCGACAACTCCGTTCCTGACGGTAGTGATAACTGTATAACAATATGAAATAATGTCACATTTTCTCTTGGTGCCTGGTGGCCCCAGATTAAAATTACTACTGGCACGTCTGTTGCTGTAAGGGGTGGGCACGATGTCCGTCAGCTTGAAAATTTCCATCCGTTACGCCGTTATCCCCTACGCGTTCAGTAACCCAACGAGGTAAGCCGTGGCCAACATTCAGATCCCCTCCATCCTCTCGCCGATCGCCCCTGGTGCCGGGCTCGATCCGAAGGCCCAGTTGCCCAAGGTCGATGAAGGCTCCTTTGCCTCGCATCTGGATCGTAAGCTGCGGGAAGGGCAGAGAGCGACGGACAACTTGGCCGGGGTCGAGAACAAGGAGAAGGCAATCTTCACCGAGATCGACAGGAAGGAGGATACCCCGGTAACGGTTGAGGCCTTGTTGCAGCAATTGATGGTCGATCTCAAGGGCGTGGTGGATAAACCCAATCAAGATCCCGGGGAGTGGACCTTTCAACTGAAGAACATGGGGCTGCTGGAGAAATTGGCGGCAGCCGCGGGCATGGACAACCAGGACCTCGCCCCCTTGAAAAAGATGATGGACGAGCAGGGAAGCCTGCCGCTCGCGGATCTGTTCGCCGCCCTGGAGAAGAACTTCAAGGAGCAGGAAACGGCCACGGAGGTGACGGTGGCGGAGACCTATCTCCCCCTCATCGAGACCTTCCTCTCCCAGCTGGGAGTGGCACAAGACGCCATCCAACACCTTGATGGCCAAGGGGTGAATGGCATCGGCCAGCTGGACCTGAAGGCCTTGCTGCAAGGGATGCGACAACTGCCGCCCCAGGTCGATGGTCAGGGTCAGGAGTCGCAAATTGTCCTCTCCGACTGGGATGTCGAGCAGCTGCAGACCATGCTGAGCGATGCCGGTGTCCCTGGCGAACAGATCGACCGGATCATCCCGGAGCGGGCTTCTGGGCAGCAGGAGACCCTAAGCGGTCTGCGTCCAGCGGAGAGTGGCCAGCAAGTCACCTTGAGCATCAAGCGCTTGCAGGGCATGCTGGAGCAGGCGGTGGCAGCGGTGGAGAACGCCAGGCCCAAAGCGGATATGCCGGAGTTTTTCAATGACCTGAATGCCATCTTGAGCCAGGCCGGATTCGAGAGCCACGATGTGGGCCTGAGCCCGGTGGTGCAGGGGGCCGTGGCGGATGTCTACGAAGAGTTGAGCAAGATGGTGGATCTGGCCATGGTCAAGGTGGAAAAGGTTAGCGGTGATGACGACCAGGCCCTCACGCTTCAGCGGCTGCTCCACGAGATCATGGCCAAGCAGCAGCAAAACGGTGACGAGGCCGGGCAACCGACCACGGAGGAGCTGACCCGGGCCTTGCAACAGGCGGTCGCGGCCATGGAGAGTTCCCGCTCCCAGAACACGGAGCTGCAGGCGCTGCTGAAGCAGGTCAATACCATCCTGGCTCCCACCGGGTTGGCGCTCAGCCCGACCGAGTTCAATACCACCATCGCTCTCCCGACTCCCCCCGTTGCCGCCCCCATGAGCGGGGAGGCCGTGCACCAGCTGTTCTCGGATGCCATGGCCGAGGTGGGAGGGGGGAGCACGCAAAACCAGACGTTGCCCACCCTCCTGGCCAAGGTCAACGAGGTCCTGATCCAGGCCGGTCTTGAGATCGGACAAACGCCCATGGACCAAGCCGCCTCTGTTTTGCCCATTGAGGAGGTAAGGCAACTCTTTAATCAGGCCTTTAGCCAGGGGGAAAATTTTTCCCGGCAGGCGGAACCGCTGGCAACAGTGGTGGAGAGAGTCAATACCCTGCTGGCGTCCGCCGGGTTTGCCATCACCCCAGTCACGGCGGAAGAGGCGCTCACCCCCCTGGCCGCGGGTCCCGAAGAGATCATCGAACGTTTGCAGCAGGCAATCACCACCCTCGCTCCTGCCGGTTTGGCGTCCCAAGCTACGGACGCGGCCGAGGTCCAACAGGCGCTTGCGGGTCTGGCCCAGGAGAGCGAGGAAAAAAAGGCCGAGATCACTGCCAAAAATGATGCCTTGGCCAAGGAACGATTGGCCGGAGATACGGCCCCAACCTCCACCGATACGGAACCGAGCCTGGACACCGTGGCTGGCCCGCAGAGTGAGACACCAACGGAAGTGGCGGCCCCCGAGAGCAAGGAGGCCGCCGTTCCCAAGCAGATGGATGGCAACAACGCCCCGACCACCGGGGGCATCGGCATGGAGGCAAGGGGTTCGGCCCCGCTCTCATCCGATCCTACCCCCAAGCTCCACACCCCCAGCCTGCGCCTGAGCCCCGAGCTCCAGCAGTTTGCCGTTGAGCAGATCTCCCAGGGGGTCCTGCGGGGGCTGCGTAATATGGAGCACCACCTGACCCTGACCATGTACCCCAAGGAGCTGGGTGAGGTGAAGGTCGACATGCAGGTCCGCGGCCACCACATCGCTGTCTCCTTTGTCATGGAGAATCAGAAGGTGAAGGAGGCGATGGAGTCCAGCATGGGCGAGTTCAAGGATAATCTCGAACGCCGGGGTTTCAGCCTGGGGAACATGTCGGTCTCGGTTGACCAGCAGCAGCACCAAAACGACGGCGGCAAGCGGTTCATGGCGGCCTGGGAGCAGATGCAGGCCACCCGGCAGAGGGATGAGGGGATTGTACCCCCCACCGTCGGCATGCCCGCACATTCAGGAAACAGGACGATCCGCACCCCTCAGGGCGGGATCAGTCTCTTTGTCTAGCGGAGGATAGGAACATGGCAATCGCAGGCGTCAGCAGCAGCACGGGCAGCACCACCATAGTCCAGCCGGAAGGCGCGGTTGGCAAAAAGGACCTGGGTAAGGGGGATTTCATGACCCTGTTCATCACCCAGTTGCAGTACCAAGACCCGATGAAACCCATGGAGAGCAATGAGATGGCCTCCCAGCTCGCCCAGTTCAGCAACATGGAGGCCACCCTCAAGATGAGCGACAACATGCAGTCGCTGTTGGACTATCAGACCTCCCAGAGCAACCTGCAGCTCTTGACCATGCTGGGCAAGGATGTCCTCTCCGAGGGGAACAGCATGGCGGTGACGGCAGGCAAGGTCAACCCCACGGAATTTGTGTTGGATGATCCGGCATCCACCATTGACGTCACTGTCTACGATGCGGCCAATCGGCCGGTATGGACCAAGAGTGTGGGCAATGAAGGGGCCGGCACCTATAAGGTGGAGTGGGATGGCAAGAGTTCGTCCGGGACCCCGGTGGAGGACGGCAGCTATCACTATGAGGTCAAGGCCATGTCCACCAGCGGCGAGGCCCTGCCGGTGACTTACCACAGCAGCGGCAAGGTCACCGGGGTCAACTTTACCAACGGCGTCGTCGGCCTGGAGATCGATAAAAATGTCCTGGTCAAGGTCAGCGACATCATTCAGGTGCAATAGCGCTCACTGCGGAAACAATGGGGCACAGGCGGCACGGCTCCTAACCGATAAGCAAAAATTTTGATTTCAGATCATTCAACAACCTAAAACAGGGGGTGTGTTATGGCAATTTCAAGTTCTTTATACTCAAGCATCAGCGGACTCAGCACCATGGGCGATGCCATGAGCGTACTCGGTGACAACGTGGCCAACGTCAACACCGCGGCCTTCAAGTCCAGTCGTTCCACCTTCCAGGACGTCTTGTCACAATCCGTATCCACCGCCGCCGGCGGGGCCCAGGTCGGCCGCGGGGTCACCCTGAGCACCATCAACAGCCTCTTTGCCCAGGGTTCATTCGAGAGTTCGTCCTCTCCCACGGACATGGCCATCGGCGGCCAGGGGTTCTTCATGCTGCGGGCCCCGAGCAGCGCCGAGGCCGACATGTACTCCCGGGCCGGCGAGTTCGGCTTTGATCAGAAGGGCAATCTGGTGAACCCCATGGGCTACTTTACCCAAGGGTGGGAGATCGACGACAAGACCGGCCAGGCCATGGGCACCATCGGCGATATCAATATCGGCAAAAACACCCCGCCGGTGCCCACCACCAGCGTCGAGGTGATCGCCAACCTGAACTCCAACCTGGCGGCCGATGAGCAGAAAGAGCTTACCGAGGACCGGCTGTTCAGCAACTGGAACGGCATGAACGCCAATGCGGTGACCCCCACCGACCCCATCGATAGCGGCAAGTACAACTACAGCACCGCGGTCAAGATCTACGACTCCAAAGGGGCGAGCCACGACATCCGGGTCTACTTCGACCGCACCACCACCGAGAACAAGTGGGAGTTTCTGGCTACCTGCGACCCCACCGAGGACAAGAGGGTGCTGACCGCGGCCGAACAGGTGATCTATAATCCCGATACTCGCTACAACTACGAAAACCATAAGGGGGCCGGGGCCTTGCTCTACGGCTCCATCCAGTTTGACACCTCGGGTAAAATCTCTGAGATCGATGCCTACAAAGTACCGCCGGACGGGGTGGTGGACCCGTCCAAGAGTGAGAACCGGATCGTGCTGGAGACCGGCAGCACCTACTTCACCTTCCCCTCCAACTTCAATGGCTCCGATAAGAACCAAGAGATCAGCATCAACTTCGGTGCCCGCTATGAGGGCGCGCCCTCGACCCAACGCCAGGTCCTGGTCAGCGATGCGGGTGCCCTTGACAACACCAGCACCCCCATCACCTCCGCCACCCTGTGGGCCAATGTGCAGGATCAGGACGGTAAATCCATCGTCCAGGGCGATACCTTCATCTTTGAGGGGTACGACAACGGTTCCAAAGAGGTGAACCAATTGGTCTACACCGTTGATCCGGCCAAGAATATCCAAGACCTGCTGACCCAACTGGAACAACAATTCTCGTGCGCGGCCTCGATTGACGGGTCGGGTCGTTTGGTCTTGAGTGACAAAATTCCCGGCGCGTCGGGGATGTTCGTGACTCATT
>CAYSFY010000187.1:0-4876 GCA_964430285.1 uncultured Desulfobulbia bacterium
GTGGAGATCGGCGAGGGCTTTGCCGCCGCCGGCTTGACCGGTTCCCAGAACAACGACCCGCTGACCCCCACGGGCTTTGCCTCCAACCGCGCAGGCGGCATCCTGGCCGGCATCTCCAACGGCGACGACATCGTGGTGCGGGTGGCGGTCAAACCCATCCCCTCCATTGCCAAAGAGCAACAGAGCATCGACCTGAACGGCGAGCCGGTGACCATCAAGATCGGCGGCCGCCACGACATCTCCGCCATCCCGCGCATCATCCCGGTGTGCGAGGCCATGGTCTGCCTCACCCTGGCCGATCATTTGCTGAGGCAACAGGCTGTCCGCTAGTCCATGCCTGACCCCGTCACCATCAACGGCCTGATTGCGGAGACCATCCGCCGCCACCCGGAAAGGCCGGCCCTGGGTTTCGCCTATGGGCCACCCTTGACCTACGCACGAATGGGAGACGCCATCCACGCCCTTGCCGCCGCCCTCATCCGGCGCGGCGTGGCACGCGGCCAGACGGTGGCGATCCTGGCGGAGAACTCGCCCCAGTGGGGGATCGCCTATCTGGCCATCACCGCCTGCGGCGCCCTGGCGGTCCCCATCCTCCCGGAGTTCCCGGAGGCCGATATCCACCACATCCTCCGCGAGGCCCGGATCCACTTTCTGTTCACCAGTGGCCGGCTGGTGGACAAGGTGCTGGAGTTCGGCAGCCACCCCCTAGACGGGGTCTTCACCCTGGACGACAGCGACCCGGAACATCGCCACACCACCGCGACCCTCTCCGAACTCCTGGCCCACGGGACCACCCTGCTTGCCGATACAGAGGTGGCCTGCGACCTGGTGACCGTCCGCCCCCAGGAGACCGCCGCCATCATCTACACCTCGGGCACCTCGGGCCACGCCAAGGCGGTGATGCTCTCCCACGCCAATATCGTGGCCACCGTCGCCTCGGCCCGGGCCATCATCGCCATCCCCTCCAGCGCCACCTTCCTCTCCATCCTGCCCCTGGCCCACACCTACGAGTTTGCCTTGGGCTTCGTCCTGCCCCTCTCCTCCGGCTGCAGGGTAGTCTACTGCGACCAAGCGCCCACCCCGTCGGTGTTGGAGCGGATCTGCCGTCATGAACGGCCCCACGCCATCTGCGCCGTACCCATGGTCATGGAAAAAATCCACAAGAAGAGGGTGCTCCCCGCCATCCAGGCCTCCTTCTGGCTGCGCCAGCTAGCCCGCCTGCCCTGGGGCCGACGGCTGGTGATGAAGAGGATCGGCCGCCGCCTGCTCTCCTTCTTTGGCGGCAGCCTGCGGGTCATGGCCATTGGCGGTGCCGCCCTGAATGCCGAGACCGAGACCTTCCTCAGGGAGGCCGGCTTCCCGTTCATGGCGGGCTACGGCCTCACCGAGACCGCCCCCCTCCTGGCCGCCGGTCAGGTGGGGGACCCGACCGTGGCCTTTGGTTCGGTGGGTCCGCCGGTGCCGGGGGTGGAGATCCGCATCGCTGCCGCGTCACCAGAGAGCGGCATCGGCCAGATCATGGCCCGGGGGGCCAACATCATGCAGGGCTACTACCAAAACCCGGAGCTGACCGCGGAGACCATTGATCAAGCAGGGTGGCTCAACACCGGCGACCTGGGGTTCATCGATCCGCTGGGCAATCTCCACGTCAAGGGCCGCTCCAAGAGCGTCATTGTCTTTGCCAACGGCGAGAACATCTATCCCGAGACCATTGAAGACAGGATCAACGCCCACCCCCAGGTGGTGGAGTCCCTGGTGGTGGCCCGGGATAACCGCCTGGAGGCCCTGGTCTATCTCGACTATGAAGTGGTGGACCAGGAGGCCAAGGGCCGGGAGGCGCAGCGTCTCTATGTCCAGCAGCTGCTCACCGACATCAAGTCCTCGGTCAATCAGGGAGTGCCGCCGTACAGCCGCTTGCACCAGGTCCGGGAGCGCGCCGAGCCCTTTGTCAAGACCGCCACCCACAAGATCAAGCGCTATTTGTATCAGTGAAGAGTGTATGGAGTGCGGCGGCTTGCCGCCGCTGTTAAACAGAGCAGATGGCCTCCCCATCCGACACCGCCTACTACGAGTGGCCCCATGCCCCAGCGCATCTGTTTGTCGCCAACACCGCCTACCTGGTGACGGCGGGGACCCACGGCAAGGCCCTGCTCTTCGACACCCCGGCAAAGCTTGATTTTCTGCTCAGCTCCTTGTTTACTGAAGCCTCGCGCCTAGGTTGGGAGTTACAGGCCTGGGCGGTGATGGCAAACCACTACCACTTCATCGGCGTCTCACCAGAGACCCCGGGCACCCTGCGCGAGTTGATGCGCTCTCTGCACTCCAAGACCGCGCGTTGGCTGAATCAGCAGGATGAAATGCCGGGGCGAAAGGTGTGGTTTCAATACTGGGACACCTGTTTGACATACGAGAGAAGCTATCTGGCACGCCTGAACTATGTGCACCAAAATGCGGTGAAGCACGGGCTGGTCCGGCAGGCGGAAGAGTATCGCTGGTGTTCGATGGCCTGGTTTGCCCGTCAGTCAGGGACCGGTTTTTACCGGACTGTTCGCTCCTTTAAGACGGACGGTTTGCGCGTGCGGGATGATTATTGATTCATTGACGTGGATCCCATGATGAACCGCACTCGCGGCAAGCCACGAGCAAACAAAGCGCAGGCAAGCCTGCGCACTCCACAGCGTTACTCCAAGAAATTTCGGATGATGCCCGTGCCGGACCATCTAAATCCATCCCCTTTGGAGTGCGGCGGCTTGCCACCGCTTTTGCATAAAACCTCGATAACGGCTCCTAACGACAACGCCTACCGAGAATGACCCACGCCTCTTCAGTCCAGGTCCCATTGGCCGACGAGCCCATAAAACGCGGGCCAGCCCGCATACTCCACCGAGAGAGACCATGAAACACCCCTCCACCATCAACACCATTTGGATCATCAGCCGCGAATACGGAGCCCTGGCCGGGGCCGGCGGGGTCAAGGACGTGGCCAGGCAACTGGCGGCGGCGCTGGCTCGCAGTGGTCATCAAGTCAGCGTGGTCCTGCCCCTCTACGGCTTCATGCACCCCGAGCAGCTGGGCTTCTCCCGGCTCGACACTGCCTTTGACCTGGACATGTCCTACCCCCAGGAGGAGCGGCGGGAAGCAGTCACGGTGTGGCACCGGCAGAGCGAGGTGGCGCTCTATCTCATCGATAGCCCCCGCTTTCTGGAGAAGCGCGGGGTCTACACCTACACCGCGGCCGACGAAGAGCACGACCCCAACCACCGCCAGGGCGAAGGCCACTACGACTACTTCGCCATGAACTGCCTGTTGCAGAAGGCCGCCCTCTGCCTGATGATCCACTTGGGAGAGCGGCCGGCGATCATCCACTGCCACGATGGCCATACCGCGCTGTTGCCGGCCATGGTCCGCGAGGTGGATGGCTTTCGCCACTACTTCAGGGAGACCGGCTTGGTGGTCACCATCCACAACGCCGGCTTGGGTTACCACCAGGAGGTCCACGACCTCCCCTTTGCCCAGGCCATCACCGGCCTGCCGGCCCGGGTGATCAACGCCAACCTGCTGGCCGGGGCCTTCGACCCCTTCATTGCCGCCTCTGCTTACGCCGTGCTGAACACGGTGAGCGAGAATTACGCCCGTGAGCTCAGGGAGACGGATGACGATCGCCTCACCGGCTGGCTGGGCCACGCCCTGCTGAAGCGGGGGCTGGCCCTACAAGGGGTGACCAACGGCATCGACCCCGCTGACTTTGATCTCTCTCACCCCGAGGCCCTGGGGATCGCCGCCGCGTACCAGCCCGGGGAGAGCGGAGCCGACGCCCCTGCGCACTCGGGCAAGGAGGCCTGCCGGCATGACCTCTGCACCGCCATCGCCGACGAGCGTTTGGCCGGGGTTCAGCAGAGCGGCACCCTCGCCTTCCGGCCCGGCCAGCCCCTGTTCACCTTTATCGGGCGCCTCTCCACCCAAAAGGGGGTGGACAAAATGATCGAGGCCCTAAAATACTTGTTGCCTATCGACCCGGATTTCCAGATACTGATTCTGGGCAGCGGACCCAAGGAGATTGAGGACCCGTTGATCGCCATGACCCATGACCACCGCTATTACGGCAGGCTCTGTCTGCTCCGGGGGTTTGACCCGCTCCTGGCCAACCGGGTCTATGCGGCCGGGGACTTTTTCCTGATCCCCTCCCGCTACGAGCCCTGCGGCCTGACCGATTTTATCGCTCAACTCTTCGGCAACCTGCCCATTGTCCACCACGTCGGCGGCCTGGTCAAGGTGGTGGACGGCAACACCGGTTTCGCCTTTCACCACTTAAACGGCCTGGTCATGGCCGAGACCATGCAACGCGCCATGGACCGCTACCGCTCGTCACCGTCGGTCATCGCGGCCATGCAACAGGCGGCCGTGGCCCTGATCCATGAACGCTACACCTGGGACCAGGTCAAGGACCGCTATCTGGAGCTCTACCACGCGGCACGCGCAAAACTGTAACCGGCGTCACCGCCCGTGCCAACCGGCATTTTCGCATTCAATCATTGCTGGACCTGCCAACGGTCCGACAAAGCCGTCCCCAGTGGGCGGCACAATCAAGGGGGAGAGAACAATGACCATCAGGATAGGCATCAACGGTTTTGGACGTATCGGCAGGAACATCTTTCGGGCCATTGACAAGGACCCGCTGTTTAACGAGATCGAAGTAGTGGCCATCAACGATTTGACCAGCAACGCCACCACCGCCCACCTGCTCAAATACGACTCCATCATGGGGGTCTATGACAAAACGGTGACCGCCAATGACAAGGGGATTGTCGTCAACGGCCGCCAGGTGGACATCTACAACCACAAGAACCCAGCCGACATCCCCTGGGGGGCCATCGGC
>CAYSFY010000187.1:4886-8646 GCA_964430285.1 uncultured Desulfobulbia bacterium
GGCGTTGACTATGTGGTCGAGTCCACCGGTTTCTTTACCAACGACGAGACCGCCGGCGCCCATCTGGAGGCGGGCGCCAAAAAGGTGATCATCTCCGCCCCGGCCAAGGGCAAGGTCAAGACCCTGGTCATGGGGGTCAACGAGGACGAATACGACCCCCTGGAGCACAACATCATCTCCAACGCCTCCTGCACCACCAACTGCCTGGCGCCGGTGGCCAAGGTGATCCTCGATCGCTTCGGCATAGCCAAGGGGCTGATGACCACGGTCCACTCCTACACCAACGACCAGCGCATCCTGGACTTCCCCCACTCGGACCTGCGCCGGGCCCGGGCCGCGGCCCTCTCCATGATCCCCACCAAGACCGGGGCCGCAGCGGCGGTCTCCCTGGTGCTGCCGGAGTTGAAGGGCAAATTCGACGGCCTGGCCGTACGGGTACCCACCCCCAACGTCTCCCTGGTGGACGTGGTCATGGAGATGGAGCGAGAGGCCACCACCGCCGAGGTCAATCAGGCCTTGCAGGAGGGGGCCAACCGCTACCTGGGCTACTCCGACGAGCCCCTGGTCTCCATCGACTACCAGGGCAACCCCCACTCCTCGGTGGTGGACGCCATGTCCACCAAGTGCATCGGCAAGTTGGTCAAGATCCTCTCCTGGTATGACAACGAGTGGGGCTACTCCAATCGGGTGCTGGACCTCATCGTGCTGATGGATGCCAAGAAGCCGTTGTGAGGGTGCTTTTCCATGAAAGATCAACAGAGAGGCCGCCGCCATGCAGGTGGAGCATCGTTTTACCGAAGTAAAGAGCCGGACACTCTTGATTGAGTTGCCGGAATCCTTTGTCAACCATCAGGTTGAGGTCATCGTGCAAACCGTGGATGAAGTTGAACAACCCAAGCGGCGGCCACATCCCGACATTGCCGGTAAGATGCGGATCGTGGGTGATGTGCTGGCAACAGCCCCCTTTGCGGACTGGGATCTACCAAAATGATTGTTCTTGATACCCACATCTGGCTGTGGTGGGTAAATCAGGACACCGACCGGCTCAAACCAACATGGCGATCAGCAATTGAAGCCCACGAAACGGTTGGGGTCTCCGCCATCTCCTGTTTTGAGGTGGCTTGGCTGGAACGGCACGGCAGAATTATATTCCCCTGCCCGCGTGCGGAATGGTTCGACAAGTCTCTTAATGGATCAGGGATCCTGCTGTTGCCCATCACTCCCCAGATTGCCGGTCTGGCCGTCGAACTGACCGAGCACCATCGCGATCCGCAGGACAGATTGATCATTGCCACCGCCTTGGCCCACGACGCCAAACTCATTTCCGCTGATGCCAAGTTCCCATTATACAAGGAGCTTGAGGGCCACTTGCTCTTTTGAACAACCTATCTGAAACCAATCCGTTCCCACGATAATTTCTCTCGGAATGAAACAGGGAGGTAGAAGGTACCATTGGTCCTTTTGCCTCCCTGTTTCATTCCCACCGTTAGTCGAGGACCCCATCCATGCCCCAAACCACCACCCCAGCCATCGAATCAGACGCCCTCAGGGCCAATCTCCAGGAGACCGCCGTTGACGAGGTGACCATCGCCCCGGAGCAGCGGGTCCTGGCCGAGATCGCCAAGGAGTACAAGGGGATCCACCACACCATCAGCGACCTGCTCCATGAGATCAACCACCCCTTCCGCAACTGGAGCCTGATCCTGCCCAAGCTCAGGGCCTTCATCCTCAAGCACAACCAGCTGTACGTCCGCCATAAGCGGAGTCCCGAGGCCTTCAGCCAGATGATCGCCATCCACCTCACCGCCATCCGACAGGCCTGGGAGAACCTGAAGATCAAGAAGGCGGCGCCGGCCATCGGCCATGGGGCGACCACCCTCTCCACCGACGGCAAGTCGCCCAAGAACTGGGACGCCATCATCGCCCTGGCCATGGAGTCGCTCTTGGCCTATTTGGAGAAGTTCATCAACGACTTGCACGCCGAGACCCTCATCCATAACCAACAGGCCTTCAACAGTGGGGTGGAGGTGATTGCCGAGTTGGACGATCAGGCCCTGATCCTCATGGTCCAGGGGTACCACCCCATCAACAAGATCGCCGCCGCCCTGCTCCGCGTCAGCGAGGGCACTGCCTTTGACTTGGCCCCCTTTGCCCAACTCTACAACCGGCTGTTGGCCATCGACTACCGTTACTGGCTGAGCGAAGAGGACCCCCTGCCCTGGTTCACCGCCGCCTGCGGCCACAACCACGGCGAATGGGACGTGGCCGGGCTCTTTGCCTCCATCTCCCACGCCACCATGCAGCAGCATCTGGCGGCCCTGGAGCAGGAGGCCCTGGCCACGCCCTCGCCCGCCGAGCAACTGCAACACCTGCTCACCCTGCCCACCCACCTGGAGATCGTCCGGGTCTACAAGGATATCCCGGCCAAGCTGCTGACCATCCCCTTCCCCAACGCCTCCTACCCCGGGGCCGGGGATCGGCCCCTACCCGCCACCGCGGGCACGGATGAGGCCATGGACCGCTTTGCCGAGAACCGGAAGCTCCTCTTCCTCTTCCGCATCATGGACACCCCGGGTCTCTTCCTCATCCACGAGGAGACCCTGCGCGAGATCAACCGTTCCCTGGTCCTCCTGATCCACGAGCAGTCCTTCGAGGAGATCGAGCAGTTCCTGCTCACCACCTTCCAGCTATTGAAGGCCAACGTCAGGAAGTTTCCCCACACCTCGCTCCAGTGCATCCAGGTGCTGGGCACCGAGATCTTCAAGAAAGGGAGCGGCAGCCTGGTGGAGAGCTTCCTGTGGGAGGTGGTGCGCTTCGGCTTCCAGTACGCCAACGTCACCGGCGTGGACCAGGACTGGCAGCCGATCACCAACCCCGCCCACCTGGTCAACATCCGGGTGTGGCTGTCGCTCATCATGCAGGAGCCCAAGTGGTGCTCCACCCTGTTCTCGGCCTTGATCATCAACCTCCACCTCTCCGGCACCTGCATCAAGGACACCGACCTCTTCCAGCGCGACATCACCGAACTCCTGAACCACCCCATCGGCCCCATCTACAACCTGGCCAAGCAGTTCGCCAAGCTGTTGCCGGTCTTCTTCAACGAGATCGGCGCAGAGGGGGAGCTGAGGGAGGTCTCCACCGAACTGGACGAGACCCACCGCCGTAAAGACACCTTGATCCACTTCCTGCGCAAGCAGAGCCATGTGGAGTCGAGCAACCTGATCGTCAATTTCATCCGCGCCATCTTCACCTTCTGGCGCCACCAAGAGAAAAAGGTGCTGGAGCAGTTCCTGCCGCCGGAGGTCCTCTACGGCATCCAGACCAGCGGCCCCTATATCGACGACCTGCACATCCTGATGAAGCGGGTCTTCGAGCTGCCGGACTTTAACCGGGTGGAGGACCTGCTCTCCTGGGGGGAGACCCACCGCGCAAGCTTCCTGGCCCAGCAGGCGGACCTGAACCCCGGCGAGGTACGACGCTTCACCCTCTTGGTGCACATGTACACCCTGCTCCACGAAAAGTACAACCTGGGGCTTCAGGACCTGCGCCAGCAGCTGGAGGTGGCGGTGAACTCGGGCTTCCCCGAGATCCAGGAGTTGATCGGGACCCTGGAGTCCTGCGACACCTTCGACTGCCTGGAGGCCATCCTCGACCACCTGGAGCGCCTGCAAAAGGTGATCCTCGCCCCCGAGGCCTTCGAGGCCAGGGAGGACATCTACTACAAGCGCCATATCGCGGTGGACATCCCCTCGGTCTACGG
>CAYSFY010000188.1:0-8581 GCA_964430285.1 uncultured Desulfobulbia bacterium
CGCCGGAGCCGGCCTGGGCCGCGCTCTGCAACAGCGCCCCACCCCCGGCCGCGTAAGGGGCCGCCGCCGAGGTGCCGCCGAAGGAGGGGGTGTAGTCGTTGGTGCTATAGCCGCCACTACCCTTGATGTCGGTGGTGTAGGCCTTGTTGGCTGGGGCCAGCAGGGTCAGGAAGGAGGCGGTGTTGGAGTAGGAGGTCACCAGGTCGGCGGCACTGTTGTCCTGGGCGTAGTAGCCGGTGGCGCACCCCGCATGGGCCGTCTTGGCCACGCAACTTAAGGCCTCCACGCAGGGGTAATACCAACCGAAGGCGGCGTCATAGACCGCGCCGACACTGATCACTCGACTCACGCAGGCCGGGCTGCCCAAGGCATCGCAGTACCCTTCGTTGCCGGCGCTGACAAAAATGGCGATGCCGGCGTTGTTGACGTTGGCAGCGGCGGTGGCCAGGGTGAGCTGGCTCGCGTCGCAGTTGCTCAGGTACCTGCCACCACCGAAGCTGGTGCTGATGATCATGATGGGGTTGGCCGGGTTGTCGAACTGGTGGGTAATAGTCCACTCCCAGGCCTGGATGATATCCGAGGTCCAGGCCGAACCGCCGGTTGCGGAGTCCGTGATCTTCAAGGCATAGAGCTTGGCGCCAGGGGCCACGCCGCCGATATAGTCGGCAGTGGTGCCCAGGTCGCCGGCGGCAATGCCGGCGCAGGCGGTGCCGTGGCCATTGGCATCCATGGGGTCGCTGTCCTCCTGGCCGGTATCGTAGCCGCCGATGACTTTGGCGTTGGGGAAGCCACCGCCACCCAGACGGGGATGGGTGTAGTCAATACCGGTGTCGCAGATGGCGATGGCAAGCCCTGCCCCGCTAACAGTGCCGCGCACCATTGAGGCCTTGATCAGCGGGATACCCTGCTGCAGATGGGCGGTCAGAGGCATATCCTCCTCAATGGCCACCACCTCCCCATCGTCGGCCAAGCGTTCCAGGCCGGCGGCAGTCACCTCGGCCCCGAAACCGGCCATGTAGGCAAAACTGGCCCGGCTCTCCACCTCGCTTTTGGCAAACTTGGCGAGATAGTTACCGACCCTGGCGCTGACCTCGCTGCGCAACTGCTGGCGCAGGTGGCGGTCATTAATGTCCTTGGCCGTCGCCTTGCCCTGGCCTATCGATTGTCCGCCATCCTGCAAGCGAACAATGACCCGAGTCCGGGGCTGACCGGCGCGCAACCCCTGCAACACCCGATCGTGCTCCTTGATCTTGGCCTTATGGGCCAGACGTTGCATGAGCGGCGGGTCCACGGCCTCTCCCTGCGCCACAAAGGGCATGAACGCAAAGAGGAGTAAGGCGGCCAGGGAGAGGCAAAGGGTGCGGGGAAGAGGGAATTTTCTGGCGGGGGTTGGCATGGTGGTGAACAGGGGTGGGGTGGGATTAGCGCCGCTGGCTGGCGAGCGTTGTCTGCTGCAGTGGGGCCAGCAAAGCAAGTAGTGACCTGCCCTGCTCTCCACCAGCACACGCGCTTCCACCGTACCACCCCGGCCGGGCGCGGACAACAAAAAACCCGCTGGGTCATGGGCTCGCGGGTGAGGGAAGAATCCGCCAATCAAACTGGATTCCCGCAACTGGCACGGATTCGGTGGAAGCGTCGTCCACGGCGCGATCATGCTTCAATCGCGCCGTGGATGACGCTTCCACAACAAAGACTGCCGAGAATTGTTTCTCGCCCTGTCCGCTTATGGCAAAACCGCCTTGCTGCGTTTGCCTCGTTTCTTGCGGCCAGAGGCAACGGCGGCCTGCCTCCCCTGGACCGGGCCAACGCTGGCCAGCCAGCCGTGGATACGGCTGGCTGGATTCACCTCCCCGAGCAACTCCTCGCCGTGCAGAAAGGCGTCAAAGGCGGCATACAGCGGCCAGTAGCGATCGGCCATGCCGGACTCGACAAACCAGGCGAGGAGCTTGTCACCGTACCCCCGCTGGGCCGCCAAGCGCAGGAGGCGCAAGAGGTCGTCGCGGTAGGTGGTGAAGAGTTCCTGGTCCCCCTCTGCCAACACTACGGTCAGCAACTCGGTCGCCTTGCCGAAGTTGTCCCCAGCCAGGGCATGAAAGGCCTGGAGCAGCCCGGCGCCAGGGGCCGGAAATTTAGCGATGGCCTCTTGGTAGCAGGCTTCGGCCTCTTCTCGTCTATCCACACCTGCCAACAATAGATAGGCAAGACGTGCCAGCGGCACGCCGTTGTTCGCATCAAGTTCAAGGGCTTGGCGATAGGCAGCTTCCGCCTCCTGGTCTCGCCCCAGATGGTCTTGCAACAGATCACCCAACTCAATCCAAGAAAAGAGGTATTTAGGATCAAGCATGATGGCCTGACGGTAAGCGGCCTCCGCCTCCTCATAGCGCCCCAGGTCTGTTTGCAACAGGTTACCCAGGCAACGCCAAGGGAAGGCTTCCTTCGGGTCAAGTTCAATGGCCCGGCGGTAAGCGACCTCGGCCTCTTCCAATCGACCGAGATGATATTGCAGCAAGGTTCCCAGATTAACCCAAAACCAAGTAACTCTTGGGTCAAGTGCGATAGCTCGGCGGTAAGAAACCTCCGCATCCTGGTAGCGGCCAAGGTAGCGTTGCAAAAGGATTCCCAATTTGTTCCAGCAGTAAGCATCTTCCGGGTCAAGTGAGCTGGCTTGACGATAGGCCTCCTCCGCTTCCTGGTAGCGGCCGAAGCGGTTTTGCAATAGGCTCCCCAGGCTGGTCCAAGGAAAAGCCGCTGTTGGATTGAGTTCGATGGCTCGTCGAAAAGCGGTCTCCGCTTCCTCGCATCGGCCCAAGAAATTTTGCAACAAACATCCCAGATTGGTCCAGGCGTAGGCATCTTTCGGGTCAAGGGCAATGGCTTGCCGATAGGCCGCTTCCGCCTCTTCAAAACGATCTAGACGTGACTCCAACAGGTAACCCAATCCGTTCCATGGGTCGTTATATTTCGGATCCAGGTCAATGGCCTGACGATAGGCAGCCTCCGCCCGATCATAGGCACCCAATTTTACTTGCAGGGTTACCCCTTGCCTGTACCAATCCACGGCCGTTTGCGGGACGTAGAGTTCCCCTGGCTCGGCAAGGCCTTCCACGGAGATCCCGGTTTCCGCTACATGCCGCTCCAACTCCAATTTGGCTTCGTAGCGCAGGGTATCCCGCAACTCCGGGTCGTCAAGCGCATCGCTCAGGGCCAGGCAATAGGAACTCCGGGTCAAGCGGTCACGACCGGACCTAAAAATCGTGCCCGCCATCTCTTCCAGCTCCTGGGATGAGTAAAATTTCCTCAGGAACTCGGCGAGCCAGCGCAACCGGCTGCGCTGGCGGCGGGAGGCGTGGCGCATCAGGTACCAGATGTTGAAGAAGCGCTCGCTCACCTGGAAGCCGGCGCGGCTGGTGGTGACCAGCGCCACCTTCTCCAGGATGCCGTCCTTCTGCAAGCGGTCGAGCTGGGTGGAGACGGTGGCGGTCTCCAGGCCGCTGACCGTGGCCACCTCGGCGGCGGTAACCGGGTTCCAGGTCAGGGCCACGGCGTCGAAGACCACTCGCGACTGGGCGGGGAGGTCCTCGACCCGCGCCTTGTACAGGGGGGTCACCTGATCCAGGAGCCGCTCCAGGTCACGCATCAGATCATCCTCGTCGCTGACCTCCAGCATCAGATAGAGCATCACCAGGGTCCGGGGGTTGCCGCCGGTAAGGTCGTAGAGGGTGTGGATGCGGCCGGGGTCCCGGGCCAAAAGTGTGGTCACCTTCTTGCCCGCCTCGCCGCGCTCCGCAGCCAGGTGCCGGAGACTGGCGAGCAGGGCCTCGCGGCTCAACCGCTCCAGGACATCCACTTGAAAGAAGTCGTAGAAGGCGGCCTTGGGGGCGGCAACCGCCTCCAGGAAACCGGCCGAGGCGCCGATCACCACGATGCCGCCGGCCTCCTGGAGAGCGCGGCGCAGGCTCCACTGCTTCTCCTTGAGGCCGTTAAAGATCAGGTCGATGTTGTCCAGGAGCAGCAGGGGGCGTCTCGCCTGCCGCTTCATCCACTCCTTGAACAGGGCCAGGGCGGCGCTGCCCTCGCTGTCGTCCTCGCGGCTGTCAAGGGCCGCCACCTCGCGATCCAGCTGGTCGGCCAGCTCCGCTTGCCCGCCGGCCTCAAGCCAGTCGGCCAAGGCGTCCAGGCAGTTGCACCAGAAGATGTGGAGGTTATGGACGTTGTACTGCTCCTCGCGGAAACGCAAGGGGAGCAGGACCCCGGCCAGGGCCGGGGTGTCGCGCACCCCGATGGCGATACGCCGGAGCAGGCTGGTCTTGCCCATGCCCCGTTGCCCCACGATCAGACGGTGCTGGGCCAGGTTGGTGGGGGAGATCTCGCCCAGGCGGGCCAGGATCTTCGCCACCAACTGCTGCCGGGCCACAAAGCCGGTGAGGAAGTCGTCATCCTTGAGTTGGGTCGGGTTGTAAAAGGCCAGATCGAGGAGTTTTCCCATGGCTACCCCCTCACCACGACGTAGCGCAGCCACCACTCCCTGAGGAGGTGCATGCGGAAACGGAAGCGGGAGCGATCCTGGTCGGTGCTCAGGTAGCCATCGGCCTCCAGGGTGTCGAGGATGTCACGCAAGGTCGCATCGCCCACGGAGTCACCACCACGGTTTAAGGCCAACAGCAGGGTGGCAAGGGTTACCCCCTCCGCCGTACCTTGGGCGACCTCGGCCAGGATGGTGAACAGGTGGGTCCGTTGCGGCTCCGCAAAGTTCTTCTCCAGGTGTTCCCGCCAGGTGGACCAGTAGGTCCGGCGGCAGAGTTCGAGCAGGGAGTCCGCCGCCCGCTCGGCAGCAGCCTCCTCAATGCACGGATTGCTTCCTGCCTGGTCGCAGGCCGCCTCGGCGATCTTCTCCAGGTAATAGGGGGCGAGCCAGCCCAGCCGCTCGATGATGCGGGCTGCGGCAGGCGGGCTGAAGCGGCAACGGCTCTTTGCCGCGATGTGGTCCAGGAAGCCGGTCGCCGTCTCCGCGCTGAAGGGGAGCAGGGGAAAGATCTCCATGTCCACCAAGGCCCCCTCGAAGCCATGGCGCCGGGCCACGGTGTCCAGACCGATGGAGCCGGTAAAGAGCCAGAGGACCTGGCGGTGTTTTTGCCGCAGGTTGCGCAGGGTGTAGAGGAAATCGCGGGCCTTTTTGGCCCCGGCCTCCTCTTCCAGCAAGGCCAGGGTGAAGATCGGGATCTCGTCCACCAGGATCAGCCAGGGCCGGCCGTCCTTGCCCGCCTCCAGCTGGGTCAAGAGGTGATCGGCAAACTGGGTCCAATCGGTGTGCAGCAGGATATTGCGCCAGTCTCCATGGCTCTCCGCCCCATGGACAATGCGCCGCAGACGCTCGGTGAAGGCGGCAACCACCGCTTTCCCGGCCCCGATCTCCTCTTGGATGGCGGAGCACATCTGCTGGAAGAAGGCCTTCTCGTCGCGATACCCCTCCACGTCAAGGACAATGGAGTGGAACCCCTGCCCCTCGCTCTCCTCCCGCAGCCGGTTAAGCAGGACCGTCTTGCCGATGCGGCGCGGGGCCAGCATGAGCACGTTTTTCCCCTGGTGGAAATGGCGCCAAAGCCGGGCGCTCTCTTCGCTACGGTCATAACACTCCATGACACTCCCTCCCTATTGAGTTTGACGGTTTCGCCAAAACCGCTCAACTGCCGCTGACCACCCCCATAACCCATTGAAAAGACAGTGGCAGGTGGTCAGCTGCTGGACTTATTTCGACTCTATCCAATCCTAACATCCATTTTGTTACACAACATATCTATTGCACAACAAATTTGTTTTGTCAACACCTTGATGTCCAACTCACCGGATTTTGCCACGGCAGTGCGGAGGGTTCGCGGAGAAAGACAGGGCGGCGGATTATGGCTGGAACTTGCCATTAAACAAACGAGGAGATGCCGAAAGGGACCGAGGTAAGGAGAAGGAGTTGGAGTTGGAACGTATGCAGCTTTCGCAAGGATCGCGTAGCCGCTGCCGGCGGGGGGGGTCCCGTGTTGGCGGAAATCGGCTTGATTCAGGGCACAAGGCGTTGATGAGAGTCAGCGGGAGGCGACCAACCCCAGCGGCGCCAGCAGTTGCTCCTGCAATCTGGCCCCCACCGCGCTACTGCCCATGGTGGCCAGGTCCCGGACCGCGGCCTGGATCATGGCGGCGCGGGCCAGATTCGCGGCCAGTCCCTGGTCCCGGGCACGGCTGATTCCGGACCAGTCGCCATCCGTCCGGAACTGCTGGTAGGCCGGGCCGATCTCGGGGAAGAGCAGCCGGCGCATGCCGTCCAGGAAGCCGAGGTAGAAGGAGAGGGATGCCTGCCGGCGCTCCTGGATGATGAAGCTCAGCATGCCCTGGGGGTGGGTGTCGGCCAGGATGTCCTTGACCCCGCGGGCGACCAGTTCCACGGGGGTGTCGGCAAAGGCGGCGACCAGTCCCTGCAAGGTGGCGCTGCCCAGCCCGGTCTCGCGATGTTCGCCGATTTCGTGATGGATGAAGATCGGGATCTCGCTCTCCACGATGGTCTCCAGCTGGTCGCGCAAGGCCCCTTGGTCCAGGGTCAGGTCGGCACCCACCACCCCGTGACCCTGGAGGGCGTGGCGCAGAGGCAAGCGCGTGACCGCCTGGAGTTCCTGGATCTGGTCCCAAAAAAAGGAGAGTAGCGGCTCGCGGCGGATGATGATCTGCCCCTCCTGCAGCATGGCGAAGGGGGCCGAGAGTTCGCGGGCCAGCTCCCGGCCCAGGATCAGCACCGGGCACCCCGCCACGGTCAGCCGCTCGCGCACCTCGGCCAGGAAGAAGAGCGCCTTCAAGGAGCGGCCGTAGCCGGCCCCATAATAGAGGCGATGGCCGCCAAGCCCGGCATTGACGGCCGTTAGCGCATAGGGGTCAAGGGCTTTGCCGTTCACCGGCAAGGCCTGGCAGGGCTCATCAATGATCTCCTGCCAATAGGCCTCCTGTGCCTCGATCCAATCGAGGACCACCGCCGGTTCCGGCTCGTCCCAGGGCTTAAGCCCCTGCTGCCACTTGTAGAGGTTGCGCAGCTTGAGGATCAGGGTGCAGAGGGAGTAGCCGGCGCCGAAGCGGGCGTCGGAGATATCGCAGTTGCGTTGAATGGCGCGGGTCAGGAGATCGAGCATAGGGAGGGATTACCGCGATTGCGAGAGTTTGGCAAGGAGATCCGTCTCCTCACCCAGGGTTCCGTCAAAGTCATGGCATCATGGCGAGGAAGCGCAAGATTTGACGGTTCTCAACCGTCGCTGGCATGCCCCGTAACACATTGAAATTGCATCGGCGGATGGTCGGATTCACGACTTATTGCGATTCCATCAAGATTTCATCATCTCGGCATCGTTCCCACGCAGGAGCGTGGGAACGATACTCATTGTGCCCCCCCTTCATCCGGTGGCCCAAAGCCGCCACCCCCCGGGGTGTGGATCTCGAAGCAGTCGCCGGGCTGCATGGCGGTCTGACCGATGTGGCTCAATTCCTCCACCCGGCCATCGGCCCGGCGCACCCGGTTCTTGCCTACCTTTCCCGCCTGGCCGCCGGCCATGCCGAAGGGCCCTTGGCTGCGGCCGTTGGCGAGGATACTGGCGGTCATGGGGGCCAAAAACTGGATACGCCGCACGCCGCCATCGCCGCCGCGCCAGCGGCCGGCGCCGCCTGACCCTTGGCGGATGGCGAACTCCAGCAGGCGCACCGGGAAGCGGAACTCCAGCACCTCCGGATCGGTGAGCCGGGAGTTGGTCATGTGGGTCTGCACCACGCTGGTACCGGCAAACCCCTCCCCAGCCCCCGAGCCGCCGGCGATGGTCTCGTAGTACTGGTACTCGCCGTTACCAAAGGTGAAGTTGTTCATGGTGCACTGACTGGCCGCCATCACCCCTAAAGCACCGTAGAGGGCGTTGGTGATGCAGCTTGAGGTCTCCACGTTGCCGGCCACCACCGCCGCCGGCGGCTCGGGGTTGAGCATGGAGCCGGGGGGGATGATCACCGTGAGGGGTCGCATGCAGCCGGCGTTCAAGGGGATGGCGTCCGCCACCAGGGTACGGAAGACGTAGAGCACGGCGGCCAGGCACACCGCCCGCGGCGCGTTGAAGTTGTTCTCCTGTTGGGGCGAGGTGCCGGTGAAGTCGATCTCGGCCTGACAACGGGCCCCATCCACCCGGATCGCCACCTGGATGCGGGCGCCGTTGTCCAGGGGCAGGGTGAAGGCACCGTCCCGCAGGCGGCTGATCACCCGACGCACCGCCTCCTCGGCGTTCGCCTGGACATGGCCCATGTAGGCCAGCACCACCGCGAGCCCGTAGTGGGCCACCATGGCGTTAAGCTCCCGCACCCCCCTTTCGTTGGCCGCGATCTGGGCCTTGAGGTCGGAGAGGTTCTGGCCCGGGTTGCGGCTGGGGTAGGGGCCGCTGGCCAGCAACTCCAGCACCTCGGCCTCGCGTAAGCGGCCATCCGCCACCAACGGGCAGGTAGGGATCAGTATCCCCTCCTCCTCGATGCGGCAAGAGAAGGGGGGCATGGAGCCGGGGGTGATGCCGCCGATGTCGGC
>CAYSFY010000189.1:0-360 GCA_964430285.1 uncultured Desulfobulbia bacterium
CTGGACGCAGAGCGTCCTATACCGCGCGTTCCCACGCAGGAGCGTGGGAACGATATTCATTGTACCCCACGACTTTGACGGGACCCTGCGGGGCGAGAGGATAAGCCTTGATAAATCGGCGGATCAGGATATACTTTGCCGGTTTCGCAAAAACCGCTCAACCGTCGCTGGCACGCCCAGTGGCACATTGAAATTACATTGGCAGATGGTCAGCTTCACGACTTTTTGCAATGCCATCATACTTTGTCGCCATGGATAGATTCTTACGTATCGAACGGTTGCTTGGCCCCGAGGCCTTTGCCCGGATCAAGGGGAGCTTTGTCACGGTGGCCGGGATCGGGGCGGTGGGCGGCCATGCCA
>CAYSFY010000189.1:394-4773 GCA_964430285.1 uncultured Desulfobulbia bacterium
GGACGCCACCGTGGGCATGATCAAGGTGGAAGCGGCCCGGGAGCGGGTGTTGCAGATCAACCCCGCCTGCCAGGTGGAGATCATGCCGCTGTTCATCAATAGGGAGACGGTGGCCTCGGTCCTTGACCCGGCTCCGGACCTGTTGATCGATGCCATCGACTCCATGGGCCCCAAGGTGGAGTTGCTGGCCGCGGCCCACAGCAGGGGGATCCCGATCATCTCCTCCATGGGCGCGGCCCTGCGCACCGATCCCACCCAGATCCGGTTGGCCGACCTCATGGAGAGCAAAAACTGCCCGTTGGCCCGGCGGCTCAGGCGCCGCTTGCGCCTCCGGGGCATCGAGCACGGCATCCCCTGCGTCTACTCCACCGAGGCCATTGACTTTGCCTACGAAGAGGCGGAAGCGCCGCCGGAGAACGAACTGGTACCCCCGGAGCAAAATAAGCCCCGCCGGGTCCTGGGCAGCCTCCCCACCCTCACCGGCATCTTCGGGCTGATCATCGCCAACCAGGCCATCCGCCAACTGGCGAGGCTCTCTCCGTAAAAAAAAGCAATTGCCCTTGCTTTGGCGAGAGGAGTAGAATTGGACTAGGCCGAATTCTACCCACAATCAATGGAGGGCGAAAGTCATGCGCGATCGACAGACGCTGGTTTGTTGCCTGGGTGTGTGCTTGCTCAACCTGTTCGTGGTCGGTTGCTCATCCAAGTCCTACCTGCCGAGCGCCAAGGAGACGGTCATCTCGCCCTGGACATCCTTTGCCGAGGTGCAGGCCTCCTTCGATAAAATTATCCCCTATCAGACCAACCTCGACATGCTCAAGCAACTGGGCTTTGCGCCAGTTGTCACCCCCAATATTCAGATCTTGAACCACCTGGACATCATGCAGCGCTTTATGCCGAATCCGTCCATCACCATCAAGGACCTTGACAACGGCCTTCAGGATTGCCTGGCCGCACGGGAGCACTGCCAGGCCTTTGAGATCGACCTGCACAAAAAGTTTTCCGACCGCTATGGCAACGTGATGCTCGATCTCTTGAATTTCCGGCGTAAGACCTCGAATACCGGCTGGGAGTTCAAGGCGATTATTGTCATGAAGGACGAGCTGACGGTGTACAAGATTAGCGGGGGTAAGCCCAACATCGACCAGACCGTGGAGCATAAAAATCCGTTGGGGCCCCTGCAATCCCTGGACAGTAGTGTTATCTGGGATACCGCTCCCTGGTAGACCCGGTGGAGAAATGCAGAAACTGATCATCCCCCTCGGGGGGTAGCAACCCCGCTCTACTTCCCCTGTCCCCCGCCCCCCCACTTGATGGCTGCCGTCGGTACCCGGTTGTCCTGCACATAGCAGAGCTCCGGGTCGTTCAGTGAGCGCCAGGCCTTGCAATCCTTGGTCTCCAGCCCCCGCATGGCGCAGGTGTAAGGACAAAAGGCGCGGGTGATGGCGCCATTGGTGCTGATGACCTCATACTCATTCTCTTTCAGGTAGCCGTCCTCGTCTTCCACCATGGTGGCGGCGGTTCTCTCGCCTATGATCCGTTGGGGGGCGGCATCTCCCCCTGGCCCCGTCTCCGCCGCCTGCACACTCAAGGGTAAAAGCGCAACAATGGCCAATGCTAGCATCTTCTTCATCTCTCCTCCGTTTGCTGGGTTGTAACTACATAGGTCGGTTAGGCTATGGAGTGTAGGCTGTTCGCCAAAAAAAGCGGACCACGGGATAGGCCTTACAGCCGATAGCCTATCCACCGGTTGAAGCACGCTCCTTGTTGCATACTCCTGCGCTGGGGTATTTCCGTTGCAAAGAGGAGAGGACCTCATCGCGAATCTGGGCAAAGTCATTATCGGTAAAAGAGCCTGGCGGGGCAAGGCGAATAAGTCTGGCCACCACCTTTTCCAACACTGCCAAGCGGAACTCGTTATTGATGGCGGAATCAACCGCATCAATGCCTCCAACGCGTATAAACATGGATCACCTCTTGGTGTCGGGTGGGCACCCACCGCCTCTCTTACTCCACCAACTCATGGGCCGGCACCATGGTGATGTCGAGTTTGAGGCGGGAACGGGCGGCGCGCAGGGCCTGTAGGGTGGCGGGGTAGGGGTGGCCGATGGCGATGGCGCTGCCGTGCCTTTGGGCCAGGGCGATGGCCTTGCCGATCTGGGCCAGGATCCGGGTCTGATCTTGGTCGTTATCGAGGAAGATGTCGCGTTTGGCGGTCTTGATCTTCAGCTCGCGGGCCAGGGTCAGGCCGACGCTGTTGACCGAGGTGAGGCTGTCGATGAAGAACATGCCCCGCCCTTTGATGGCATGGAGAAAGACCCGCATGGCGGCCGGGTCTTCGGTGAATCTGGAGCCCATGTGGTTGTTGATGCCCACTGGCCGGTAGGTGGTATCCAGGTCGTGGTCGATGGTGGCGATCAGCTCATCTTCCGCCATGGAGAGCAGCAGGGTGCCGGGGGCGGGAGACCATTTCGGGTCGCTGGCCTCCATGGGCAAGTGGAGGAGGAGCTCGCGGCCCCGGGACTTGGCTTGGGCGGCCAACGGCACGCCATAGGGGGAGTGGGGCAGGATGGAGAAGGTGAGGGGGAGGTCGAGGGCGATGAACTGCTCGTCGATGGCCTTGGTGTTACCAAAGTCGTCAATGATGATGGCGAGCCTGGGGGTGGTCCGGGGGGGTGACGGCGCTGGCATGGGGACGGGCGTTATTGCCTCCGCCTCCGGGGCCTGGGCGAGAGCTGGCGCTGGGGAGTGCTCCCGGACGGCAGGGGGGGGCTGTTTAACGGCCGCGGCCGCGGAGGCGGGTGGGGTCAAGGGTGCGGCGGAGGGGGCCGGCGTTGGCGTGACCGGCGGCACCGGCCGTAAAAAGAGAAAATAGAAGGCCGCCCCCAGGCTGATCGCTACCAGGGTGAGGAGCAAGATGGTGATGATCAGGCAGCCATTGGTGGACTTGAGTTTCTTTTTGGCCGGTTTTTTTTTGCTTGATTTTCGCGCGATGCTCTTTTTTGGGGGGGCCATGGCCTTACCCCTCCCGGTTCAGGACGTAGCGGGCCAGGGCGGTCATGATCTCCTGCTCGGGGCTTCTGGCAAAGATGGCCAGCGCTGCCGTGGCCTCATTGACCAGGCCCTGGGCCTGGTCACGGGCGGCCTGTAGGCCACCGGAGGCGACGAGGATGGCCCGGGCTTGGGGGAAGGCCTCGCTTCGCTGCTCCGCATGGGCGTGCAACAGGCCAAGCAGGGTGTCGCGGTCGTGGGCCGCGGCCCGTTCCAGGGCCAGGATCAGGGGCAGGGTCATCTTCCCCTCCTGAAAGTCATTGCCCACCGCCTTGCCGGTCTTCTCCCGGTCGCCATCATAGTCCAGGAGGTCGTCGACAATTTGGAAGGTGAGCCCTAGGTTGAAGCCAAAGGTGTGCAGCCCCTCCTGTTCCGCCCTGCCGGCCCGGGCGGCAATCGCCCCGCAGGTGGTGGCCGCGGCGATCAGGGCGGCGGTCTTGCCGTTCAGCACCTCAAAATAACGCTCCTGGGACCTCTCCCGGTTGTCGGCATTTTGCAGCTGCAGGAACTCCGAGGCCACCATGGCCTGGGTGGCCTGGCAGATGGTGGTCAGGCAGTCAACGCCGCCGATGGTGCCGGCCAGGTGCATGGCCCGGGTGTGCAGGAAATCACCGGCCAGGATGACATGGGTATTGTCCCACACCCGGTTGGCCGTGGTCCGGCCCCGCCTGCGGTCGGCGTGGTCAATGACATCGTCGTGCAAGAGACTCGCGGCATGGAGGTACTCGAAGGCGAGTGCCAAATGATAGAGGTTGCTCCGCTGCTCGGTGGAAGGGGTGGTCCCCTGCCGCTGCCAGCAGAGACGCGCCGCCAGCACGGTCAGCAGGGGGCGCACCCGTTTGCCGCCGTTAAAGATGGCGTACTCCAACACCTCCGCCAGCAGGGGGTTGCCCACATCCGCCAGGTCCTGGCGCATCACCTGATCGATGGTCGCGGTCTCCGGTTTGAGCAGGGAGGCCAGTTCGCTCGTGTTCACTCCTCGTTCTCCAAAAAAAAGGCTTGGGCCTCGCCGATGGTCCTGATCACCGGGCTCTGGGGCAGGCTCTGCAAAAAGAGGCGGCCATAGCCCTTGGTGTAGAGCCGGATATCCATGATGGCCAACAACCCCCGGTCGCTGGCCGAGCGCATCAGGCGGCCCAGGCCTTGGCGCAGGGCGAGGATGGCCCGGGGGATCTGGAACTCATAGAAGGGGTTGCCCCCCGCTTCCTTGATGCGGTTGATACGGGCCATGATAACAGGATCGCTGGGGACTTCAAAGGGGAGTTTGTCGATAATCACGCAGCTCAGACTCTCCCCTGGGACGTTGACCCCCTCCCAGAAGCTGGCCA
>CAYSFY010000189.1:4783-8572 GCA_964430285.1 uncultured Desulfobulbia bacterium
GGAAGGTCTCAAGCAAACTGGCCTTGGGGGCGTCGCCCTGGGTGAGGAGGAGGTGGGGCAGGCGGCCCTTCAAGAAATCGTGCATCTGGCGCATGGCGTTGATGCTGGTGAACAACAGTAAGGCCCGGCCCCGGGAGGCGGTGATCAGGGCCAGGGTCTCCCGGTGCATGGCCTCGGCGTAGCCGTGGGCATTGGGTTCCGGAAAAGCGGGGCCCGGGATGTAGAGCCTGGTGCGGCCAGGGTAGTCGAAGGGGGTGGGCAAGCGCATGGTGCGGGTCTCGGCGGGCAGCCCCAAGCGCTTGAACATATAATTGAAGTTGCCGCCGGCGGTGAGGGTGGCCGAGGTGAAGATCAGGCTGCCCACCTGGGAGTAGAGGTACTTCTGCAGATCAGGAGCCACCTCGATGGGGGCGGCGGAGAGGGAGATGGTCTTCTCCCGTCGCTCGGCCCAATAGACATAGGCTGGGTGGAGATCGGTGGTGGTACGGGCCAGATTCTCCTTCAACTCTTGGCACCGCCTGCGAGGGGAGTCCCACAGCTCGCTGGTCAGGGTCAACCCCTCCAGTTGGCGGAGCAGGCTGGCGATGGCCTCGTCCAGACTATTGACCTCGGGCAGCCACTCCTCGGTGGTCTCGATCAACTCCGGCAGGGGGTAGCGGCCGCGCTGGCGGGGGAAGATCAGGGCGAACTCCGCCGCCTGGGTGGCCAGGGCGCGGGCGATCTGCACGGTGATCTGGCGGGCCTCTTTTTTCAGGTGCTCCAGGGCCAGGGTCTCGATGTCCTTCACCAGGTCCAAGAGCTGGTAGTGGCTGAAGGTGGTACCGAAGTAGTTGGTGGCCACGTTCTCCAGGTGGTGGGCCTCGTCGAAGATCACCGCCTGGTAGCGGGGCAGGACCTCGGCTTGGCCAAAGCGGCGGATGGCGAGATCCGAGAAGAAGAGGTGGTGGTTGACGATCAGGATCTGGGCCGCGGCGGCCCGCTTGCGCAGCTGGCTGATGAAGCAGCTGGCGTTGTCCGGGCACTTGCTGCCCCGGCACTTGGTGGTGGAACTGGCCACCTGCTCCCACAGGGGGGAGGCGTCCGGCAGCCAGGTGAGTTCGGCCCGATCCCCGGTATGGGTGGTATCCAGCCACTCCGCCAGCAGGTCCAGCTCCCGGGTGGAGCTGGTGAAGAGCAGGGTCTGGGGGGAGGAGAGCAGGTGCTGACAACGGTTGTAGCAGGCGTAGTTCTGCCTCCCCTTGACGCAGATGGCCTTGAGGTCCGCTTTGATGTGCTGGCGGATAAAAGGGATATCTTTTTTCAGGATCTGTTCCTGGAGGTTCAAGGTGCCGGTGGAGACCACCACCTTCTGGCCGGAGAGGACCGCCGGCACCAGGTAGGCCAGGGTCTTGCCGATGCCGGTCTCCGCCTCCGCCACCAGCATGTGGGCTAGATTGCCCGCGCGGGTGCTGTCGTCCTCCAGGGTAGCGAGGACGGTGCGGGCCATGTGGATCTGGCTCTCCCGCACCTCATACCCGTCCAGGGTGCGGGCCAGGGTGCCGTGGCGGTCAAAGATGGCGTCGATGGACAAGGGCATGGCTGGGGAAGAGGTGGTTGGGGAAAGGGTGCATCTGCCCTGTCAGCTTGGTGGCAAGGGGTGATGGCCGGGTGAAATGTTCGCGTGCGCACGATAATACGTGATTTGCCGGCGGGAGGCAATCGGCTTGACAATAAAATTTCCCTGGTGATACAGTGGGCTGAGGATAGTGTTGTTTACCTTTTTTTTCAACAGGAGGGAGTGCCATGCTGGAAGAAGTCAAAAAAATATTGGTGCCGGTGGATTTTTCCGACAATTCGAAGAAGGTCTTTCAGGCGGCGGTCAATGTGGCCACCAAGTGCGGGGCAAAGCTGGTCTGCATCTTTATCGTCCAGAGCTTTGAGGACTACTCGGGCTTCTTTGTGCCCCACATGCCCATTATTCAGTTCCAGGAGGAGATGTTGAGCAGCGCCGAAAAGAAGATGGCCGAGTTTGTGGAGGACAATCTGCCCAAGGGGATGGATGGAGGCAGCAAGGTGATAGTGGGTGATGTTGGCGAAGAGATCGTGGCCTATGCCGCCAAGGAGAAGATCGACATGATCGTCATGGGCACCCACGGCTATAAGGGGTTGGAGCGGGTGCTGTTCGGCAGCGTGGCCGAGCAGGTGGTCAAGACCGCCCCCTGCCCGGTGCTGACGGTGAACCCCTGCCGCTAGTCCGGGGCGTTGGGCGGTTGCGCAACAAGCCCACCACTGACGCCGGGGCACTGGCTGACCTATTGATATTGTGTAGGCGGATGGCGAGGTGATGGCCCTTGTGCCGGCCATCACCAGTGCCGAACCATTGGACCACAGAGGCCAGTACCTCCCGGGAGGTACCGGCCTCTGTGTATTTCAGGCCATGGCCTTCAATCGCCTCTGAGGCACGTGGGCCGGAGGCGTCATGTGTTGGGCACTGCTCCGCGGAGCGGGCACGCTAACGCTTGTCTAAAAAAAATTAATGGTTCGCGCCATTTTCCCTTGCACGGTCAGTCCGCTTCTAGTAATGAGATTCATTCTGGCTTATGGCCTGTTTGTTTTCTTGGCAACAGCCTCCACTCTTGTTCGTTAAACGTCCAAGACCGTTTTCAGTGATCAGACGCGAAGCCAATGGACACCCCAGCCAACATCGGGTAATCGTCACCCCACCTCCCTCCACCGATCTCAAGACAACCCTATGATCAGGCACGGCAGCGGCTTTTTTTTGTCGGTCAAGTATGTCGTCTATTCCCTCTTGCCGCTGGTGATCTTGCTGGCGTTCCTGGAGGGGCTGTTGACCTTCCTCAACCTGGGGCAACCCTTTCAGGGGACGTTGCGGATGTGGGGGGCACCCATGGAGATGCTGGAAGCGGATGAATTCACCATTCAGCGCCCCAAGCCCAATTTCCGTAAGAGCGTTGTGGCCTTAAACTCCTTGGGGTGTCGCGACGACGAGTTCAACACCAAGGCCGATCTCAAGATCCTGACCCTCGGCGATTCTGTGGATTTTGGCTGGGGCCTCCCTGATTACCGCGATACCTACTCCGAGCAGCTGGAAGCGATGTTGGCTGGGCGGTTAGCGAAAAAGCAGCTCACCGTGGATGTCCTGAATGGCGGGGTCCCCTCCTACAAGCTCTACCAGGGCTTTCAACTCTACCTCCACTATTTGGCCCGGATTACCCATTGGGATGTGGTGATCATCTCCTTCGGCTGGAATGAGCCGTTGGAGGACGATGAGGAGCTGGAATTCATTCGCCGCCAACAACCCCGCATGCCTTGGACTATCCAGCAATTGAGTCGACAGGCCCATCGCCTGCGCAGCTACAATGCCCTGGAGTCCACCTATCTGCGCTATAAGGCCAAGCCCGGCGGCGGCAGGGAAGAGGTCATCTATGAGGAGTATAAGTCGCTGCTCAAGGACATGGTCCAGTCCATCCGTGCCATGGGTGCCCGGGTGGTCCTGCTGTCGATCCAGCCTAGGCAGGAAGACCTGGGGGACTCGGCCGAGATCTCCATGGCCCGCTTCAACAGGATACAGAAGGCCCAGGCGGTCCCCGGAGAGGTCATGTACGTGGACACCAATCCCCAGTTCGTCCGCGAGCAGCCCGGATTTTACGACAATGTCCATTTCGATGCGCGCGGCCATCGGATAACGGCCGAGGCGCTCTACCAGGCGATCACCAAGGAACTTAATTTGTAGCGTGGCTACAAACAACTCTCGGCAGTTTTGGGGGTAGGAGCGTCGTCCACGGCGCG
>CAYSFY010000190.1:0-4732 GCA_964430285.1 uncultured Desulfobulbia bacterium
TCAAAGCGCTGCTATAAGGATGCGGTCAATCCGGTGGCGGTGGTGACCGAGATCTTCCATAAATACGCGGAAAAAGACCCCTTGCTCCAGTACATCCTGCACTCCTTTGTCAAGTCGGTGGGGATCTACCCACCGGGCAGCATTATCACCTTAACCAATGGCCAACTCGCCTATGTGTTGGATAGCCAAGGGCCAATGCTGTTGCCGGTAACCGACAGCCACGGCGAGCCCTTGAAGGAGAAACAGGAGGTGATCGTGATTGAAAGAGGTGAGGCTGGGGAAGGACTCAAGGTGGACCGCAGACGCCCCCCCATTGATCCGCTTAACGCCTATAAGATCTTGCCTAGCTATCTCCTGAAGATCATCCAACCGCTCTCCCCGCTGCAGGGGTAGCGATTACAAGCGTTCGTCGCCGGAGGCCAAGGCCTCCAGGGCATCTCGATCCAGGATGGTGATGAAGGGGCCATTGGTGGCAATCAGATCCTGTTTGCTCATCTTGGTCAGGATCCGGGAGAGGGTTTCGGGGATGGTGCCGAGCAGGCTGGCCAGGTGGGTCTTGGTCAGGTCAAGGCGGATGACGTCCTGCTCTTGTTCCTCGGCAAGGAGGAGGAGGTGAACGGCCAAACGGCCGGGGACCTCCTTCAGGGAGAGGGACTCAATGAGATGGGCGAATTTTTTTAGGCGCACCGACAGGGCGGCCAGCATATTCATGGCCAGGGCGGGATTCTCCTGGATCAAGTCGGTAAAGGCCTGGCGCGGGAAGAAAAAGATCCGGCTCGGCTCCAGGGCCAAGGCATGGGCAGGAAACCTGGCCCCGACAAAGACCGCGGCCTCGGCAAAGGGTTCACCCGCCCCAAAGACGTGCAGGATCTGCTCTTTGCCATCCGCCGACAGTTTGAAGATCTTGACCCGACCGCTGATCACGACATAGAATCCCACCCCTTCATCACCCTCCGCAAAGATGGTCTGGCCGCGGGCATAGTGCTGATCTCCGACAATCATGGACAATTTTTGTAATTGCCCCCTGTCCATCCCCTGGAAGAGGGGGACTGCGGCCAACTCCTCGATAATACTCGTCATTCCGTCACACCGTTAAATCGATCCGCTTTCCCGGCTTGCCGGCCACCGCCTGGACCTCCTGGACCTGTCGGGACCGCTCTTGAACGGCACGCTCGCTGTCGTTGGCACGGGCCTGTTCCGCTTGCAGGGTAGCCTCCCGTGCCTGCCGGGCCTTGGCCTGATCGGAAAGGGTCACGGTCAAGGCCTTATCGGTCTGGGTGGGTTGCGGAGTTTGCTCAACCCTTTCAGGTCGGGGCTGCGGTACCAACGCATTGGCGCCGTAGGTGTTGACTGCATTTTGCACTGACATGTTGGCCATGGGTATCACCTCTGTTCTTGATTATACTCGGGCACTGCGCGAAATGTAAGCGCTTATTGGCCGCTATGATTTCGTAGCACTTACCCTCTCCCGAAACCATTGCTTCTCCTCGGCCGTTTCTGGTAAGGTTTAGCAGATCACGGCATAACGGCTTAAGGAGAGCACGATGGAGCGAGAGAAACGATTTGGCCAGGCCGAGCGGATAGTCCGTTTCGGCTTCTGGATCAACGCGGCACTTATGGTCATGAAGCTGTTGGCCGGCCATTTCGGCAGGTCGGAGGCGGTCTTGGCCGATGGCTTCGAGAGTGCCAGCGACTTCATTGCCATCGGCGCCACCATGGTGGCGCTGCGCATCGGGCGTAAGCCCTATGACTCCGACCACCCCTACGGCCACGGCAAGGCCGAAAGCATCGCGGCCATCCTGGTGGCCTTGCTCATCTTCGCCACCGGCGCCGGCATCCTCGCCCAGGCGGTGCGCACCGTCCTCACCGCCGCATATCAGACGCCCCAGCTCATGGCCGTCGCCGCGGCCGTCGCCACGATCTTCATCAAGGGGTGGCTCTACCGCTTCTCCTTTAAGACCGGCAGTCGCCTGCAAAGCCCGGCCTTGTTGGCCATCGCCAAGGACCACAGGAAAGACGCCATCACCTCCATCGCCACCGTCATCGGCGTCAGCTCGGCCTTTTTCGGCCTGCGGATCATGGACCCCTTGGCGGCAGGGATCACCAGCCTCTTTATCTTTCACATCGGCATCGAGACCTTCCGCGCCGCGGCCCAGGAGCTCATGGACGCCCTGCCCTCCGCCGAACTCCTGCAGCAGATCACCGCCATGACCGAAGAGGTGGACGGCGTCGAGCATGTCCACGAAATCCGCGCCCGCCGCTCGGGGCAGTTCCTCATTGTCGATCTCAAGCTCGACATGGACCCGGAGATGACGGTCAAACGGTCCCACGCCATCGCCTGCCAGGTCAAAAAAGGGATTTTCGCCACCTTTGCCAATGTCGGCGACGTGATGATCCACATCAATCCCCATGACGAGGAGCATGAGGATCTCATCCGCCTGTAAGAAATAAATTAAGAAAATTGGCGGACAGACCGATATAACTGGAGAATCGATGTTTTCCCCGTCCGTATCCCCTGGCAGAGGATTTCTCCACTATGATACACCATAAACGTTCGCTTAAACCGCCGCCGCTCTCCCGCTCTCGCCTGTGCTCTTCCTTGGTATTGAGTTTAGTGGTCGGGTTTCTCCTCTACTGTACCCTAGGCCGAGCGGCCCAGGAGAGTGGTCAAGGCCAGAGTACCGGCAACGAAGCCGCCGCCCCGGTGGCAGAGGTCAACCAGGCGGATGCCTTTAAAGCCGCAATTCAGCAGATGGCCCTCACCCTCTTTGCCAACCTGGCGGACCCGGACCCGGAAAATGGCGCGTTGGCCGACGGCATTGCCGTCAGCAGTTTTGTCGAGTTGAAAAAACTGACCCGGACCTCCTCTTTCGGCCGCTATCTGGGGGAACAACTGATGACCGAATTCCAGCAGCAAGGGTACCGGGTGGTTGAAATCCGCAAAAGCACCTCGATCATGATCCAGGAACAACGCGGCGAGTACGGCCTCTCCAGGGAGGTGACGGAGATCAGCCCTCTCGTCAGCGCCCGCACCTTGATCACCGGCACCTACACCCTGGCCGGAGACCACATCCTCGTTAACGCCAAGGTGCTGGACAACAAGAGTACCGCGCTCCTCTCCAGTGCCACCATGGTCTTCCCCCGAACCGCCCTTGTTGACCTGCTCCTCGCGGACAGCGCTTCCGCCTCGCCGCACAAGCGGGAGGTGACCGCCCTCAAACGGCTGGAGTTCTGAGCCGAACAGTTACCTAAAATCGACTCCCGGTGGTGGTCACCAGGAAGTCCGGAGAACATTATGAACCAACGACGCCCGCTACTCACCGGCACAGGCTTGCTGCTCACCCTCTCCCTGCTGCTGGGGGCGCCGTCCCGGGCGTGGTCAGGGAGCGGCGATGGCCCGGCCTTTGCCGGTAGGCAAGGCCGGTCGTCCGGCATCGAGCACCTCCTGTCCACGATGTCCAAGGAGGTGGCGACTAAGGTCATGTACGAGATGCAGGAAGAGGGACAAGATGTCGTCAACATGCGGGTGGCGGTGGTGTGCGCCGTCCCCCTCTCCGACCTCAAACGGGAGACGGAATTCGGCCGCGTGGTGGCGGAATACTATCTGACCGATCTTGCCGACCGTAATCTCCAGGTGCAGGAGCTCCGTCTCGGCAGAGACATCAGCATCATGCCCCAGACCGGGGAGTTTATCCTCTCCCAAAATAGTGGCGAGTTGGCCAACGACTCGCCGGAACTCGACTATGTGGTGGTGTCCACCTTTAGCAACACCAGATCGACCCTCATCCTCCAAGGGCGCATGATCTCCCTGGCAACCGGCTTGGTCAAGACATCATGGCGCTACAACCTCCCCTTGAACCGGGAAGTGATGGCCCTGCTGGGCGTCAACAACACCCCTCCCTACACCATAGCGGTCAAGGGCATGGGCGAGAGCAACAGGGCGGAGTGACGGCACCACCGAACTCGCGGACACGGGACTCGGATCATCAAGAGGGATTGACAGGCTAGCATGACCCACCATCACCCGAGGCAAAGAAGAGATGGCTGAAGCAGAAAAAGATGATTGGCTCGATGACTTGGATAGCCCGGAGGAGCAAGCCTCCGAGCTTGATCAGTCAGACATTGACGCCTTGCTCGCCGGCCCCGGCGGGGAAGCCACGCCGGAACTCGACCAGTCGGATATCGATGCCTTGCTCTCCGGCGCCGGCGACCTCGTAACCCCGGCAGCCGCCTCCAGCCCCGGCGCGACCCTGGCACCGGAACTTGACCAGACGGACATTGATGCCCTGCTCGCCGGGACTGGCGATGGCGGAGCTGGGGGGATGGATAGCGGTGATCTAGACCAAGCGGATATTGATGCCCTCCTGGCTGGCCCGCAAAGCACAGGCCGTGGACAAGGCATCTCCGATCCGGACCAGGATGAAATCGACAAACTGTTTGCGGATGTCGACAACGGCAGTTCGTTGGAGGAGACCCTCTTTCCCGCCGAGGAGATCGATTTTAAAGATGTCTTTAACACCTCAGAAACCGCCACCCAGAGTGGCCTCCCCAATTTCGACGCGGAAGAGTTTAAATTAGACGCCGACATCCCCGATATCCCGGATATCCAAGCGACCAGCGGCTTCGACCTGGAAGAGACTGCCCTCTTTGCCGAGACGACTGTCGCCTCTCCCCCCCCAGCCTCGCCTCCCCCTCCGCAAAAAGACCCCGGTCCGGTTAAGCCGCCCGCGGG
>CAYSFY010000190.1:4742-8570 GCA_964430285.1 uncultured Desulfobulbia bacterium
TGGAACTTCGTGGCAAACCGCAAGGTCCTCTATGGCGCCGGCGCGGGTGTGGCCACCCTGTTGCTGGTGGCCGGGGTGTTTTTCTTCAAGGGTGGCCCCACACCTCCCCCCGCGGAGACCCCGCCGGCGGTCGTGGAACACCAGCCCGCTGCCGAACATCAGCAACCGGCTACGGAAGCACATCCGGAACCGCCCCCGGCGGAACCACCGCCAGTGCAACCCGTGGCCCATGGCGAGAACGGCGCGCCCACGGTCAAGGATCTCGACCTGACCATGCCCCCTGAGAGCAACCAACTGGCGATCTCCTTGTGTGGTCTGGACCCGAACAATGAGCCGCTGGAGTACGAATTCCAGTCGATGCCCGAGCATGGCCAACTCACCGGACACGCCCCCTATCTCGTCTATGTCCCCAAGCCTGACTACAGTGGCCCGGACGGTTTTACCGTGCGGGCCACCGATGGCAAACATTTTAGCGCCCCGGCCTCCATCAAGATCATGCGCCAGCCGCCGCTACCCGCCCAGGAGGTCCCGGCCGCAACCGTGGCCGCCGAACCGCTTGCGCCCCCCGCCCCGGTTGCCCCTGCCACCGCAACCGCCCGGAAAAAATCCGTCCCGGTCCTGCAGGGCAGAAGGAGCGCCAGGAGCAAGACCGCCACGGTAGCGGCCAAAAAAAATCACCCCCCGGTGCTTGTGGTGCAGCCGGTATCGCCGCTCTACGCCCCCGGCGCCACCGTCGTCCTCAATGCCGGCCAGACCAAGGACGACCACCGAGATGGCGTAACCTTTCACTGGGAGCAATTGGCCGGGGTGCCGGTCAAGATCAACCCCAGCAGTGCCCATATCAGCTTCGTGGCCCCATCATTCTTCAACACCGTCGATCCTCGCCTGGTCTTTCAAGTGACCGCGACCGATCAACAGGGCGCCCAAGACCGGAAAGAGGTCTCGGTTACCATCCGCTCGCAACGGACTTCCGCAGTCTGGGGCCTTCACGAGTAACTGCGCTTTTCCCGGGCCAGCCGTTTCAGTTCGGCAATCTCCCTGGCGTAATCCGCCTGGTTGAAGACGGCGGAGCCAGCCACAAAGATATTGGCCCCGGCCTCGGCAATGGTGCCGATGGTGGCCGGACTGACCCCGCCATCGATCTCTATCCCCGTCGGTAACCCCCGCTCATCAATCATCGCCTTCAGTCGTCTCGTCTTGTCAATGGCCCCGGGAATAAATCTCTGCCCCCCGAATCCGGGGTTGACGCTCATCAGCATCACCAGGTCCAGATCATCCAGAATACACTCCAGGGTGGTGAGCGGAGTGGCCGGGTTCAGCACCGCCCCGGCCTTCTTGCCCAATTTTTTGATGGCATCAATGGTGCGGTGCAGATGGGGGCAGGTCTCCACATGGACCGTGATCCAGTCGGCGCCAGCCTCGGCAAAGGGCTCCAGGTAACGGTCAGGCTCGGAGATCATCAGGTGCACATCCAGGGGGGCGGTGGTGATCTTGCGCACCGCGGCCACCACCAAGGGGCCGATGGTGATGTTGGGCACGAAATGGCCGTCCATGACATCGATATGGATCACCTCGGCGCCGGCGGCGACCACGGTGGTTATCTCTTCGCCAAGCCTGGCGAAATCGGCGGACAGGATGGAGGGGGCAATCATCAGGTGCTGCATGGGTTCTCCTTACGGGGTGTTCGGATTATTCCGTAGAACGAGTTGACAACCGGCCCCTACTCGGCACCGACCTTGATCTCGACATAGTGTTCGGGCTGAATGTATGTGGCCGCGGCCTGCATCACCTCATCGGCGGTGATCTCTTTGATGGCCCGGGCATAGCGGTTGCCAAAGTCCTGGCCCAGGCCGTAGGTCTCACTCAAGGCCATATCCAAGGCCTGGGCGCTGTTGGTTTGCAGGCTGAGATCATACTGACCCAGGATCAGATTCTTGGCCTTCTCCAACTCCTCCTTGGTGATCGGGGTCTGACGGATGCGATTCAGTTCGTTCCACACCGAGGTAATGGCCTCCTCCCTCTTGTCCGGGCTGGTGCCGATGTAGATGCCGAATGAACCGGTATCAAGCCCCAGCAGACTAAAGGATGAGAGGCTATAGGCCAGACTCTGCTTGTCCCGCAGCTGGGTGAACAGCCGGCCACTCTGGCCGCTGAGCACCGTATCAACCACCTCCAGGGCAAAACGGTCCGGGCTGGTCAGGGTGCTCCCCAAAAAGCCGATAACGATATGGACCTGCTCTTTATCCCGGGCCAATGACGAAATAACAGGTCGTGCCGGCGGTGGTGGCGGCGCAAACTTCAGGGTCTCCCGTTCCTCCCCACTCTTCGACCACGAGCCGAACAGACGGTTGATCTTCTCGTGGACCTCCGTGGCCTTGACGTCCCCGGCCACCGCCAGCACCAGGGATTCGGGTCGGGCGTGCTTCTTGTAGATGCGGTGCAACTCCTCGGCACTCAACTTGGTCACCGACTCTTCCGTGCCCAGCGAGTTCAAGGCATAGGGGTGTTGCCGGAAGAGGGTCCTGTTGAATTCGGTAAAGGCCATGCTGGTCAGCGAGTCCTTCTGCTGCTTCAAGGCGGCCAACCGTTCCGGCTGGATCTTGCGGGCCTCCTCCGGATCAAAGGCCGGGGTGAGCAGGATATCCCGCACCAACGTCATGCCGTCGTCAAAAAACCGGGAGAGGAAACTGGCCTTGAGGCCAAAGGTGTTTTTGCCGTTAAAGCCGGAGATGTCGCCGGCCATATCGGCAATCTTCAGGGAGAGTTCGCGGCTGCTCAAGGTCTCGGTACTCGTGGGCAGGAGGTCGCTGATAAAGGCAAAGGCGCCGTTGGTCTCCGCCGTCTCCCCCATCAGGCCGCCGGGAAAGACCGCTTGGATGGCCACCGTTGGCACTTGTGGCTCTTCCCGCACCAACAGGGTGATGCCGTTGGCCAGCTTGAAACGGTGGACATGACCGAGATAGGAGGGGACCAGCGAGCTGGGGACGCTCTCCTTGGCCCTCTTTTCGGCCCGTTTGCAGATCTCGGCCAACTCCTCCCGGGTGAGGGCGATGTTGGCCCCCTTCGGCGTCAAGTAGCCGGCGATCAAGCGGTGGCCGTCCAAGTATTTCATGGCCACCCGCTGGACATCGTCCAGGGTGACGGCCCTGATCTTTTCAAGGTACTCATCTTCCCTGGGGTCGCCGGCCAAGGCCTCGAAGGAGCCCAAGACCCTGGCCTGCCCCTCGACCTTCTCCAGATTGAAGACAAAGTCGCTCTCCAGACTATGCTTGATGCGCTCAAGTTCGCGCTCATCCACCAGCAGATACTTCAGCGTGAAGATCTCCACCAGAGAGGCCTCCAAGGCCTCCCGGATCCGGCTCTGATCCAGGGTGGCGGTGATCTCCAAGAGCCCCGGATATTTCGGGGTAAACGATGATGCGTGGATGGTGTAGACCAACCCTTTTTTATTGCGCAGTTGTTCATAGAGCCTGGAGGTATCGCCTTGGCCGATGATCCCGGAGAGGACATCCATGACCGGGGTGTCGGGGTCGTCAAAGGCGGGGATGGGAAAGATCACCGCCATCTGCGCCTGGTTGACCGTCTCTTCCATGGCAAAGACCTTGGGCCCGTTCGCCGGAGGTTCCTCGGCGATCTCCGGCTCTTCTCGCCCCTGGCTTTGCAGATCGGCGAAGACCTCGGTCACCCTCTTGATCACCGGCTCATAGCGGACATCACCCACCACCACCACGGTAAAATTCTCCGGCAGGTAGTGCTTGGCCATGTAGTTAACGATGTCCTCCCGGGTAAAGGAGGAGACGCTCTCCCGGGTGCCGATCACCGGCAGCC
>CAYSFY010000191.1:0-3415 GCA_964430285.1 uncultured Desulfobulbia bacterium
AATCTTTGAGTAAAAATACCAAGGCCGCAAGCTCGAACTCCTGCTGCCGATCCCCTGGCAGACCCTCCAGGCCATGCGGGCCGGCTACCGGGTCATCGCCATGGCGGGAGAGCCCGCGGACTTCAAGGGCATCTTCATTGTCCGCCGGGACAGCGACCTCAAGGAGCCTGCCGACCTCAAAGGCCGGGCGGTCAGTTATCCGTCACCCACGGCCCTGGCGGCCTGCATCATGCCCCAATATTTCCTGCACACTCACGGCGTCAACATCAACACGGAGATCGAAAACCGCTATGTCGGCTCCCAGGAGTCCGCGATCATGAACGTCTATTTAAAGGCGACGGCTGCCGGCGCCACCTGGCCGCCGCCGTGGCGGGCCTTTCAGAAAGACCATCCCCAGGCGGCCGCGGAGTTAAAGGTCCTGTGGGAGACCGAACCGCTGATCAACAACTCGGTCATGGTCCGCAACGATCTGCCGGCGGCGATCGGGGAGCAGGTGCAACAAGCGCTGGCCGGGGTCCAGGCAACGGCGCAGGGCCGGGCGATCCTGGCCGGCATGGAGACCGCCCGCTTTATTCCGGCCACGGACCAGGAGTACGACCGCGTCCGCGTCTACGTCCTTCGCTTCGAGCGGGAGGTACGGCCGGTGGAGGCGCCATGAGACCGGGGGCCATGCGCCACTTTCTGTCCGGCACGCTGCGCGGCCGCCTGATCCTGGGCGTAGCCGTGGTGCACGCGGTGATGATGACCCTGTTCATCATCGACCTGACGGTCAGGCAGCGCGGCATGCTCCTGGAGCACCAGCAGGAGGACGCCCAGGCACTGGCCCAGGCGCTTTCCACCTCGGCGGCGGGGTGGCTGGCGGCGCGCGACATCGCCGGCCTCCAGGAGCTGGTGGAGGTCCAGCATCTCTACCCGGAACTCATCTTTGCCATGCTCGCGGACGCGGAGGGGCAGATCCTGGCCCATAGCGATAGCAGCAGACAGGGGCAGTTTCTCCTCGACCTGCCGACCGAGGTCCGCCAGACCGTCATCAGCAAGAGGCCGAATCTGGTGGACGTAGCGGTCCCGGCCATGCTCGGGGGCAGGCAGGTGGGGTGGGCGCGGGTGGGCATCGGCCAGCAGGCGGCAGGCAAGCGCCTCCACGAGATTACCCGCAACGGCGCGCTCTATGCCCTGGCGGCGATCGTGCTCGGTTCCTTGGTGGCCTGGCGGTTGGGCCACCGCATCACCAAGCGGCTCTATACCGTTCAGGAGACGATCAGGGCGGTGAGGAGCGGCGACCGCGCCGCGCGTTCTCAACTGAGCGGAGATGACGAGGCCGCCGTCATGGCCCACGAATTCAACGCCATGCTCGACATGCTGGCGGAACGGGACGCCCGACTGCGGGCGAGCGAGGAGACCTTCCGCCGCCTGATCGAAGACTCACCCATCGCTGTCGTGGTCACGGCCGGGCAGGAGAATGCCGTGCAGCTGTTCAGTAAAAAGTTCACCGTGCTGTTCGGCTACACCCAGGAAGATATCCCGGATCTCGCCCACTGGTGGCCCCTGGCCTACCCGGATGCGACCTACCGGGCCGAGGTCATGGCGGCTTGGTCCGCCCGGGCGGAACAGGCCGTTACGAGCAAAGGATTGATGCAGCCCATGGAGGCTACGGTGACCTGCAAGGACGGCTCGCAACGCCATATTGAGTTCCACATGTCACCCATGGGCAGCAGGGCGCTGACCACCTTTATCGACCTCACCGAGCGCAAGCAAGCGGAGATGGCGCTGACCCGCTACCGGGATCAGCTCGAATCCCTGGTCCAGGAACGCACCTCGGCGTTGGAAAAAAAGAACGCCGAGCTGGAAAAGATCAACAAGTTGTTTGTGGGGAGGGAACTCAGGATGGTTGAGTTGAAGGAACGGCTCAAGGAACTAGAGCAGAGAGAGTGAACTGTAGCCGGATGGCAATTGTGACGGTTTCGCAATAACGGCTCAACCGCCGCTGGCACCCCTCGTAACACATTGAAAATGCATTGGCAGATGGTCAGCTTCACGACTTTTTGCGCGTCCATCAATTGTCGTTAGCTGACCACCAACAACCTCACCAGGAGAGGACTTTGATGCATGCCGAGCAAACCCGAAAGTCCGTGATTGAGTCAATCCTGAACAGAGACAAAAAGCAGGCCCACGCGCGCGGGTTGGGATTCAACAAGCCGGAGGTCGCCCTGCGGAAACTCATGGGACACAAGCAAGATGCCAAAAATTAAGCCCGATCATCCAGCCAATTCCCTCGTGGAGAGCGAGCTCGTTGAGAATATCCTGAGCCATGCCGACAATCCGGGGGAGTGCGCCAGATATCTAACGACCCAGATCCGGAAACTCCTCGGGGTACGCATGGTGGCACTCCTCTCCGCCGAGACGGACAGCGGCCATACCTTGCTAAGCCTTTGCCCGCCCAGGAATGAGGCAGACTGGAGCCGGCCGGAAATCCAAGAGTTTGTCCTCGGCGCGCGGGCGTTTCCGGGGCCTCGCCTGATCGATCATCTGACGGACCCGACAGGCCAAGGCTTATCCGCCATCGGTATCGGCACCTCCTTGGTCATTCCCCTGATGGTCGGCGCTGACCGGGTGGGCATGCTCATCCTCCTGGGCCTGCGGGAGGTAACGGGTGGTGCGAACATCCTTGCGACCCTGACTAGGGTGGCGCGCATCCTGGCCCTGGTCCTCAAGGATTCGTTGCTGTACAGGGACCCGGAACATGCGGTTGCCGCCCGGACAACAGAACTCGAAACTACCCTTGAACGTCTGCAAGCCGAGCTTGAGCAAGGCAAGCGGATCGAGGCCAAACTCCAGGTCATGCAGTTTTCGGTCGACAATACGGCCGATGCCGTTTTCTGGGTGAGACCGGACGGTTCGTATGCCTATGCAAACAAATCGGCTTGCCGCATGTTCGGTTATGCGCGCGAGGAGTTTTTGCGTCTGAAGACCATGGCTCTCAATCCCGAGCACCAGGGCGCGGCATGGCAGAAGCACTGGGATGAGCTCAGAGAAAAGGGGGCGCTCCGCTTCGAGACCGCGCTCCTCAAGAAAGACCGTTCGCCGCTGCTCGTCGAAATAACCGCCAACCACATCGAATTCGCGGGCCAGGAATTCAACTGCGCCTTTGTCCATGACATCACCGAGCGCAAGCGGGCGGCGGAGGCGCTGGAAACGGAAAGGGAAAGAATGGAAGTCATCCTTTCCGCCTTGAATACCGGGCTGTCGCTGATTAATCCCGATATGACCATTGCCTGGGTCAACCACAAAATTCGCGAGATGTTCCCTGGCCGCGAGCCAGTGGGCCAGGTCTGCCATGTCTTTTATGAATCCAGGGCGACCATCTGTGAAGGCTGTGGCACCATACGCGCGTTTATGGATGGAAAGGTTTGTGAAA
>CAYSFY010000191.1:3425-7473 GCA_964430285.1 uncultured Desulfobulbia bacterium
GCAGTTGGTTCCCGCCACCGGCAGGACGTATTCCATTATTTCCCAACCCATCAAGGATCAGACCGGGCGGGTGGTGAATGTCCTTGAGGGGATTACCGACATCACCGAGCGCCTCCGCGCGGAAGAGGAACTCCGAAGGTCGGCCAGGGAGTGGAGCGCGGCCATGGATGCCTCGGAGGATGTCATCTACCTCCTGGACCTGGACCGCCGTGTGCTGCGGGCCAATAAGGCCTTTTACCGCATGACCCGATCCACGCCGGAGAGCGCCGTGGCTAGGCCCATCGCCGAGCTCTTGCATCCGGGAGGAGTTACGGTCCCCTGCCCGCACTGCCAGGCCCAGAAGGAACAGCGGGAGGTGGTCTTTACCATGGAGGCTGACCATCCCCACAACCCGGCGGGCCATCCCTTTGAGATCGCCTTACGGATGGTCAGGGACGATGCGGGGCGGCCGATCAGCATGCTCAAGACCTGGCACGACCTGACCCATGAGCGAAAAGTGCAGGCGGAGTTAACGGCCTACCGCGAACACCTGGAAGAGTTGGTGCGCGTGCGGACAGCGGAGATCGAGAAGAAGAAGAGGGAGGTCGAACGGCTGAATAAACTGTTTGTGGGCCGGGAACTCAGGATGATAGAGTTGAAGGAGCAGATCCAGCAGTTGGAAGCGCGGCTGGCGGCAGAGAGGCATTAGATGACGACCAAGGCCCCAATCGATAAGACGATCCTGCATTACTACCGCATAACGGCCGCAGTCGCCCTTTTGTGGACTTTTACCGTCATCTGTTCCGCATCCTGGAACGTCTACAACGGACGCTTGCAGACCCTGGCCCTGGCCAAAAAAGAGGCGGTTGCCAATTTCAATAAAGACCTGGCCTTTCGTCTGTGGGGGACAAAACATGGCGGCGTCTATGTCCCTCCCACCGCCGAGACCCCGCCCAACCCCTATCTCAGCCACATCCCGGGTCGTGACCTGCTGCTCCCTTCCGGCAAACGCCTCACCCTGATGAACCCCGCCTACATGGTCAGGCAGATGATGGCCGACTTCCATGAACTCTACGGCATCGAGGGTCGGATCACCAGCTTAAAGCCCTTGAATCCGGCCAATGCCCCTGACGCCTGGGAACGCGAGGCCTTGACGGCCTTTGAAAAAGGGAGCAAGGAACTTTTTGTCGTCACCGACCAGGCAGGGGAGCAGACCCTGCGCCTGATGCGGCCCCTCACGGTGAAGGCCGGCTGCCTGAAGTGCCATGCCCAGCAGGGGTACAAGGAAGGAGACATCCGGGGCGGCGTCGGGGTCATGGTGCCGATGGCGTCGTACCGGGCACTTGAGAAAAAGACCACCAACACCATGATCCTCTCGCACCTGGGCATCTGGCTGCTGGGGATGACCGTCCTCGGGCTGGTCTTGTCTCGCGGCAGAAGGTTCATCCTGGAGCAGATGCAAGCCGAAGAGGCCTTGCGGGAGAGCGAGGTACGCTTCCGCAGGTTCTTTGCCCAGGTCCCCTTGCCGCTCTGTTACGTCAACCAACAGGGTGCGCTGGTCTATCTCAATGACCGCTTTGTTCAGGTCTTCGGCTACACCCATGACGACGTGCCCACGCTGACCGAGTGGTGGCAGTTGGCCTATCCCGATGAGGAGTACCGGCGGTGGGTGCTGCAGACTTGGGGCACGGCCGTGGCCAACGCAGCGCGGCAAGGAACGGATATCGCGCCTGGCGAATACCAAGTCACCTGCAAGGACGGCACGAAACGGGATTGCCTCATTGGCGGCATCACCCTAGAAGAGAACCTGCTGGCCACCTTTATCGATATGACCGCGCGCAAACAAGACGAGCGCCAAAAGGCCCTGGCGGAGGAGGCCTTGCGCAAACTCAATAGCGAACTTGAACAACGGGTGCAGGAACGGACCACGGAACTGGCAACGAAAAACAGGGAGTTGGAGCGGCTGAACAAGGTTTTCGTCGGTAGGGAGCTCAGGATGATCGAGTTGAAAGAGCGAATCCAGGAGTTGGAAGAACAACGAGAGGGCACACCGCCGTGACTCAAGAGACGAGGCAACCAGAGCAGGCGTTCCCCGGACGCCTGGCGTCAGTCTTTTTCGGCTCGCGCAAGGCCGCGCTGATCAGCTCGCTCTTCGCCATTGCCGTCTTGGTCTTGCTCTATATCGTCTTCCTGCAAGTCAGGGAAGAGGTCCAAATCGAACTACCCACCGGGCCGGCAGAGAGAAAGAGCTCTCCCGCCGCCCTACACTTCACGGTCCCCCCGGAGGTCCTGATCCTCAACTCCTACCACGTGGGCCATGTCTGGTCAGACCATGAGATGGAGGGGATCAGTGACGTATTGGGCGCGGTATCGCCTGCCATCAAATACTCGATGGAGTATCTGGACTGCAAGCGTCACCCCCGGTATGAGCACTTCGAACAGGTCAAGGCGCTTCTCCAGGTGAAATACGGGAACAGGGATATCCCGTTGGTCATCGTTAGCGACGATCCCGCCTTTACCTTCGCGCTCAAGTATCGTCCCCAGCTCTTCCCCCGCGCCACCATTCTCTTTTGCGGGGTCAACAACTTCCAGCCCGAGATGCTCGGACAAGAAGGCGACATCACCGGCCTGGTTGAGGCCCTTGATGTGAAGAATACGATGCGCATCGCCTTGACCCTGCACCCCAAGACCCGCACCGTCTTCCTGGTGCACGACCACACCGCCACCGGCCTGGCAACCCGCAAAGAGACGGAGCGGCAGCTGCGGGGCATGTCCGACCGGGTCGCGTTCCGCTATGCGGAAGAGATGACAAAAAAAGAGTTGACCCAGTTTCTGCGGGGGCTGCCGGCGGACAGCCTCGTCCTTGCGCTGAGCTACAGCGTGTTCAAGGACGGCGAGGTGATCAGTCATGAGGAGGTGGGCAGGCTCCTCAGCACCAACTCACCGGTACCGGTCTATGGCGTCCACCAAGAACGCCTAGGCTATGGCATCGTGGGCGGCAGTCTGCTCAGCGGCAAACTTCATGGGGCCCAGGCGGCCCGGGTGGCGCTCAAGATCCTCACCGGCACCCCGGCGGCAGCTATTCCGGTGGATCGATCCCCGCCAACGCGCATGATGTTTGATTATAACCAGCTGGTCAGGTTCGGCATCCCGCCGCGGGCCTTGCCGGCAGAGGGTGTCGTGGTCAACAGGCCGGTCCCCTTTATCGCCACCCACCTCTTCCTGGTCGTCACTACCGTGATGGTGATGGTCATTTTGGCCTCGGGCATCATGATTCTCGGCTTCAATGTGAATCAGCTCAAGCGGCTGGAAGAGGCCCTGCTGGCCGCCAAGGGAGAGCTGGAGCGCCGCATAGCGGACCGGACCGCCGATTTACAGAGGGCCAATGAGCAGTTGCGCGTTGAACTCGTCGAGCGGCAACGGGCCCAAGACCGCTTGCAGTTCAACGAAAGGGGGCTGTCCGAGGCGCAGCGTATCGCCCGGCTGGGCAGCTGGGAACTGGACTTGACCACCAATACCCTCGTCTGGTCTGATGAGATCTACCGGATCTTCGAGATCGACCCCACCCTCTTTGGCGCCACCTATGAGGCATTCCTGGCTGCCATCCATCCCGAGGACCGGGAGATGGTGAACCAGGCCTATACCGCTTCCCTGACGAGCAAAGCCCCATACGAGGTGGAACATCGTCTGCTGATGGCGGATGGCCGCATCAAGTTCGTGCACGAACGCTGCGAGACCCACTACGCCGACAACGGCACCCCCCTCCGTTCCATCGGCACGGTGCAGGATATCAGCGCGCGCCGAGAGGCCGAGCTTGAACTTCACCAATTAAACGATGAGCTCGAAGAGCGCGTTGCCCTGCGCACCCAAGACCTGGAGCAGAAGACCCTGGAGGTGGAGGAGACCCAGAAGGCGCTGATGAATATCGTCGAGGATCTCCACCACAAGACCCAAGAACTGCATGCGGCCAACCTCAAACTCCAGGATGTCGATCGCCTAAAATCCATGTTCATCGCCTCCATGAGCCATGAACTGCGCACGCCATTGAACTCGATCATCGGCTTCTCCA
>CAYSFY010000191.1:7483-8560 GCA_964430285.1 uncultured Desulfobulbia bacterium
TGCTGCGTACCGGCAAGCACCTGCTGGCGCTGATCAACGACCTCATCGATGTCTCCAAGATCGAGGCGGGGAAGTTGGAGAGCACCCCGGTGGAGTTCGATCTCCATGACCTGATCACCGAGGCCGTGGCCTTGAACCAACCGGACATCGCCGCCAAGGGGATCACCCTGCGGGTGGAGGCGATCCACCTGCCCATGCGCACCGACCGCCGCCGCCTCTACCAGTGCGTGGTCAACCTGCTGGGCAACGCCGCCAAGTTCACCAGGGAGGGGATGATCCTCATCAAGGCCACTCCGGTCGGGAATAAAGCACAGGCGGGCGGCCAGGAGATGGTGACCATCTCGATCAAGGACACTGGCATCGGCATCAAGGAGCAAGACCTGCCTAAACTCTTCGCCTCCTTTGTCCGGCTTGAGCTCCCGGAGGATATGCAGGTCAAGGGTACCGGCCTGGGTCTGTATCTGGTCAAAAAGATCGCCACCGAGATCCTGGGCGGCGAGGTGAGGGTCACCAGTGTCCATGGCCAGGGCAGCGAGTTTTGCCTGACCTGCCCCGTGCGCCTGGGGGACGGGCGGGAGCAGAGGCAACCATAACTGACCATCTCGCAAAAAGTCAAAAAATACGCCACCATACTACACAATATCAAGAAGTTACACGGTGTGCCGGCATCGGTTGAGCGGTTGTTGCGAAACCGACACAGATTAAATCCTCACTGGAAGCGGTTGTCTGCTAGAATTAAAGTATATGGAAAAGTCGCTACCGGCTCAGGCAGTTCCGGTGATAGGCTGTTGGCCCCATAAACAGACCACAGTGATGATAGCGGCAGGCCGTCGATCTCGCGTTTCTCTGTGGCGCACCGGCTAAACATGTCGCGCTTAGAGGCCTGAGCCGTTACCTTGCGGCAAGCTTGATGGAATCACAAAAAGTCGTGACGCTGACCATCCGCCCATGCAGTTTCAAGGTGTTACGGGGCGCGCCAGCGGCGGTTGAGCGGTTTTTGCGAAACCGTCAAACTTGACAATCTCGCAAAAAGTCCAAAAACTTGCCATCCGCCTACACAACATCAAGAAGTTACAG
>CAYSFY010000192.1:0-7338 GCA_964430285.1 uncultured Desulfobulbia bacterium
GCGAAGGTGTCGACCCAACACAGATGTGTCAAACCCTGGTGCACAAGGTGGCCCAGTCCAAGCAACTGATGGCGGTCACCGATCCGGGCATCCTGGAACTGTTTGAAAACTGGCTCGAAGAGCTGGAAGAGGAAGCCCTGGGGTACATGGCAAAACACCCTGGCGCGGAACCCTTGGCCTTGGCTGCCGACTTGGGGCTGTCAAGGAGTGGCGCCGATTTCCTCCTGGCCAAACTGAAGAGAGAAGCAACGAAATAGTGCGCAGAGCGCGCACCCAGTCATGGACACGCGGGGATGGGCGACTGCGGGAACTCCGCCAGCAGTCGCCAACCTTGCTCAGATAAACACCCAGAGACAACAACGATGAAGGAGGAGGAGTGAGATGGCAAAGATCCGCGTATTTCTCAATGAACCCAATGGCAAGACCTGAATCCATTTTCAGGCCATGCTCCCCAGGTTGGGCGAGCTATTCCCCGATGCCATTGAGGTGATCTCCAAACCGCGCCAAGAGTACCAGACCATGGCTTATGCCGAACTTGGCCTGCCCAAGGCCCCGGCCATCATGGTGGGCGGCGAGATTATCACCGAAGGCAAGGACATTGACGGGTCGGCCCTGGAGATGGCCATCGCCCGTCATCTGGGGCTACCGCGACCCTGAACCTCCCCCAAGGGGGGGGGGATAAAGCCGGTAGCGCAAATCGTAATCAACAATGAAAAGGAGTCTATTATGGAACTATCCTTTCTGATCACCCTTGTCATGTTGGGCCTGGGAGGCGGCTTTCTCTCCGGCCTGCTGGGCCTGGGAGGCGCCATCTTCATGATCCCCCTGCTCTTGTATGTCCCGCCCCTTTTGGGAGTTGGCCTCCTCGACATGAAGCAGGTCGCCGCCGTGAGCATGGTGCAGGTCCTCTCCGCCTCGCTCTCCGGCCTGATCGTCCATCACAAAAATAAGTTCGTCAGCAAATCGCTGCTCCTCACCATGGGGCTCTGCAACGCCCTGGGCAACCTGGGAGGTTCGCTCTTCTCCAAGCAAACGAACAGTGCCTTTCTGCTGGCCATCTTCGCCACCATGGCCATCATTGCGGCGGTTACCATGTTCGTTCCCAAGCGCGAGCAAGGGATGGACATGAAACCCGAGGACCTGGTCTACAACAAACCCCTGGCAGCGGCGATCAGCCTGGGCATCGGCCTGTTCGGCGGCATGGTGGGGGCGCCGGGCGCCTTTATCTACATCCCGGTCATGATCTATCTCCTGGGCATCCCGACCCGCATCGTCATCGGCAGCACGCTGGGCATCGTGCTCCTAGGCGCCATCATGGGCACCATCGGCAAAGCGGTGACCGGCCAGATCCTCTGGCCCTACGCCCTGGCCCTGGTGGTCGGCACCATCCCCGGCGCCCAACTGGGAGGCCGGGTGAGTAAAAAAACCAGCACCAAGCACCTGCGCCTGGCCATTGCGGTGATCATCGCCATCACCGGCCTCAGGATGTGGTATCAAATCCTCAGCGGGCATTGAGACCAACCCAGGAAACAAACGGGCTATTGGGCACGGACCGTAACTGTGCAGCAGCGCTGCAGATGCGCGAAACAAGCCTGCAAGCTATACTTCAGTATGTGAGCAGGCTTGTGCTCCCCCGCGAGGGGGGATAAACTCCGCGGATGTGGTGCTGCTGAACAGTTACGACACTTCAACTCACGGAGGTAGCGGTATGCAAGGAAAGAAAAAGGTGTCGATCATGATCTTCCATGACGAACTCTGCCAAGTCTTTAACGGCCTGATGACCGCCATCAGTCTGCAACGAGCCGGGGCCGAGGTCACGATCTTTTTTGGCTCCCGGGGGATCAACGCCGTGCACAAGGAGAAGATCAACCACCTCAAATGCCTGCCGGACCAGCCGGAGGAGGAGCAGAAAAAGGTGATGGCCCGCATGGAGGCCATGAACCTGCCGATGCCCGAGGATATGCTGCTCATGCTGCACATGGAGGGGGCCAAACTGCTCGCCTGCCCCCTGAATAAAGAGGTCTTCGCCTTTAAGGACGATGACTTTGTCGAAGGGGTGGTCCTGGCCGACCCGGAGAGCTATTACACCGGCACCGTCATCCCGGCGGACATGAACCTGGTCTTCTGACCACGACCGATAACGAGGAGTGAACCATCATGCTCAAGATCCGTTTTTTCTTGAACGCGCCCCTTGGCAACTCTTGAACCCATTTCACCGAGATGCTGCCCAGGTTGGGCGCCAAGTATGCGGTTGAAATCGAGGTCATCCACAAACCCAAGGCGGAGTACCACACCGACGAGTATTATGCCCTGGACCTGCCGGTGGCGCCTGCCATCATGGTGGGAGACGACATTGTGACCGAAGGTGCCGACATCGCCGAGGAGGTGGTCGAAGCCGTCATCCGCCGCCACCTTGGCATGGAGTAAACGAACACAACACAAGGAACAGGCTATGATTAAAATCGTTGTGCTGGGAGGCTCCTTCGGCGGGCTGACCGCGGCCATGGAACTGAAGAGAGTGCTGGGCCCGAAGGCCGAGGTGACGGTGGTAAGCGCCGAGGAGCGTTTTGTCTTTCTGCCGTCGCTGCCGTGGTTGATTATGGGGTGGCGCAAGCCCGCGGAGATCACCCTGAAGGTCGCCGACATCCTCGGGCCTCGCGGGATCAAGTTCGTCCATGCCGCGGCCCTGGAGGTGCAGCCGGAGTTACGCCGGGTGCGCACCGGGGCCGGCGAGCTCGACTATGACTATCTCGTGGTCTCCACCGGCCCCCAGCTCGCCTTCGAGGAGATCCCCGGCCTAGGGCCGGACCAGGGCCACACCGATTGCACCTTCACCCTGGACCAGGCGGTGCGCACCGGCAAGAGTTGGCAGTCGATTCTGGAGAATCCGGGACCGGTGGTGGTGGGCTCGGCCCAGATGGTGAGCTGTTTTGGCCCTGCCTACGAACTGGCCTTTGAGATGGATGCCGAATTGCGGCGGCTTAAGATGCGGCACAAGGTGCCGATCCTCTACCTTACCTCCGAGCCCTATCTTGGCCACATGGGGGTGGGCGGCCTGGGCAACTCCAGGCGGTTCATGGAAGACGAGTTCGCGGAGAAGGAGATCAAGGCCATCGTCAACCAGGCCATTGCCGAGGTGGCACCTGGGGAGATCCGCTTGCAGGACGGCACAAAAATCCCCTTCAAACTGGCCATGATCGCCCCGCCCTTCAAGGGCGTGCCGGCGGTGGCGCCATTGGGTAACCCCCGGGGCTTCGTGCCGGTTGACCACCATTACCGCCACACCAAGCACCAGAACATCTTCGTGATCGGCGTGGCCATGGCCATCGCCCCGCCGGAGCCGACGCCGGTGCCGGTGGGTGTCCCCAAGACCGGCTCGATGACGGTGAAGATGGCGAAGGTGGCCGCCGCCACCATTGTTGCCGAAATAACAGGCGCGCCGCTCCCCAGCCCGGAGGAGTTGGCGGTGATCTGCCTCATGGACATGGGCAACACCGCCGCCCTGATGAAGGCCTGGCCGCTCTTACCGCCCCGTCAAGTGTCGTACATCCATAAAGTGGTGTGGGCAAAAGGGCTCAAGCTCGCCTTTGAGCACTACTTTCTGTTCAAGATGAAGCACGGCTTCAGCCATTGGCCATGAGAGGAGGCAACGATGCGTAAAAACGCCCTGGTCCTCTTCTCCGTCGATCATCCCAAGAGCGTGGTCTGGTTGTCGGTGCTGTTGGCCATGCTCTTCCTGACCCAGTTTCCGCGGATGACCACGGACACCAACCCCAAGAACATGCTGCCCGCCACCTCAGCGGTGCGGGTGGGCAATGACGGGGTGGAGAAGACCTTTGGCCTCTACGAGGACATGATCGTCCTCGGCGTGACCCACGACCAGGGGGTAGTCAATCCGGGGACACTGGCCAAGATCAAGCGGATCACCGAGGCGATTGTGCGGCTGCGCGGGGTCGCGGCCCGCGATGTGGCAAGCTTCACCACCATCGACAATGTCACCATGGAGGATGGCGCCTTGCGGGTGGCGCCGCTGATGACCGCGGTGCCGGCAGAGGAGGCGGGGCTCGGGAAGCTGCGGCAGGCCTTGACGGACAACCCCCTGTTCCTCAATCGCATTATCTCCAAAGACGGCAAGACCACCGCCATCTACATCCCGCTGGAGAAGGGGGCGAACGGCAAGGAGGTCGCCGACCGCATCCGCGAGATCGTGGGTGGTGAAACAGGGGCGGAGCGCTACTCCATTGCCGGTGATCCGGTGGCCCGCGACACCTTTGGTACCGAGATGTTCAAGCTCATGGGCATGTTCGCGCCCATGGCCGGCATGATCATGTGCGGCGTGGCCTTTTTCATGTTCAAGAGCCTCTTCCTGGCCATGGCCATCATGGCGCCGGCCATGATCATCATCATTTGCAGCATGGGGCTCATTATCGGCATGGGCTACCCGGTGCACATCATGAGTTCGATGAGCCCGGTCTTCCTGATGGCCATTGCCACCGACAGCATCCACATCTTCAACGAGTTCTATTTCCGCTTCCATGAACGGGGGGAGCGGCGGGCCGCCATCCTCGACACCATGCAGGCGGTGGGCAAGCCCCTCATCTACACCGATATCACCACCGCCGTGGGCTTTGCCTCGCTGATGCTGGCCAACATCATCCCGGTCAAGGTCTTCGGCTTTGGCGTGGCCTTCGGCACCATGCTGCTTTTGCTCTTGAGCTTTACCCTGGTCCCGGCTCTGCTCACCTTTATTCCGGCTGACAAGATCGAGCGGCTAACCGCGGGCGAGGAGATCCACCTAAGCCGGGCCGCCTGTTTCCTGATGCGGCTCTGCCGGATCGGCAGCACCTGGCCACGGGCCACCCTGCTGGTGGGCGGCCTTCTGCTCCTTGGCGCCGTGGTTGGCGTCACCCGGATTCACGTCAACAACAACATGGTGGAGTGGTTCAAGGCCAACAGCGAGATCAGGACGGCGGACCGGGTGCTGAACCAGGCCCTGGGCGGGACCTCCCTCGCCTACGTCGTTGCCAGCGCCAAGGAGGACGACTTCATGAAAACCCCCTCTGCCATGCGTTATCTCGAAGGTCTCCAGCGCCACCTGGAGACCCTGCCCATGGTGGGCAAGACCTTTTCCGTGGTCGATTACGTGAAACGGATCAACCAGGTGCTGCACGACAACGACCCCAGGTTTGCCAAGGTCCCCGAGACCCGGGAGGAGATCGGTCAGTACCTCTTCCTGTTTGCCATGTCCGCCAACCCCTCCGACCTCGACAATGTGGTGGACTACCCCTTCCGCCAGGCCAATGTCTGGGTGCAGTTGAAGAGCTGGGACGCCCAGGCCATGCGCCAGGTGATCGCGGCCATGGACGAGTATGCCCAACTCCATCCCCTGGCCATCGCCTTGAAACCGGCGGGTATCGCCTACTTCAACCTGGTCTGGAACAACGAGGTGCTCTGGGACATGGTAAAAGGGTTCCTGGCGGCCCTGGTCATGGTCTTCGTGATCCTGGTGATCAATTTCCGCTCGCTCAAATGGGCCGTGGTCAGCTATGTGCCCTTGCTGTTCACCATCCTCCTGCTCTACGGCGTCATCGGTTTCATGGGCAAGGACTTCGACATGCCGATCTCCGTGCTCTCCTGCCTGTCGTTGGGCATGGCGGTGGATTTCGCCATCCACTTCGTGGGCCGCTTTCGTCTGCGGCGGGCTAAGGCCCAAGGTAGCGAGCCTCTCGGCGACAGCTTGGATTGGACAGCGGCCCGGCCCGGCAAAGGGATCATGCGCAACGCCCTGCTCTTCGCCGCCGCCTTTTCGGTGATGCTGTTCGCCCCGCTCACCCCGTATATCACCGTGGGTGCCTTTATCGTCAGCATGATGCTGCTCAGCGCCCTCACGACCATCATCTATCTGCCGGCCATCATCACCTTGATGCAGGGCTGGCTCTTGCAAGGAGAGTAACATGAAACGGCTTGTCTGGATCTCCCTGTTCATGACCATCGCACTTGTTGCCACCGCCTTGGCGGCCCCCCCTGCCGATGAAATCGCCCGCAAGTCACAGACCGCCTTTTTCTACCCCGGCAAGGACTTCAAGGCCCGGGTGATGATGAAATTGATCAGCCCAAGCGGCCAGGAGAGGGTGCGGGAGATGACCATGCTACGCCTGAACAGCGGCGAGGCCGGCGGCGAGCAGAAGTACTTCATCTACTTCTTTCAGCCCGCCGAGGTGAAAGACATGACCTTTATGGTCTTCAAGTATCCGGCAAAAGACGACGACCGCTGGCTGTTCGTCCCGGCCATCAACATGGTGCGGCGCATCGCCATGCAGGACAAACAGGCGAGTTTCGTCGGCTCGGACTTCACCTACGAGGATGTCTCCGGCCGGGATCTGGCGGATGATACGCACGAACTGCTGAGGGAAGAAGCAGTGAACGGCAAGGAGTGTTTCGTGGTCAAGGGCACCCCGAAAAAGGCGGAGAGCGCGGACTACGGCCATAAGCTCTCCTGGATCGACAAGGTGACCTATCTGCCCATGAAGGAGGAGTACTATGACCACAGCGGCGCAACGGTCAGGGTCTTCAGCGCCGATGCGGTGCAAGAGGTCAAGGGCTTCCCCACCATCACCAAGCGCACCATGAGGAATCTGCAGAGTGGCCACCGGACCGAGGTCTCCTATGGCAGTCAGGATTACAATGTCGGTCTGGAGGAGGGGCTCTTTTCGGAGCGCTTTCTCCGGCAGCCGCCAAAGAAGTGGATCGAATAAAGGGTCTGGCCATGCCGACACCCCGGACCTGGTTCGCCGCGTGGCTTATGGCCTCGTTTTTACTGAATGCCAAGGCCGGCGAGGCGACGCTCAGCCTGCACGGGTTCGTGCAGGGAAATTACGCCTTGGACACCGCCTCAGCAAACCCCGATGGCCGGGACTCCAAGCTGGCCGAAGAACGGGGCCAACTCAAACTGGAGGCGGACCAGGGGGCGCTCCGCCTCTTTGTCAAGAGCGACTTGGCCTGGGATCACCTGGATGACGAGGAGGAGTTGGAGCTGCGGGAGGGTACGGTCGATTACACCGCCACCTCCTGGGATTGTAAGCTTGGCCGGCAGATGGTCACCTGGGGGCTGGGCGACCTGGTGTTCATCAACGACCTCTTTCCCAAGGATTACGAGGCCTTTTTTAGCGGCCAGCCCCTCGAATATCTAAAAAAGGGGGTGGATGGCGTCAAGGTCGGCCTCTATCCCGGCTTTGCCTCGTTCGAGGTGATCGCCATCCCCCTGTTCACGGCCAACCACTTTGCGGACGGCAAGCGCTTCTGGCTGTATGACCCGCTGCCGGGTGTGAGCAAGCGGCG
>CAYSFY010000192.1:7353-8513 GCA_964430285.1 uncultured Desulfobulbia bacterium
CCGGACTCAAGCCTTGACAATACCGAGGTCGCGGTGCGCGCCTACCGTGACCTCGCCGGCTTTGACGTGTCGTTGTACGGCTATCGAGGATTCTTCCGGCAGCCCGCCATGCAACCCGATGACCCTGGCGCCCCCACCCGGTTGACTCTCAGCTACCCGAGACTCGCGGTCTATGGTGCCAGTCTTCAGGGCAACGCCTTAAGCGGCGTCGTCAGCCTGGAGGCCGGCTACTACGCGTCGCGGGATGACCGGGACGGCGACAATCCCCTGCTCCCCAACAGCCAGGCCCGGTTTCTGGTAGGGTATCAGCGCCAGTTGTGGGAAGATTTCACCGTCGGCCTCCAGTATTATGGGGAGAGGATGTTGGACTATGGCGCCTATACCGCCACCCTGCCGCCGGGGGTGCCTGCCGAGGAGCGGCTGCGCGACCTGATCAGCGTCCGCCTGACCCAACTCCTCAAGCACCAGACCGTGAAGCTCTCCCTGTTCACCTTGTGGGGCATCTCCGGCGCCGACTATCTGGTCAACCCCGAGGTCAAATACAATGTCACCGACCAGGTGTGGGCGGCGCTGGGGGCCAACCTCTTTGGCGGCGGCGAGCCCTGGAGCCAGTTCGGCCAACTCGACCGCAACGACACGCTCTATCTCCAGAGCCGCTATGAGTTTTGAGGATATGCGCAAGGTGGTTGGCGCCACCGCTCCCATGCTCCATTTCCCCCCGCCCCTCTTTCCCACCGCTGTTTTTTTTGTTGTTGGCGCAAGCGCGTCAGGTCTCCATGCGCCAAGGATGTCAGGGTACATGGAGATACCCTCCGCTCGATAAACCCCACCTCAGCACTATCCAGCTTATTCCATAGAATTGCCAATAACCTGCCGCGCAACGCAGAGCCATTACTCACGCTTGAACGAAGCTTGCCCTCTCATTTCGAAGAGATGGTGCGTTCAGCACTGATCAAGCACCTAGACTGAACTAGACTGAAATGGATATTTATATTACAAGAGAAGCACTGCCCCTGCCATGGGCGGAACACCATCAACTTTGTCGAGATAGCGCGTGGGAAAGATGCAGCAAGAGTTTGCGAAACCGGACATGAAGGGCTCCGCTTTCTTGTCCAAGGCCCTGTCGGATGAAAACCGGCTGCAAATTCTCTTGAGTTTGG
>CAYSFY010000193.1:0-8433 GCA_964430285.1 uncultured Desulfobulbia bacterium
GCGGCCCAGGTGGGGGTGCCCACCTGGTCGCTGATCACCGCCATGGCCTCCCGCTCGGCCATCAGCCGGAGCATGGTCTTGACAAAGTTATGGCCATGGGCGGAGTAGACCCAGGCCGTGCGGATGATGGTGGTGTCATGCCCCGCGGTGATGGCCATGATCCGCTCCTCCCCCGCCAGTTTGCTCTGGCCGTAGACCCCCAGGGGGTGGGGCGGGTCGCTGGGCCGATAGGGGGTGGATTGCAGGCCGTCAAAGATAAAGTCGGTGGAGATGTGCACCAGCCGCGCCCCGTGCTCCCTCGCCGCTCGGGCCAGGTTGGCGGGCCCTTGGCCATTGACGGCAAAGGCCCGTTCGCGCTCCTCTTCCGCCCGGTCCACGGCGGTATAGGCCGCCGCGTTGATAATCACCCCTGGCCGCTCCGTCGCCACCACCCGGGCCACGGCCTGCGGGTCGGTGATATCCAGCGCCCCGGAGGCCAAGGCCACCATCTCCACCCCGGCAGGCTTGGCGCGCTGCACCTCCCAACCCAACTGCCCCCCCGCCCCGGTCAACAGCACCTTCATCCCTTCACCTTTCCCCCATACACCTCGGCGTCCCTAAGGGGCAGGGCAGCGGCATCCTTGGCCGACAACACCGGCGCCGCTCCCCCTACCAAGGGCCAGTCAATGGCCAAGGCCGGGTCGTTCCAGAGGATGGCGCGTTCATGGGCCGGCGCATAGAAATCGGTGCATTTATAGAGGAACTCCGCCTCGGCGCTGATCACGTAAAAGCCGTGGGCAAAGCCCGGCGGCACCCAGAGCATCAGGCGGTTCGCGGCGGAGAGCCGCTCACCCACCCACTGGCCAAAGGTGGACGACCCTTGACGGATATCCACGGCCACATCAAAGACCTCACCGCTGATCACCCGCACCAATTTGCCTTGGGGGTGCTGGATCTGGTAGTGGAGGCCACGCAGTATCCCTTGGCTTGAGCGGCTATGGTTGTCCTGGACAAAGGTCTGATCGATACCGGCCTCGGCAAAGGCGCGCTGCTGCCAGGTCTCCATGAAAAAGCCGCGGTGGTCGCCAAAGAGCTGGGGCTCGATCACCACCACCTCCGGGATGCGGGTCGGGAAAAATTTCATCCCTCGCCCTCCCCTTCCCCGCCCAACTGCCGCAAGCGCAGAGACTCCTCATCAACAATCCTGAGCAGGTACTGGCCATAGCCGTTTTTCCGCAACGGGTCGGCCAAGCGGGCCAGCTGCTCCAGCGTGATATTCCCCATGCGATAGGCGATCTCTTCGAGGCAGGCCAGCTTCAACCCCTGCCGGTCCTCCACCACCTTGATAAAGTTCCCCGCATCCAGAAGCGAGGCGTGGGTGCCGGTGTCCAGCCAGGCCGTGCCCCGGCCCAAGCGCACCACCCGCAGATCGCCGCGCTGGAGGTAGACATTGTTGACATCGGTGATCTCCAGTTCGCCACGGGCGGAGGGTTTAATCCCCTTGGCGATGGCGACCACGTCGTTATCGTAGAAGTAGAGACCGGTGACCGCGTAATTCGACCGCGGCTGCTCGGGTTTCTCCTCAATGGAGGTGGCCCGGCCCTGGTCGTCAAAGGAGACCACCCCGTAGCGCTGGGGGTCGCGGACATAGTAGCCGTAGACCGTGGCCCCCTTGGTCAATTTGGCATTCTCTTGCAGGATCTCGGAGAAGCCGTGGCCATAGAAGATATTGTCGCCCAGGATCAAGCAGACCGGTCGGCCGCCGATAAACTCCTCGCCGATCAGGAAGGCTTGGGCCAGACCGCCGGGTTGCGGCTGGATGGCATACTGAATGTTGATCCCCCACTGGCTGCCATCGCCCAAGAGCCGCTGGAACTGGTTGTTGTCCTCCGGGGTGGTGATCACCAAGATCTCGCGGATACCGGCCAGCATCAGGATGGCCAAGGGGTAGTAGATCATCGGCTTGTCATAGACCGGCATCAACTGCTTGCTGACCGATTTGGTCAACGGGTAGAGCCTGGTGCCGGAGCCGCCGGCCAGGATAATTCCCTTCATGGTTCCCTTTCCTGTTTACTGGATTTGAGCAAACACTCATTTTGTTGAGTTGCCCACGGCAACACCCCCCTGGCTCGCCAAGGCAGCGTCATCATAGCAGATTTTATGTCCATTGACATTATGAATCCGACCCGCGGCCATTCTCGCCTGCAGAGAACAAATTGGCGTCGGCAGCGGACGTCACCACTCTTCTGGGTGTTGGGAATGATTGGGAGAGGGAGCGGGGGGCCGGGCCAGGAGAGGGCTAAACACCCTTGGCAGACCCAGATGCCAGGGGCAACAGGTAACGGAGATGGGCCAGGGGGGCAACGACCGTGGAGGGGTGACCATCAAGCAAACATCGTGGCCAACTTATCCTTGAACTGATCCTTGGTAAAGGGCTTGGAGATGAAGCCATTGACCCCGGCCTGGGCGGCGATGTCGGTCTGGCTCTTTTCGGATTCGGTGGTGGCCATCAAGATGGGGAGAGAGGTCCACTGGGCCTGTTGCCGCAGCGCCCGGGTCAACTCGATGCCATCCATGTTGGGCATGTTCATGTCGGTGACCAAGAGATCGATGGTGTTGGTCGCGCCCTGGAGGAAGTCGAAGGCCTCTTGGCCGTCGTTGGCGGTGATCAACTCGATCCCCATATCGGCGGCCACGGCCTTGTAGAAGGAGAGGATGGCTTTGGAGTCATCGGCGGCCAGTACCCGCCGCGTGGCCTGCGCCCCCGGAGCGACATCCTCCAACCGCTGCCGATCGGCCGCCGCTTGGTCGCCATCCACGCGGCCAAGTTGGGCACGGAAGACCGCAAGGGCCTCCTGATTGCCCGAATGGCGGGCCGTCTCGATCAAGGCCGCGGCATGCTCACCCGCCTCGTAGACGGCCCGGAAGAGATGTCCGGCCCGGGCGGTCACCATGGCCTGCATGATCCGCTGACTCTGGGCGCCACCCTTGGCCAAGGCCTCGTTCACGTTCTTGACCACCCCGGGATTGCAGAGGTCATTTAGGCTGGTGACCACCGCGATCAGCACCAATTCATCCTCCTCAGCCAGTCCATCGGCGAGACCGATGATACTGCGTAGCGAGTTGATGCGCCCCAAGGCCTCGTAGATGGCGAAGCGCAGATTGCTGTCCAGGGTTCCCCCTTTGTCGAACTGGGCCACCAGGATGTCGGCCCCCTTGCGCTGGCCGGTCATGCCGATGATGTTGGCCGCCATGATCCGCTCGTCCTTGCCCCCCTGCTCCAGGCACTGTTCCAAGGCCGGCAGGACCACGGCACCCATGGCGGCCAAGGTGCTGATCACCACCTTGCGGAAGGAAGGGGTGGGGTGGTGGATGTGGGAGATGAGAAAGGCATTGATCTCCTCGTCACGGAAGCTGGCGAGGCTGTTCAACACCATGGCGGTTCTGAGATCACACCGACCACTGGCGGTGATGGCATCGAGATCGGCCTTGATCAAGGCCAAGAGCGCCTCCTTGGCCTTGACGTCGCCGGTGGCGGCGAGGGCCTCCATGGCCAGACCGGCCACGGCCTCATCTTCGTGGCGCAGATACGGGATCAAGGTCTCCACCAGGGAGGGCGCCTTGAACTTGGCCAGGGTGTGCAGCAGCTCGGCCAGCATCTCCGGGGAGGCCTCGTCGTTAAGCAGTCCTGTCAACACCGGGAGGGTCGCCGGCATGAGGTCATCACCTGCCTGCCGAATACAGAGCAGCCGTACCGTGACCGAGGCATGACGCAGGCCGCCGATGAGGTCCGCTTCGCGGTTATGCAGCAGCTCGCAGGTGGCATGATAGACCATCTCGTCCACGGCATTATCGCCCAGGGGGTTGGCCAACAACTCCAAGAGGTCCGGCAAGGCCTCCACCGCCCCAGACTCCCTAATGATATCAAGGGTAATGATCTGTTCGATCGTATCCTTACCGCCAAAGTCCTTTAACTGGTCCATATCATCAATCCACAGCTTGCCGTTATCGGGGAATGGCCTACCCGCGCCATTGGCTCTTTTTAAGGAACAGCTTATAATGACGAAAAAAAATTCACAACCAATTTAATGAAAAAAGGAAAAGGGGGCTCCAAGCATTAAGCCTGTAACCCCTTTTTCCTTGCTGGTGGCGAGATGAAGCCCTAAGCCCCCATTCAGCGTGTAGTCACGCAGCTTGTTAAACGGAGATGGAATCAAATCATGATGTAATCGCAAAAAGTCGTGAAGCTGACCATCTGCCAATGTGATTTCAGTGTGTTACGGGGCGTCCCAGCGATGGTTGAGCGATTTTTGCGAGACCGTCAATAATGGTAGCGGAGTTGGGCAATTAGAACAGAGTCATTTTCAACCTTGTATACAAGGCGATGCTCATCTGTGATCCTGCGAGACCAATATCCCGCGAGGCCATGCTGCAGAAGCTCCGGTTTTCCGATGCCCTCATATGGCATGCGTTGCATGTCACGAATCAAGGTGTTGATCCGCTTCAAAATTTTCTTATCGGCAGTTTGCCAATACAGATATTCGTCCCAGGCATGTTCGGAGCATATCAGCTTCAATCGGTAAGCTCTCTTTCTGTCCCTCTGCCTGATTCAAGTTCAGCAATTGCCTCAAGGAGTCGGCGTGCATTCTTGGGACTTCTCAGGAGGTAGGCGGTCTCTTCGAGTGCTTCATAGTCATCAAGAGACATCATGATAACGGACTGGGCTGCTTTGCGGGTAATGATGACAGGAGCATGGTCGTCGCAAACTTTTTCCATTGTTTGCGCGAGGTTGCTGCGAACAGAGGTGTACGTGATTGTATTCATGGCATTTCTCCTAAGTGGACATGTACAGCTATCTGTAGCTTTATGGCAAATCGCGTAACAAGTCAATCCTGGCAAGGGTGAAAAACGGCGCCAGGTATCGATTGACCGGGTGCATTTAGCGCAAAAATCTAGAAATCAGATGCCGTTAGCCTCTTGGCCACTATCAAGAATTGATAGTAACAAAGCCGAAGTTTGATTTGCAAATTCCCCTTGTTTTTGAGTTCAGGTAGGTTAACTATGCGCAGCATAGGCGAAAGGTGGTTTCAATACCACAGAGCACAATAATTTGTTTAGAGGTGCAAGTTTAGCCCTTGAACAGAAGGTAACCCGAAAAATTGCCCAAGAATTCGATGCGTAAAGACCGATGGAAAGCTGAATCATGAACAAAACGCAGCTCTCTGAACGTGACATCTGCACAAAATTCATCCTGCCCGCCTTAGAACAGGCCGGATGGGATATTGTCACCCAAATCCGCGAAGAGTTCCCTTTGACCAAAGGACGGATCATCGTTCGTGGCAAGCTGCATACCCGCGCTCAACACAAGCGGGCTGATTATGTCCTGTTCTATAAGCCCAATATCCCCATTGCCGTCATCGAGGCCAAGGACAACTCCCACTCCATCGGCGATGGTATGCAGCAGGGACTGAGTTATGCTGAGATGCTTCAGGTACCCTTTGTCTTCAGTTCCAACGGGGATGGCTTTCTTTTCCACAATAAGATTGCCGCAGACGGCATCATCGAACGCGAATTGGGCCTGCATGAATTCCCGTCGGCGGAGACGCTTTGGCAATGGTGGCTGAGCCATAAAGGATTGACCGAGCAGCAGAACAACGTGGTCACCCAGGATTACTACAGCGACGGCAGCAACAAAACACCGCGCTATTATCAGTTACTGGCCATCAACAAGACCATCGAAGCCATCGTCCAGGGCCAGAATCGCATCCTGCTGGTCATGGCCACCGGCACCGGCAAGACCTACACCGCCTTCCAAATCATCTGGCAGCTCTGGAAATCCAAGACCAAAAAGCGAATCCTCTTTCTCGCCGACCGTAATATCTTGGTCGACCAGACCATGACCAACGACTTCAAACCGTTCGGCTCGGCGATGACCAAGATCCAGAAGCGTCAGGCGAACAAGTCCTACGAAATCTACCTCTCGCTCTATCAGGCCGTCACCGGCACTGAGGAGGCGCAGAACATCTATAAGCAGTTCAGTCCCGAGTTTTTCGATCTGATTGTGGTGGATGAGTGCCACCGGGGGAGTGCAGCGGAGGATTCAGCCTGGCGGCAAATCCTCGAATACTTCTCATCGGCCACCCAGATCGGCCTGACCGCGACCCCCAAGGAGACCAAAGAGGTTTCCAACATCGACTACTTCGGCGATCCCATCTACACCTACTCGCTCCGGCAGGGGATCGACGACGGGTTTCTCGCCCCGTACAAGGTGGTGCGTATCGATCTCGACAAGGACCTCGCCGGCTGGCGGCCCGACATGGGCATGGTCGATAAATACGGCCACGAGATTGAGGATCGCATCTACAACCAGAAGGACTTCGACAAGACTTTGGTGCTGGAAAAGCGCACCCAGCTGGTGGCGAAAAAGATCAGCGAGTTTTTGAAACAGACCAACCGCTTCGACAAGACCATCGTCTTTTGCGAAAATATCGACCACGCCGAGCGGATGCGTCAAGCCCTGGTCAACGAGAACGGCGACCTGGTGGCCCAGAATGCCAAGTATGTCATGCGCATTACCGGCGACAACGAAGAGGGCAAGGCCGAACTTGACAACTTCATCTTCCCTGAGTCCAAATATCCGGTAATCGCCACCACCTCTAAGCTCATGAGCACCGGCGTCGATGCCCAGACCTGCAAACTGATCGTCCTCGACCAGCGCATCCAGTCGATGACCGAGTTCAAGCAGATCATCGGTCGCGGCACCCGCATCAACGAGGACTACGGCAAATACTACTTCACCATCATCGATTTCAAGAAGGCGACCGAGCTCTTTGCCGACCCCGATTTCGATGGCGATCCGGTGCAGGTCTACACTCCGAAGCACCCAGAGGATTCGCCAGTACCGCCGGATGAGCTGGGTGACGAACTGCCTGGAGGTGGCCCTCCCTATCCAGAGCCGGAAGAGGGCGGTGAAGGGTTTGCTATCGCTGACCCTGGCCCTGATGATGAAGGGCCAAAGGTGCGGCGCTATGTGGTCGCCAATGTTGAGGTCAAGGTAGCAGCCGAGCGAGTTCAGTATTTCGATGCCAATGGCAAACTGATCACGGAATCGCTCAAGGATTACACCCGCAAGACCTTGGTTAAGGAGTTCGCCTCGCTGGGTGACTTTCTCAAACGTTGGAGTAGTACCGAAAAGAAGCAGGCTATCATCGACGAACTGGCCAACGAAGGGGTTTTCTTCGCAGCCTTGGCCGATGAGATTGGCCGGGACTGCGACCCTTTCGACCTGGTCTGCCATGTGGCCTGGGACATGCCGCCGCTCACCCGCAAGGAACGGGCGGAACAGGTCAAGAAACGCAACTACTTCACCCGCTACGGAGAACAGGCCAGGCAGGTGCTCGAAGCCCTGCTGGACAAATATGCCGACGAAGGTGTGGTGCACATCGAAGAGACGCAGATCCTCACCGTCTCGCCCTTCACCCAATTCGGCACCCCCATCGAGATTATCCGCGCCTTCGGCGGGCCGGATCATTATCATCAAGCCGTGCACGAGCTGGAATTGGCACTCTATAGTTCATGAAAGATGATCAGGAAGTGCAGAAACTAACGTCATTCCCCACACTAACGTCATTCCCGCGAAGGCGGGAATCCAGTTTTTAGGCCGAAAAGATGAAACGACCATGTGTTTATATTTTGGCCAATAAACAAAATGGCACACTTTACACGGGTGTCACAAGTGATTTGGTGAAACGAATCTGGGAGCACAAGAACGATTTTGTAAAGGGCTTTAGTCAAAAATATGGAGTTCATCGTCTGGTTTTCTTCGAACAGCACGAAGACATGGTCGCCGCCATCACGAGAGAGAAGCAGATCAAGAAATGGAATCGAAGCTGGAAGTTGCGCCTTATCGAAGAACGGAATCCAGAATGGAAAGACCTATATGAAAATTTATTATGAACTACTGGACTCCCGCCTACGCGGGAGTGACGAAAAACAATAACGTAAGAGCCTCTTGCAAAATGACCGTCATCCCCGAATGCTTTTGTCGGGGATCCAGTTTCTTTACGGAGTTACAGGAATGGATTCCCGCTAGAATCATGCGGGAATGACCGTATTTTCCTCTTTTCGCAAGAGACTCCTCAATAACGGAAACACGGATATGCCCATAGGAACACTGATCAAAATTATTCAAGACATCATGCGCAAGGACGTTGGTGTCGATGGCGACGCCCAGCGCATCAGCCAGATCGTCTGGCTGCTCTTCTTAAAAATTTTCGACGACAAAGAGCAGGAGTGGCAGCTCACCGTGCCGGGCTACAAATCCCCGCTCCAGAGCCGTTTTCGTTGGGCGAACTGGGCCAAGGACCCGGAAGGGATCACCGGCGAGGAACTGATCGACTTTGTCAACAACGACCTCTTCCCGGCGATCAAGAAACTGGCCACTGCCGCCGGGGT
>CAYSFY010000194.1:0-8363 GCA_964430285.1 uncultured Desulfobulbia bacterium
GAATACCCTACGGTTCTGCTGCCGGCCTGCCGTGGTCTCGTTGCTGGCAAGGGGCTGTGCCTCGCCGTGGGAGACGGTTGTCAGGCGCGAAGGATCGATGTTGGTGAAATACTTGAGCAGAAAAGCGCGGATGCTCTCCGCGCGCCGTTGGCCGAGTTTCATGTTGTACTGGTCGGTACCGTAATTGTCGGTGTGGCCTTCCAGGTTGACGGTATGATTGGGGTACTTAGCCATGAAGTCGCCGAATGCGGTCAAGGTCTTAAAGTACTCGGAGCGGATAAACGACTTGTCGAAATCAAACTCCACCTTCAGCTCAACGGTAAAGCATTTCTGCTCTGCCACGGGCGGCACCGGCACCATCCGCGGGGCGACGACGGCTACCGGCTCACCCTTCTTCAGAAAGACCTTTTCCACAAATGCCGCCATGCCATCCGGGGTGCTAAGCGCCTCTTCGTCGGTGGCAAAGCCACAACCTCCTGCCTGGGCGATCTGTTCCAGGGTGATCCGGCCTTCCGGGCTATCGCCGATCAGAATGGTATAGACGCAGACCCGATCCCCATACTTCTCCTTCATGGCGCGAACGGCCTCCACGGCCGGCACCCTGATGTTCTCTTCGCCATCACTGATGAGGATGACGGCACTATCGCCCTTGGTGTTGGCCAAATCGGCAGTGGTCAGTTCAATGGCCCGGGTCATGGGGGTATTGCCGCCGGTGGTGGTGACGGCATTAATCGTATCGGCCAGACCGGATTTGGTGTAGGTGGTCATGCCGTACTGGAGCGGACTGCCGTCGGCCATGGAATAACTTCTCGGGCCGAACACCCGCATGCCGGCCTGTAAATCCAGGGTGGGGATGGTGTTGTTCATATTTTTGGCGACCAACTTGGCCTTTTCTAGCTTGCTCTGCCAGAGCCGGTCCAGGTACATGGACTCGGTGTCGTCGAAGACGACGATGAAGTTGTCCACCTTGCGCACGTATTCATGACTGCTCACCTTGCCATTGAGGTCGGTGGGGGTGAATGGGGGCGGGATGTTCTTGGGGGCGCAGGCGGTTGCCAGCAGGCCCATAAAAACGGCGATCATCATGTGAGTCAGTTTTTTCATAACTCTTCTCCTCTTTTTTTGTTTTTGGCAAATGCCAATCGGTCATTGTCATGTTTGTCGGTTTCGCAAAAACCGCTCAACCGACGCCGTCACCAGCGGTAACGTGTTGATCTGGTGTAGGCGGTGGCAAGTTTTTGGGCTCTTTGCGAGACCATCTTTTTTGCTACGACTTCTGCATCTTCCCGGTTCTCGGCGCGCCTGGAGAGCTAGGTCTTCTTGCTCGCCACCAACAAGAGCAACCCGCCAATCACTATCGCGCCCACGCCAGCCCCAATGGGGATGTTGACCGTCTGCTTATCCTTGACCGACAACTCAAGCGGCCCCAACTTGACCTCTTGGGTCTCCTTGGTGTAGCTGAACTTGCCATACACCAAGCCCAAGGTTCCAGCTACCATCAGCACAATTGCCACTATCTTGAATACGTCCATTGCATCTTCTCCTTAATAAAATAGAGGTTCAGTCCAAGCACTTAGGTAAAAAAAGCTCCCCCCTGGGGATCGTCCAAGAAGAATCTAATCTCCTTGCTAATCCTTAAATCGTGACGAGGCATCGGTCACGGCAGTCATCATGGCATCCCAAGCGGATTCAGCCTCTTTTTGGACTGAGCACCAGGCCTCTTCGCCTGCCGCGGCAAGCTCGGCAAGCTTGGCCTGGTAGTTTTCGAGTCTACGGTCAAGAGCTGAAAACTCCTTGTCCATGGCGGTTTTGGCCTCCCCTGTGGCCACTGTAACCCTGGCTTTTAGTTTGGCGATATCCTTGTGCCACTCATCGAGCTGCGCCTGGCCCCGTTGCTGGTACTGCTCCTTATCATTCATCGATTTCTCCCGTGCTTGGAGTTTTTTCGCTTCCGCAGCCCTGCCGCCCTACCCTTGGGATTGGCTCGAAGCCCGCCTTGCTTAATTTCCTCTTGGGGGGGGGTGATGTTTATTTGTTCACGTTGACCGGTAGCAGCGCAGAGAACTTATTTGCTGTTAGCTCTCTTTGCGTACTAAGCCGTTGCCAAGGAATTACAGTTACTGACCATGCGTGGCAACGGCATCCCCCTCAGGGGGGAAAGGGGCCGTATGGGCAATGGCAAATCTGTAATCGTTATTTGTGACGGCCCCTAACGTCTGTCATCCCTCCGGTCCTGTCCTCGGTCCTGCCTTCGGTCCTTCTCTCTGCCATCTCTTCCTTGCTGGTCATTGGAGCGTTGAGGTGCCTCCCGTTTTTGTGGCTGGTCCTGCCAGCGTTGCTCCCTCCCGGATGGTGGCCGGGATTGCTGTGGTCGTTGCAGGCCCTTGACCCCCCAATTGTTTTGCTGCTCCCAATGTCTCCCCTTCTCCCAACCGCGCCAGTTACGCCGGACATCCTGGGGGTGAACTTTTTGGTAGCGCCAATCATGCCCTTGCCAGCGCTTTTCCTTGAACTCATGCCTCCAGCCCGAGGGGACAGATCGATAAAAGGAGGGGACGTCCCGATATCGCCGCCAGCCGCTGTTATAGTGCTGTGATCGATACCATCGCCCTTCCCACGGCCGCCACCACCAACCCTGGTGAAAAAAGATGTCCACATTCAAGTATGGGGCCACGTAGACATAAGTCTCGGGAATCACCACCATTTGTGGAGGTTCGGCAAAAATGATGGCCGGGGGCAAGGAGAAGTTAATGCCGATATTGAGCCTTGCCCTGGCTTGATCAGGGCAAAGAAAGGCCATGGCCAACAAAATTATGGTTCCCGGAAATACATGTTTCATGGTCTATCCTCTTGTCTCCATCCCCATTGTGTCATCAAATCCGTAAGCTTAAGGGGGTATAGCCATTGACAGGTAACGCTATCACCGCTGGTCGTCGTCACGTCTGTTATCATAGGGGTGGTCGTCGTAGTTCCGATTGCCGTCGCGGCGGTTGTCGTAGTTCCGATTGTCATCACGGCGGTAATCGCGGTCGCGGCCATTGCCTCTCCCCTTATACTTGACCTCTCGGGGATAGCGGTCTCGTGGCAAGTCGGCCCACGGTCCACTCCGTGACTTGGCGTAGTACCAATTGTTATTCACATAGTGATAGTGGTAACCCTCTTGGTAATAGTACGGTTCCGTATCCAAAACCACCACCGACGGCAGCAGCGGTGCGATCATGATCCCACCCTGGCCGCCGCGGCCATGTCGTCCTGTCGGCACCACCACACAGGCCGCCAACAGGGATGCCCCAATTAGGGCGGTAACCAATATTTTTTTCATGCTGCCTCCTTTTTAGAGAAAAGTAATGCCGTCCAACTCCGGCTTTATCGGCGGGGCTCAAACCCATTCAGCTGACAATGTCACCTCATGAACGGACCTCTCTGCCCGCTCTTCAGTCATCGCCCACCCGAGGGGCGGTGAGCAACAACGGGTCTTGCGTATATGAATTACAACATCCGTACCAGAGTGCGCGACGGGGACAACAAGCACAATATGTTGATTATATAGGCTATTTAAACGTGCCAAGAATCGACGACTTGAGAATCCGTCACCGACGGGTATCATATGTAACGGAACCGTCAAATGTGACGGGATGGTCGTATCCCTTACCCCTCAATTGATCACAGACCATAAACACCATCGCAAAGCGGCAGACCCTGTGCGCTTCCCAAGATTAATATACGGTCTCTTCACGGCGAATTATGCTATAGTGATTCCCATGAAAAAACGACTGTCCCCGGCAAACCAGACCCTCGACCCGGCCCCTTCTTCCCGGGAAGAGGGCATCTCTGCCCAGCCGGGCCTCTTCCCCATCGTTGGTATCGGCGCCTCCGCAGGCGGGCTGGAGGCCCTGGAGCAGTTCCTGCGCCAGGTGCCGCAAAAGAGCGGCATGGCCTTTGTCATCATCCAGCACCTGGACCCGACCCATAAAGGGATCATGCCCGAACTCCTCCAGCGCGCCTCGGTCATGGAGGTGTTCCAGGTCAAGGACCGGATGCGGGTCAAGGTCAACTGCATCTATGTCATCCCCCCCAACAGGGATATGTCCATTCTCCACGGGGTGCTGCACCTGTTCGAGCCCACCGCGGCCCGCGGGCTGAGGCTCCCCATCGATTTCTTCCTCCGCTCCCTGGCCGATGACCGGCAAGGACAGGCCATCGGCGTCATCCTCTCCGGCATGGGCTCCGATGGCACCGAGGGGCTTAAGGCCATCAAGGAGAAGGCAGGGCTGGTGCTGGTTCAGGAGCCGACCTCGGCCAAGTTCGACAGCATGCCCCGCAGTGCCATTAGCGCCGGGCTGGCGGACATCGTGGCCCCGGCGGAGGAGTTGCCCGGCAAGATCATCGACTATCTCCGTCACACCCGCAACAGCGCCAAGAGCGAGATCCCTCTGGAGATGAAAGAGCAAAACGCCTTGGAAAAGGTCATCATCCTGCTCCGGGCCAAGATGGGGCATGACTTCTCCTTGTACAAGAAGAACACCGTCTGCCGCCGCATCGAGCGGCGCATGGGCATCCACCAGATCGGCAGGATCTCTCTGTATGTCCGTTTCTTGCAGGAGAACCCCCAAGAGGTGGAACTCCTCTTTAATGAACTGTTGATCGGGGTGACCAACTTTTTCCGTGACCCGGCGGCATGGGAGCAGTTACAGGCCGAGACGATCCCGGCCCTGCTCGAGGGCCGCCCTGACGGCGGCATGCTGCGGGCCTGGTCGGCAGGGTGCTCCACCGGAGAGGAGGCTTACTCCCTGGCCATCGCCTTCAAGGAGGTGCTGGAGCAACAGAAGCCCGAGGCGAGTTTCTCGCTGCAGATCTTTGCCACCGACCTGGACCGGGATGCCATCGACAAGGCCCGTCAAGGGTTCTATCCCGAGAACATCGCCGCCGACGTCTCGGCGGAACGCCTACGCCGCTTTTTTATCCACGAACCGGGCGGCTACCGGGTTGGCAAGGAGATACGGGAGATGGTGACCTTCGCCACCCAGAACGTCATCATGGACCCACCCTTTACCAAACTGGACCTCCTCATCTGCCGCAACCTGTTGATCTATCTGACGCCGGAGCTGCAGAAGAATCTGCTGCCGCTCTTTCACTACACCCTGAACCCGGGCGGTCTCCTGTTTTTGGGGAGTGCGGAGACGGTGGGCGCTTGCACCGCCCTCTTCGTCCCCGTGCATGTCAAATCGCGGCTCTACCGGCGGCGCGAATCCATCCTCGCCCGCGAACAGGTTCTCTTTCCCGCCTCCATTGCCCTGCCCCTGCCTGGAGTTCACAAGGAGTTAACGATGTTGAAACCCGCGGTCAATCTCCAAGAAATGGCGGATCAGCTGCTCCTCCAGCACTACTCCCCACCTGCCGTCCTGATCACCGACACCGGCGACATCGTCTATATCAACGGCCGGACAGGGAAATACCTTGAGCCGGCGGCCGGCAAGGCCAACTGGAATATCTTTGCCATGGCCCGGGAAGGGCTGCGCTTTGATCTGGGCAGCGCCTTCAAAAAGGCCTTGCGGCAACAAGAGCGGGTTACGGTCAAGGGGGTGACGGTGGGGACCAACGGCGGCACCCAGACCGTTGACATCACGGTCCAGGCCATCACCGAGCCGGCCGCCCTGCGGGGGATGGTGATGGTCATTTTTACCGACGTGGCCACTCCCCTGGAGATACCCTCCCTGGGCCGTTCCAGGACCTCGTCATCCGCCAAGGCCAAGATTGTCGCCCTGGAACAGGAGGTTCAGCAGCTGCGCGAGTCCCTACAGACTACCCGGGAGGAGATGCAGTCCTCCCAGGAGGAGCTTAAGTCCACCAACGAGGAGCTCCAGTCCACCAATGAAGAGTTGCAGTCCACCAATGAGGAACTGACCACCTCCAGGGAGGAGATGCAGTCCTTAAACGAAGAGCTGCAAACGGTAAACGCCGAGCAACAGTCCAAAATGGACGAGCTGGCGCGGCTGAACAACGACATGCGTAACCTGCTCAACAGCACCGCAATCGTCACTGTGTTCCTGGACAGCGGCCTCCGGGTCCAGAGATTTACCCCCGGGGCGAACAAGCTGTTCAAACTGCTGCCGGGCGATGTGGGCAGGCCGCTCTCCGACATCGTCACCGACCTCCTCTTCCCCGAGATGATCGAGGAGGCGCGCGAGGTGCTGCGGAGCTTGGTCTTTTCCGAGAAGCAGATCGCCACCAGCGATGGCCGCTGGTTTGCGGTGCGTATCATGCCCTACCGCACCGTGGAGGAGGTGATCGCCGGGGTGGTGCTTACCTTTACGGACATCACCGCGGCCAAGAGCTTGGAAGAAGAGCTGCGTGGGGAGAATGCCCGGCTCAACACCCTGCTTGCCGCCAAGGGGTAGGAGAACGACCTCCGTCGGAGTTGGTACGGGTTTCCATAACTGGATGGTCTCGCAAAAAGTCCAAAAACTCGCTGTCCGCCTACACACGATAAGTTGCGCAGGGTGCCAGCGGCGGTAGATCTGTTTTTGCGAAACCGGCATAACCGAGAGAAGACGTCATGGTCAGCGGCAACAAAAAAACTACCGTGCCAGCGCCCCCTACTGAACTCCGTCGGCAAGCGGAAGAGCGGTTGCTGACCAACACGGCGCGGCGGCATCCACCCTACACCCAGGAGGAGATGCAGCGACTCATCCATGAGCTTGAGGTCCACCAAATCGAGCTGGAGATGCAGAATGCGGAGTTGCGTCTGAGCCAGGAGCAGTACGAGGTGTCGCGCAATAAGTATATCGAACTCTACGACTTTGCCCCCATCGGCTATTTCACCTTTGACGAGGGGGGCTTGATCCGGGAGGTCAATCTTTGCGGGGCAAAACTGTTGGGCATCGACCGGCAGCGGTTGATCAACAGCCCCTTTCTCCCTTTAATTGCCGACGCCCAGGGGAGGGAGATCTTTGCCCGCCATCTTAACCTGGTCATGCGCAACCAAGGCATCCAGCAGTGTAAACTCGACCTCAAGGGCAAGGACGGCACCGTGATCAACTGCCTCTTGCAAAGCGTTACGGTGGCGACTATCGCCAGGGAGAGGGGATGTATCCTCACCTCAATCGTCGATCACTCCCTTGACTCCCAGTTGGCCTTGGAACTGAAGCTTGCCCATGAGACCCTGGAGTTGATCGTCATCAAGCGCACCAGCGAGTTGACCCGCGCCAATGAGCAACTGCTGACGGAGATCGAGGAACGGAAGCGGGCTGAGGCGTCGCTGATGGTGGCGTTCGAGGAGAACAAACAGCTGAAAGAGCGGTTGCAGGCGGAGAACACCTACCTGCAACAGGAGGTTGACCAGCGCGATAACCTCTCTGCCATTATTGGCCAAAACAACGGCCTCGCCCAGGTCTTTGCGCGGGTCGAGCAGGTGGCGCCGCAAAATGCGACGGTGCTGATCCTGGGGGAGACCGGCACCGGCAAGGGGGTGGTGGCCCGTGCCATCCATGCTCGCAGTACCCGCAACAACCGGCCGATGATCACGGTGAACTGCACGGCCTTGCCGGCCAACCTCATCGAAAGCGAACTCTTCGGACGGGAAAAAGGGGCCTTCACCGGGGCCCATACCCGGCAGATCGGCCGTTTTGAACTGGCTGACGGCGGCACCATCTTCCTCGACGAGATCGGAGAGATGCCCATGGAGCTGCAATGCAAGCTGCTGCGGGTGATTCAAGAGGGCGAGTTCGAGCGTTTGGGCAATCCGCGCACCATTAAGGTCGATCTCAGGATCATCGCCGCCAGCAACCGCAACCTGGAGGTGGAGATCCAGGAGGGCAGGTTCCGGGCCGATCTCTTCTACCGGCTCAATGTCTTCCCCATCACCCTCCCCCCTTTGCGCCAGCGTAAGGAGGACATCCCGCTGTTCGTCAATCACTTCGTGGCCAAATTCAACAAAAAGATCGGCAAGCACATCGCCAGTGTGCCCCCGCAGGCCATCACCGCCTTGCAGGAGTACCACTGGCCCGGCAATGTGCGGGAGCTGGAGAGCATCATTGAGCGGGCGGTGATCAGCAGCCCGGGGGCCACGCTTCAGGTCTTGGATCGCTTCGGCACCGGCCCCGAGCGGACGGAACCGTCAGTTCCGGACATCAAGTGCCTCGACCTGGTGGAGCACGACCACATCCTGCGGGTGCTGCTGCAAACCAATTGGCGCATTGAGGGGGAGAACGGGGCTGCAATCCTCCTCGGTCTCAATCCCAGTACCCTGCGCGCCCGTATGCGCAAACACCACCTCTTCCGGCAAGCGTAACTTCTCCGTCCCGCCCTTTTTCGCCGTACCCACCTGGCGGACACTCCCTGCTTGTGAAGCACTGGCACAAGAG
>CAYSFY010000195.1:0-2766 GCA_964430285.1 uncultured Desulfobulbia bacterium
ATCGCTGGCCGACAGAGTCACGGTGACGTCCGAGGTGTACCAACCGTTCGCGCCAATGGTGCCGTCAACTTGCGCCGTGGAAGCAGGTGGCGTGGTGTCGATCTTAATCTCTTGCGAGTTCGGGGTCTCTCTGTTGCCGGCGGCATCTTCCGCGTAATAGTGCAGGGTGTGCACTGCTGCACCGGCCACGGCAACGGAGTTGCCGGGCGTTTCCGGCCCTTCATCCAGTTGGGAGTAGACCTGCGCAACCCCGGATTTCTCATCGCTTGCCGACAGGGTCACGCTGACATCCGAGGTGTACCAACCGTTTTCACCCGCGCTCCCGGCAAGCGTGGCCGTGGTCACGGGCGGCGTGCTGTCCGCCAGTTCGATGGCCATGCCGCCGTACAGGTAGATGGCACTGCCGCTTTGGGCATCGGTCTGTTTAAGATAAAATGCGGGCAACCCATCCGTGGACTCGGTTAGGGTGATGGTCAAGGTTGCGATGTCGCCCTCGGAGAGGTCCACGGTCCAGGCCATGGCCATGGAGAGATCGTCCTCCTGGCCCCGGGCCAGGTTGTCCAGCCCCGGCACCACCGAAACACCTGCCGGTCCCAGGCCGGAGATATGGTCGTGGATATCACCGGCCACCACTCCGTGCGCGTCGCTCTCCCAGGATTGACGCGCCGCCGGAGTGCCCACCGCCTGCCCTGATTCATTGAGCCAACCGGTCTGGGTGGCATCGATCTCGTGATCAAGCCAGATGCCCAGGAAGAGGCCGCTGGTCTCCGCCGGGGCCGTATAGGTCAGGGTAATGGTGCCGATACCGGTCTCCTGATCGAACCGGGTCAAATCGAGGCCGGGAACCGTGGTGATCTGCTGGGCGTCGTAAAATTGATCCTTGATGCGTATCCCCCAATCCCAAAGGCTGCCGGCGGCGCTAGCGGTCGTCGCCTGGGAGAGGAGAACCAAGAGAGCCAACATGAGCTTGGCTATTGTCTGCATTGCAATTTCCTCCGGTGGCAATAACGACTCACGTTTCTCAATTCAGTTCACCAATCATCATCGGCAAGGTGATGGTCCCTGCCGCAAAACGGGCCAGGAGGGCCTGCTGCTCCGGCTCAACGATGGCATAGCCCAGCACATCCAATCGTTTCAGCGCCACCGGACCGACACTCACGACCCTGTTGTTCTCCCTATCCACCCGACCGACGCCGACCGGGACAAGGTGCAGGGAGGCCGGATCAAGCCCCACCAGCAGGACATGCGTGCCGATTTGACTCACATAGGCATGGCTGGCGTCAAGGGGGGGCATGGCAAAGGTCACTCCCACCGCGCCATTCACCTTGATGCCGGCCGGCTGCACGGCATAGACCCAGTAAGGCATGGCCCACGAGGGAGAGGGATAGGGTATCGCCTCGATACCCATGAACTGCGGATACACATCGCCCTCCCCCCGGCCATCGCCAAAGACCAAGTCGGCACCGGAGAGATCCAGCAGCAGATCACCGCCCGCCAACACGACCGGGTTCTGGCCGCCATGGACCCGGGCAAAGGGGGCTGCGGGGCTGATCACCGGGAGCTTGGTCATGGTGACCGTATTGAGTCGCCCCTGCTCCACGTCAACCCAGAACTCCACGGACCCATGCCCCCGGTCTTTCATCCCCGGGTTGGCCACGGCCAGATGGCGGCCGGCCGGGATCTCCGCTGTTGCCGGGGCGCCCATGCCGAAGCTGTAGGTGCCGTTGGCATCGGTGACCGCGCTCAGGCCAAGCTTGGCAATGGCCACGGTCACCCCCTTGAGCGGCTGCATGAACTGATTCGCCACAAAACCTTGAATGATGGTGGGCAGCGGCCGGATCGTAAAGTTGGACCTGGAGAGTTCGTGGCCATCGTAGTGGATGGTCACATAGACCTCGCCCTGGTAGGCAAAGTCGCGCTCGGGATAAAAGGCGGCCATCATGCTCTCCGCAAAGTAGGAGAGACCGCCGCTGACCTGCTGGCGATCACGATGCACCTCGACCAGCTCGATGGTGTTCATCGTCGACAACTCCTCGCCCTCCGGCGCATCGGCGTAGACCATGCCGTGGGCCGTCTCCAGGACCTCCACCTGTAAGCGGGCCGGATCGATGGCCTTGTTGAAATAGAAGGAGATGAAGCGATTCGCCTCCACCCCACTCTCGTCCCGGGCCGGCTCCTGCTTGATCACGGCCAGGGGGATGTTGGCCTCGTTGACCATGGAAAAGCTGACGGTGCGGCGGGCCAGCACCGCACCTGCCTGGTTGGTCACCTCCAGCAACAGGGTGTGCCGGCCGTCGCTGGCGGGCATGGCGATGTCGGCCCGGGCCACTGCCCCGGAGCGCTGGGGCGAGACCAACTCCCCGTTGTCGATCCTGCACCTGATCTGGTCGTCAGCCGTCACCCCCGGGACGCGGGCCACGACCTCCAGGTTATGGCTTTGCCCGCTGACCGTCAGTTCGGCATTGGCCTTGGGCGAGAGCACCTCGATCTCCAGGGAGGAGTCCAAACGGACCGTCAGGGTGTGTTCCACTTGGTTGCCGGCCATATCCCAGGCCAGGACGGCCAGTGGCTGGACCACGCCGGCCTTGAGATCCAGGCTGGCCGCGAATGACCACTCATGGTCAACCCCGGTTGGTTGCACCTCCACTGCCTGCCCGTTGATGGAGAGACCGGCCAAGTTCTTGTCGATCACGGTGCCGCCGAGGGGATAGGGGGTCTGCAAGACGGAGTTGATGGCGGGTGCCGGCGTCAGTTGCGGCGGGTCAA
>CAYSFY010000195.1:2776-8348 GCA_964430285.1 uncultured Desulfobulbia bacterium
GGCGAAGCTGGGGCGGGGTGGCGTCATGGTGGGCCAGATAGGTCAGGGTTGACGTCTTGCCATTGGCATCGGTCACCACCACCACAATCTCCACCTCGTCCGCGCCCAGGTCGGAGAAGAGGAGCTCGTGGACAAAGGAGACCGAGGTGCCGGAGCCGGTCATCACGACCGCTTGGCCATTGACGGTGACCCCTTGGATCCCCGCCGCGCTCCCGGCCGTGCCGCTGATGACGATGGAATCTCCGGTCAGATAGATCCCCCCTGACGCGGCGGAGAGGATCTCGATCTCGGGGAGAATGGCCTGCTCCTCCGGGAGCTGAGTGAGATAGCGGATGGTGGTGGTGGCGCGGGCATTGCCGTGCACGCTCTCGGCATCCACGCTCACGGTGTTGCTCCCCTCGTTTACGGGAATATTGGTAAAGGAGAAGGGGTATTCTCCGCCGCTGCCGGAGAGGGAGAGCTGCTGGCCGTTGCACAGGAGCTTGATCTCGTTGCCGGCCAGGGTGGAGCGGACCAGCCCGCTCAGGGTGACCCGATCCCCAGTCACCACGGAGCCGTTGGCCGGGGCGCTGATAATGATCTCCGGCACAATGGGCAGTTCCATGGTCACCTGGACGGTCGCCTGGGTGGTCAGGCCGCCCCGGTCCCTGGCGACAACGGTGAGGATATTCTCGCCCCCGCGCAGGAGTGCCTCCACCGTGAACCCGCCCAAGGGGTCGGGCATGGCCACGAAGGTCTGGCCGCTCAAGCGGTTGGAGAGGACCTCGACCCTCTCCGGCCCCACTCCGCTGTCGCCCACCGTGCCGCTGATCTCGACAAAGGCGTTGGTTGTGCTCCTGGTCAACGGGCCGTTGATGGCCAACTGGGGCGGCGTCTGGTCGGTCACCGTGAGCAGGACCGCGTCGCTGATGACTTGGCCCACCCCATTGCTGACCACGCAGTGGATCCTGGCCCCGTTGTCGCTATACTGGACCCCTTTCAGGGTCAGGGTCGGGGCTACGGCGCCGCTGATCGCTTCACTCTCCTTGAACCATTGATAGGTCAAGGCCGGCCCGGCCGCGAGCAGCGAGAAGGTGGCCTCGTCCCCTTCGTTGACGGAGATGGGGAGCGGCTGTTGGCTGATGGTGGGCGGCTTGGGGTTGATGGTCAAGGTTGCCGTCCGGCTGGTGCGGGAGCCGCTTGAGTTGGTGACCAGGCATTGGAAGACGGCGCCATTGTCCGCATCGGCAACGGCGTTGACGGTATAGACTGCCGCAATGGCTGCCGGGATATCCTCGCCGTTTCGCTGCCACTGATAGCGCAGGTTCGACCCGCTGGCGGTCACGGCAAAGTGGGCCGGGGCCCCGTGGTCGGCATGCAGGTCCAGGGGGTGGAGCGTGATCAACGGTGGGGCCTCGGCCACCGTGATGGTAAAGCTCTGGCTGACACTGGCTTGGCCGTCGCTCACCTCAGCGGTCACGGCAACAGGAGCGGCGCTCGCCGGGGTCCAGGAGATGCGGCCGCTGTCCGGATCGATCGCCATCCCCTCCGGGGCCAGGGTCAGGGTGTAGCGCAAGGTATCCGCAGGGGAGTTGGGGTCAACGGCATTGATGTCGTAGGAGTAGGGCAGCCCTTGGTACCCTTGCACCAGGGGGGCGGAGCCGATGACCGGGGCCTGATTGGCCTGCCGGTCCCGCTGCCGCAGGGCGTGGACGGCGGTCACGTTGGAGTAGCACAACTCCCCATGGACAAGGGCGCCAACGACATAGAGATGGGTGGTGCCGATGGTGACCGGGGCATCCCCAAAGAGGGAGAAGGTCGAGGTGGTCTCCCCGACCTTGGTCAAGAGAACAGGATCGGCCCCATCGGCCCGAAAGATGTCGTAACGCTCCGTCCCGGCTAGGGGTGGCCAGGTGAGTTGCACCTTCTCCCCCTTGGCCCGGGCCTCGACATGGAGACACTCCTTGACCGTGACCTCGACGCTGGCCGTGGTCCGGGCCGTGCCATCCTCCACGGCCAGCGATAGCGCATGGCTCCCCTCCGGGACCTCGAGGCTGGCGCGGGCACCGGCGACCTGGGCCAGGGGACCGTACCACTCGTAACGGAGCGTATCGTGATCCGGGTCCGTGGAACCGGAGCCATCCGTCTCAATGATGGCACCCAACAGCCGGTTTTTGGTGACCGTAAGCGTACCGCCACCATCGGCGACAGGGGGCGCGGCCGCGCAGGGGTCTCCCAGGAGAAGGAGCGGCAGCAGCAGGAGCATGGCGATACAATTGGTTGTCTTCATATGCGTCCCGAATCGATATCAGTTCCCGGCCAACCCGGAATCATTCGTAGATGGTCTCCGCTCTCTTCATCACCTCTTCCCGCGCCTTTTTCAGGGATTTGTCGAATTCGAGGAGGACCAGCGTCTTTTCCACTTTTTTTTCGATCTCCTTCATCAAACTGGGTGGCATCGCCTCTCTCTCCCGCATGCGGACCAGGTAGAGGTTGCCGTCGATGGAGGTGACCGTGGAGGTCTCGCCATCCTTGAGGCCGGCCATGAGTGCCACCAGCCGTTTTTCCACGATCTGTCCGGGAAGCCGCCCCTGCTGGTAGCTCACCGGATAGCCCTCCTTGTTCAGTTCCGTGGCCCATTGCCGCCAATCCCCGCTCTTGGCCGACCCTTGCAAGGCCTGATGCAACCCGTCCCGCTGCTCCATGGTCATCCGGCCTTGGTTGACGATCATCTCAAAGCCCCGTGGCGTCCCGGCCCCGAACTTTTCGGGGTGCTCCTGATAGTACTGCCTCGCCATCTCCGGGGTCACGGAGCGGGGTGGCGCGAAGTGTTGCACATACTCCATGGTCAGGAGTTCCTCCCGGTAGGCCTTGACCTTGGCGTCAACCAGGGCGATCGTGTCCGCGGACAGTTTTTTTTCCGCCGCCTGGGCCAGGGCCCGGCTGGCCACCAGACTCTCCAGGACCTTGCGCTGGTCCGCCTGTTCCAGCGTCTCGCCGGCCCCGGGCCACATGCGCCGGATCGCCTGATTGACCTCGCCCTCGGTGATGGGAGTGCCGTTGACCCGAGCCAGCACCTTCTCCGGCCCCGTCTGGACGCTCTCTTTTGCCACGGCAGTAGCAGCCTGCTTTGGTTGCGCCGACTCCTCCGTAACCACCGCGCCCTCTCCGCACCCAGCGAGATGCAGGGCCACAAGGCCAAGGATGACAGCCCATCGCATGCTCGACAGCAGATTTTTCATGGCACCCCTCACGGATGGCTTACTCTTTTCCACGCGCCTTCCCCGTCAATCTCTCCATCTCCGCAGCCCTGGCCTGATTCCGGAGTTGATAGCGGATATCTCCGGCCACCGCCTCCAACGGACGCTTGACGACCTTGGCCCCCTCAACGAGTTTCACCACATGAAAACCGAACTGCGTCTCAATGGGTTCGGAGAGCGCCCCCGCTGTCATGGCAAAGACCGTTTTGGAGAAACGGGGGTCGATGCTCCCCTCCTTGAGCCAGCCCAGGTCCCCTCCTTTTTTTGCGGAGACCTTGTCTTCGGAATACTCCTCGACAATCGCGGCAAAGTCCTTGCCGGACTGGAGCTGTGAGTAGACCTCATGGGCAGCGGTCAACTTGGCCTTTCGCTCCTCTTCGCTCATCTGGGGGGTGGTGCGGATCAACACATGGGCGACGTGGACCTTTTTCTCTTCGTAATCCGCGGCATGGGCGGTGTAGTAGTTTTGCACCGCCTCGTCGCTGACCTTCTCGGCCAGAATTTTTTCGAAATAACGGCTGATCAACATCTCCTTGCGGAACTCATCCAACTCCGCGGCAATCAACTCCTGGTCCAAAATGGGCTCTTTCTCCACCGCCGCAGCCAACGCCTCCCGCTCCAAGTACTGTTCCTGCAACTTTTTACGCTGAGCGTCATCCTTGGCGGTTATCCGTTTAAAACGGAGATAGGCATTAAAGCGGGTATCCGCGGCTGAGGCTTGGGGTGATTGATCACCCTGTTTTTGCGGCTTGTGGCCACAGGCCGGAAGGGTCAAGAGCAGGGCTATGATGGTGAAGAGATGAATGATTCGCATAGGTATTCCTTTTGTTTAAGAAGATAAAAGATGAACAGGTGAATTAAAGAAGGGCGTTTGCGGCTCATCTGTACACTTGTTCAGTACATCCCGAAATAACCCACCGCTGGGGTAGTCGAGGTCCCAAACTCGGCACCAAGGACTGCGGATGCGTTAATCATCAGGGCAGACGCATCCACCCGGATCAGGCCGTAACCGCCGCTGCCGCCAACTGGGTAATAAGTCCCCCCGTTCCCTCCTCGCGCATGCACGGACCCATTGTTTTCCACAATGTGCCCACGCAGGTGGATCGCGCCGCCACTACCCCCACCACCGCTGCCGCTGGAGTAGCCTGTCGCATCAGACACACCATTGCCGCCCGTACCGCCATCCGCGGCAATCACTCCCGTGGCGCCGATACTTACGCTCCCGGCCGCTTCGATGTACAGCGAGCCGCCACCGGCACCACCGCCACCACCATTATTGGCTGTGCCGCCCTCCACATAGGCGGTAAGACCGCTACTGCCACCGCTGGCTCCGCTGCCGGCCAACATCGGTTCAGCATAGTCTGCGCCGTATGCCCCACCGCCAACCATGCCATACTGGCCGTTGGTCCCGGCTATGGCGTGACCGCCGCCTCCGCCACCTCCGCCATAAGCGCCATTCCTGGCGGTTCCACCAACCCCGCCACCAGGGCCTTCGCCCGTGCCGCTGAGGCCGTTCCCGTAATTCTTGACACCGCCGTTGCCGCCGTTACCGCCGCCGGCTACCCCCTCTCCGCCAGGCGCCGGAATCGCGGCATTGTTCACAGCGAGGGTGCCATTTCCGCCGCTCACGTCAAGCACCCCGGCGATGCTCACATCCGCCAGGGAGATCAAGCGCAGGGGCTTATTGCCAACACCCTTGACCGTGGTTCCCGGGGCGATGAGAATCGACTTGTAGACCCGGGTGCCGGACAGGTATAGCGGTTCGTTCATCCCCGTGGTGTCAAGGGTGTCATGCCCGGCATCCATCAACGGTTCCGGGTCTGACCCATCCACCAGACCGTCGCCGTCCGTATCCGCCACCATGGGCTCGGTGCCAATGGTAAACTCCGCTTCCGTGAGCAGGCCATCGTTGTCCAGGTCCGCTCCCCGGTCATCATGGAATGGGTCCGTGCCCTGCCGGATCTCCTCAATGGTCGTCCACTCGTCCATGTCCGGGTTGGCCGCGGCATCGTCGGCAGCGAGGGGATCGAGACCAAAATCCCGCTCAATATTGTCTTTGAGTCCGTCACCGTCGCTGTCAGCCAAGAACATACTGCTCCCTTGACCCATCTCCACCAAGTTGCCAATCCCGTCCTGATCGTAGTCCTGCCGCGTCAACAGGGTGGTCGGTGAACTCAAGGCCGCAAAGGTCAACACCCCATTGGCATCCTTCACCTCCTGGCCAGACCGACGCAGCACATCCGCATCCACCCGGATCAGGCCGTAGCCGCCGTTGCCACCAACTGGGTAATAAGTCCCCCCGTTCCCTCCTCGCGCATGCACGGACCCATTGT
>CAYSFY010000196.1:0-8347 GCA_964430285.1 uncultured Desulfobulbia bacterium
AACTCTCCTGCCAGGCGATACCACGGTACAGCGCCGCCCTCAAGCAAGACGAACCGATTGTCGCCGAAGACGCCTGGACCCATCCCGCCACCGGGGAGCTCACTGATCACTACCTCCTGCCCCACGACATCCGCTCCATGCTTGACATCCCACTGAAGCTGAACGGTGAAATTGCCGGGGTCCTCTGCCTGGAGGTCCTGCGAACGAGGCGGCAATGGGGTCCCCAAGAAATCGACTTGTGCATGGGGGTGGCGGACCAGGTCTCCCTGGCCATGGGCCGGACCTGGGAGAGAGCGCTTCGGGAAAAGGAACGGGCTGCCTACGCAGCCCGACTGGAATCAGAAGTCAAGGAACGTACCACCGCCTTGGCGGCAGCCAATGAATCGTTGCAGGAAAATGAGGCCCGTTTGCAGCTCGTCTTCAACAAGGCGCCGTTCGGGGCCGCCCTGGTCGATCTCTATGGCCATTGTCTCCAGGCCAATGAGGAACTCCTCCGCTTCACCGGTTACAGCGAGGAGGAGTTGTTCACGGTCAACTTCCTCCGGCTGGTCCATGAGGAGTACAGGGGGCCATACGAAGAGAGCTTCAGCCACCTTCTGGCCGGGGCCATTTCGAAGTTTCAAGCCGACAGCCTCTATCGGCAAAAACAAGGGGGGGCAGTCTGGGGGAGGACCACCATCCGCATGCTCAGGGATGAGGCGACCAACCCCCTCTACTTCCTCCTGCTGGTGGAGAACATCTCCGAACGGAAGAGCTATGAGGATCAACTGGGCAAACTCCACAAGGCCATCGAGCAGAGCCCCCTCTCCATCCTGATCACCGACGCCGCGGGCAACATCGAGTATGCCAACCCCTTCTTCTGTTCCGTCACCGGCTATGCCCTGGAGGAGGTGGTGGGCAAGAACCCCAAGGTCTTGAAGTCGAATACCCACGAGCCGAGCTTTTATCAAGATCTCTGGGGCACCATCAAGGCCGGCAAGACTTGGCAGGGCGAGATCTGCAACCGGAAAAAGGATGGCACCCCGTTCTGGGAGCATGCCTTGATCGCCCCGGTGACTGACAAAGACGGCAAGATCGTCAGTTTCATCGCGGTGAAGGAGGACATCAGCGAGCGGAAGCAGTTGGCCGACGAGCTTAAAGAACGCTCCGAGATGATCGCCAGCATCGCTGCCGCTGCCCTGAGCGCCATCTTGATGATCGACGACCAGGGGCGCATCTCCTTCTGGAACAGGGCCGCTGAGAAGATTTTCGGCTGGACGCGGGACGAAGTCCTGGGCGAGGAGCTCCATGGCCTAGTCGCCGACCAGGAGAACCAGCGCGAATTTAGAACCAATTTCGTGCACTTCCGGCAATGCGGCACCGGCCCGGTGATCGGTAGGCAGGTGGAGTATAACGCCATCCGTAAAAGCGGCGAGACGTTCCCGGTCGAGCTATCCCTGTCGGCCATCCGCGTCAAAGGCAAATGGCATGCGGTGGGGATCGTGAACGACATCTCCGAGAGAAAGGAGGCGCAACGCTCCATCCTGATTGCCCGGGATGAGGCCGAGGCGGCAAACCGGGCCAAAAGCAATTTCCTGGCCCGCATGAGCCATGAGATCCGTACCCCCATGAACGCCATCATCGGCCTGAGCGACCTGGCCCTGGAGATGGAACTGACCCCCAAACTCCGCGACTATCTGGGCAAGATCTCCTCCTCCGGAAAAAACCTCCTCTGCATCATCAACGACATCCTGGATTTTTCCAAGATTGAGGCCAAAAAGCTGGAGATCACCCCGCACCCCTTCTCCCTGGAGAAGGTCCTGGCCGACCTGGCAGGGGTCACCGCCATCAAGGCCGAAGAGAAGGGCTTGGAGTTCATCTTTTCGGTGGCCCCGGAGGTGCCGGACAGATTGATCGGCGACTCCCTCCGGCTGGGCCAGGTGCTTATCAATCTGACCTCCAATGCCATCAAGTTTACCGAGCAGGGTGAAGTGCTCCTGGATATCGCCCTGTTGCAGGGCGGCACGGGTTCCGTGAGCCTCGGCTTTTCGGTACGGGTTTCCGGGATGGGGCTCAGCGAGGAGCAGATCGCCACCCTCTTTACCCCCTTCAGCCAGGCGGATGGCTCCATCAGCAGGAATTTCGGCGGCACCGGCCTGGGGCTCGCCATCAGCAAACGGCTGGTCGCCATGATGGGCGGGGAGTTCGAGGTGCACAGCCGTCCCGGCCAGGGCAGCACCTTCACCTTTACCGCAGTCCTGGCGGTGCAGCAGGGGGCCTCTGACCCGCCTCACCCCCCACTCGATTTGCAGGGGCTCAAGGTGCTGGTGGTGGAGGATCACCCCGCCACCAGCAAGATCCTCGGTAAGGCACTGGAGTCCTTCTCCTTCGTGGCCACGGCCGTGGAGAGCGGCGAACAAGGGCTTCAGGAGTTCCGCCGGGCCGCGGCCACGGAGACCCCATTCGAACTTCTCCTGCTGGACTATCGGCTGCCCGGGATGACTGGCGAGGCCGTGGCTCGGGCCGTGCGGGAGGTGCCCGCCAGCGGCAAGCGGCCGAAAATCCTCATGCTCAGTTCCCTGGGGGCCGCGAAGATCGTTGAAGGTTGCCTCGGGGCCGGGTGCGACCGGGTGATCGACAAACCGGTAAGCCGCACCGCTCTCCTGGCGGCGATCATCAAGCTCTACGACAACCACCAGGAGGAGACCCCCGCCGCCGCCTCCAACGCCAAACGAGATGGTGCGCACCACCGCCTGGCCGGGGCCAGGGTCCTGGTGGTGGAGGACAACCATATCAACCAACTGGTGGCCCGGGAGATCCTGGAACAGGCAGGTGTCTTGGTCGATATGGCGGAAGACGGTGATAAGGCCCTGGAGGCGGTACTCCACAACGATTACCAGCTGGTCCTGATGGACATTCAGATGCCGGGCATGGACGGGCTGCAGGCCACCAGGATCATCCGGGCCAGCGGCCTCAGACGTCTGGCCGAGCTGCCCATCGTGGCGATGACCGCCCACGCCATCAAGGGAGATGAGGAAGTGAGCCTGGCGGCTGGCATGAATGACCACATCACCAAGCCCATCGACCCCCAGGTGCTCTACGCCACCATGGAAAAATGGCTGCCACCCAAACAGGAGCCGCTGGCAGCGGCCGAGAGTCGAGGGACTCCCGCCCTCGGGTCGGGAGAGTTGCCCCTGCTGATCCCGGGAATTGATCTGGAACTTGCCATGACCCTGCTTGGCAACTTCGAACTGGTACGGCATGTGCTCCGTCAATTTGTGGCACGGTACACGGGAGAGGCCGATCGCATCCTGAAACTGCTGCGCGAGCGGCATTGGGATGAGGCCTATCTCTCCCTGCACAGCTTGAAAGGGGTGGTGGGGACCATCTGCGCCCAGGAGTTGTATCCCCTCGTGGTTGATCTGGAAAATAAATGCCGGGGAGAGCAGGCCCCCTCGGAACTGCTGGCGGCCTTCAAGGAGGCTCACGAGAGGCTGGTTGAAAATCTTAAGGATTTTCGTCCTTCGGCAGCCGACAGCGCGGCACTCCCACTACCGCCCAGCGGCCAGGGGTCTGCCCCCGTGCGCTTACCGGAATACCTGGTTACCATGCTGCCGGACATCAAGGCCCACCGCCCGGTCCAGTGCGCCGCGCATATTGTCCAGCTGCAACAACTGATTTGGCCGGCGGATAGACGGCTGGAGGTGCAGAGGTTGATCACCGCTTTGGAGACTTATCAATTCAAACAGGCAGGGGAGATGGTCAAGCAACTGATCAAGCTCCTTGGGTCTGAAGGGAAAGAATGAAACAGCTCTCGCAATGCACGGTGTTGATCGTGGACGACACCAGGGTAAACATCGATATCCTGATCGGTGCCATGTCCGGCGCCTATGAAATGATGGTGGCCATGGATGGTCCGACCGCCTTGGAGATCGCCCAAAGCGGGGCGCCGGATCTCATCCTTCTCGACATCATGATGGCCGGCATGGACGGATACGAGGTCTGCCGGAGGTTAAAAAACGCGCCTGGCACGCGGGATATCCCCGTCATCTTCCTTACCGCCCTGAGCGAGATATCCAGTAAGACCAAAGGGTTTCAGTGCGGGGCGGTGGACTACATCACCAAACCCTTTGAGGTTGAGGAGATTCGCGTCCGGGTGAGGACCCATCTCACCCTGCGTTTGGCCCAGCAGGACCTCTCCCGGCAGAATGAACTCCTAGAGAGACATGTCCAGCAGCGGACCAGGGAACTGGCCCTGACCCAGGAGGTGACCATCGACTGCCTAGCCGGGTTGGCCGAATACCGCGACCCGGAGACCGGCGGCCATATCATGCGCACCAAGTACTACATCCTGCTGCTAGCCAATCACCTACGCCACCACCCCCGGTTCAGAGAGCCGCTCACCGATGCCAACATCGAACTCCTGCACAAGTCAGCCCCACTCCACGATATCGGCAAGGTAGGGGTCAGGGACAGCATCCTGCTCAAACCAGGCAAGCTGACCGCGGAGGAGTTCCAGGAGATGACCCAGCACACCGTCTACGGCCGTAACGCCATAGCCGGCGCCGAAAAAAAACTGGGGGGCAACTCCTTTCTGCTGGTCGCCCGGGAGTTCGCCTACACCCACCATGAAAAATGGGATGGCTCCGGCTACCCCCAAGGGCAGCAAGGAGAGGCCATCCCCCTGCCCGGCCGATTGATGGCCATAGCGGATGTCTATGATGCCCTGATCAGCAAACGGGTCTATAAACCACCATTTTCACACCGGCAGGCGGTACGGACCATCACCGAAGGCGATGGTCGCACCCAGCCCTGCCATTTCGATCCCGACATCTTAGCCGCCTTTGCCACCCTGCAGGAGGAGTTCAGGATCGTGGCCCTGCGTTTCGCCGATTTCGCTGAAGAGCGGCAGGTGCTCAAGGATGCGGGATAACCAAGGCCGCACCCCGCTTGGTACGGGGTGAGTCCGACAGTGATAACAAGTTTGTAACTACTCATTATCAACCTTGGAGGAGGGGTATCATGCACCATAAAAGCAATTCAGCCTGGTCGGTACGAAAGATGTTGTACCTAGGAGCCGGGTTCAGCACCCTGATCACGGTCGCCATCGCGGGGCTGGCGTTCTATCAGTTGAGCGCCGGCCAAAAGGCCGTGCACTCGCTGATTAACGATGAAGTCGAGTTGCTGGTCGATCTCCATGATGCCGGGATCAAGATGCTCCTGCTCCGCAGATACGAAAAGGATTTTCTGCTCAATATCGGCTCCCCGGCCAAACAGGCGGAGTATCTCGATAAACACGAGGAAGTCCTGCAGGAGACCGGGGTGCTGATCGAAAAGATCGCCCTGGAGGCCAGCGGCGTCCGAGATCTAGGCGCCGAAGGCCAGGAGCAGGCCAAGGCCTTGCCCCTGGCTCTTCAGCAGTATGCGGAGGTCTTCAAGGGGGTGACAACCAAGGTCCGCGCCGACAACTCCGCCTCTCCCCAACAGGGCAATCTGTGGATGGCCGGGGCCAAGAAATCTGTCCACCACTTCGAGCAGACCCTTGACCAGATCGCCCAAGCCATGGAGAAGGAGTTCGTGGTGCAAGAAATGGCCTACAATGCCGGGGCCGATTCGGCCAAAAGGGTGCAGGCCATCCTGAGTATGGCGGCGCTCCTGTTGGCCGGGGCACTGGCCTCCTTCACCATCCGCCGGATAACCCTGCCCTTGGCTACGGCTGTCGAGCAATTGGAGAGCTCCACCGATCAGCTGATCGGCACCGCGGCTGAAATCAGCCGTGGCAGCCAGGCCCTGGCCACGGGTTCTTCACAACAGGCAGCCGCCCTGGAGGAAACCTCTTCCTACATCGTTGAGCTGGCCTCCCAGACCAGGAGCAACGCCCAGAACTCGTCCGAGGCCGACGCCATCATGCGCGCCAACAACTCGATGGTGACCCATGCCTCCCGGAGCATGGAGTCGCTCACCGTTTCCATGGCCGAAATCACCAAGGCCAGCCAGGAGACCTCGAAGATCGTCAAGACCATCGACGAGATCGCCTTCCAGACCAACCTCCTGGCCTTGAACGCCGCGGTCGAGGCCGCCAGGGCCGGCGAGGCCGGGGCCGGTTTCTCCGTGGTTGCCGAGGAGGTAAGGAGCCTTGCCCAGCGCAGTGCCGAGGCAGCGCACAATACGGCCCATCTGATCGAGGATACGGTGAAAAAAGTCGCCGAAGGGGCTCAGGTCGTTACCAACACCAATGAGGAGTTCTTTCAGATGATGGAGAGCACGAAGAAGGTGGCGGGCCTGGTCAGCGAGATCAGCGTCGCCTCCAAGGAACAGGCCGACGGTATCGGGCTGCTGAGCAAGGCGGTGAATGATATGGAGGTGGTGGTGCAGCAGGTGGCCGGCAACGCCGAGGAGTCGGCCAATGCCGCCGTGGGTATGAACGAGCAAGCGCTGGCGATGCGGGAGATGATGAACGGTTTAGGGGGGCTGATCGGAAGAGATGGTCAGGTTCGGGCAACCCCTGCCCTTGCCTCGCCCTCAGCCAGCAGGCCAGCTTCGGAGCCAGCCGGAGCCTTTCGGGCCAGCGCCGAGGGCAACGCCCCCCGACTGCTGGGCAGAACACCAGCGCCAGCCAATCCGAGAGGCACGGGCAAGGACCAGTTGCGGGCCGAGGAAGTCATCCCCTTGGACGAGAGGTACGCCGGTGAGTTCGTCGAATTCTAAACATCTTTTCGTTGGGTTGGGCGGCGATAAAGTCGCAGGCCGGACAGACCGCAAAGTTTCTCTTGCCCCCTTCGGCCATACCGTGGGTCATCTTCGACTTGTAGCTGACCGTGGCGGTGGAGTCATTGAAGGTAATCTTGCCCGGGGAGCAGGGGTTTCGCAAGATGTCCCGGGCCACGGCGGCCTGGCCTCGCTGATCGTCACGGGCCAATCGCACGCCGTTGTGGACGGAAAAGCCGGAGGTGTGCCTCCATTTCATGAGGTGCGCAATAAGCCGGACGTCGATCAGCCCTTTCCGTTTGAGCACCTGAAGCAGGTCGACCCTAAACAGTTCGGCCAAGGGCTGGATGTCAGTGGCCTTTGGCATGCGATAACAGACACCTCGCTCATTAAAGAGACCATCGGCTGTGAGGGAATGGATGTGGGGCTCAGTTCAGGCCCCGCTTGACGGAGATGCCACTTGGCGTAATCGCCGAAGATCTCTGCATGACGGTGGCGAGGACACCCTCGGGCCTGACGAGTGTAGACCTGAAAAACACGAGCAGGCTCTTGTGGGCCAGACGGCAGAGTTCGGAGAGGAGCTTGCGGTTGTAAAGAAAGTATTTACGCAGAATGACTCAGTTCAGTCCCCGCTGGTGTCGGACGGGGGGGCGGGATGGGGAAGACAAACTGCCGGTGCGGCACGGGACAGAGGCTGTTTATCCGCGGGGAGCCCTGTTGGCTGGGAATTTCAGGGGTGGCTCAGCCTTGTTGTCCGAGTTCTGGTATAAAAAAAGTTGGGTGAACGCCTGAACCGTTTTGCCCCATCAAATCGGCAAGATATGCAAGTGAGGATGGCGTCTAACCTCTTTGCGGGGAGTCTCTTGCCGTCGCCATCACCCCTCCTCCCGCAAAACCGCCCCCTCTCCCCGCCTCCCCATCGCCCACCCCTGGGCGCGATCCAGGTAGTAGTAGATTACCGGAGTGATGTACAGGGTCAAAAGCTGCGACACCAACAGCCCGCCCACCACCGCCAGGCCCAGGGGCCTGCGCGACTCGGCCCCGGCCCCGAAGCCCAAGGCAATGGGCAAGGTCCCCATCAAGGCGGCGAAGGTGGTCATCATGATCGGCCGGAAACGGACCAGGCACCCCTGGTAGATGGCCTCCATGGGCGCCAACCCCTTCTGGCGCTGGATCTCCAGGGCGAAGTCGATCATCATGATGGCGTTTTTCTTGACAATGCCCACCAGCATGATGATCCCCACAAAGGAGTAGAGGTTCAGGTCCTTGCCAAAGAGGAGCAGGGTCAACAAGGCCCCGAGACCTGCCGAGGGGAGGCCGGAGAGGATGGTCAGGGGGTGGACGTAGCTCTCGTAGAGCATCCCCAGGATGATGTAGATCACCACGATGGTCAGCACCAAGAGCAGGGCCAACCCCTTGGTGGACTGCTGATAGACCTGGGCCGTGCCCTGAAAACTGGTGGTGATGGCGGCCGGCAAGGCCTTGGCCTCCTCTTCGATGGCGGCCACCGCATCCCCCAAGGGCACCTCGGGCTTCAAGTTGAAGGAGATGGTGACCGCCGTGATCTGGCCCAGGTGGTTCACCGACAGGGGCCCCAGGCCACGCCGGATCTCGCCCAAGGAGGAGAGGGGCACCATCTCGCCGCTGCTGGCGCGCACAT
>CAYSFY010000197.1:0-506 GCA_964430285.1 uncultured Desulfobulbia bacterium
GCCTGCGTTGTGTGCAGCCGATCTCTCCCATGGCGATGCTCTCGCTTCGGCCCTTGCTTTAGGTGTTCAACAAGAACCATGCCATGCGGATAGGTCATCCTGGCGGCCGCGTATTGCCCTGCGGGGCTCCTGGCATGGCCGGAATTAGGGTGTTCCCCCTATTCAAATGACTGGACAGACCCTCTATGGTGAGTTGCATGTACACCCGCGCGCTTACAACTCGAAGGGTGTTGGGTCATAGCCATGGCCCGTGGGCATGGCCTATCCACCGTTAGCCAGGGAGTCCATGGCATGGACAACCCGAGCCGGCACGCTGTTTGACTATTACCCTCACCCATGGCGGTGTCGTCGTCGAGCGGAATGACGACGGCAGATCAAGGAGGATACGCATGCCCCATGTGCTTATTGTCGATGCTGACCAACACTATGGCGCCCTGTTGCGGTCAACCATCTCGCAACAGGGTTTCCAGGTCACCCTCGCTCCATCCCTGGTGGAAGGGTTTAGG
>CAYSFY010000197.1:516-7694 GCA_964430285.1 uncultured Desulfobulbia bacterium
CGGTAAAAAAAAAGCCATGAGCAGAGCGCCCATGGCTTTATATAACTACAAATGCTGGCAACCCGGGCGCACTACTTCAAAAATAGAGCACACCAGCGCCAATCGCATTTAGAATACTTCGATATCTTACCACCCTTCTTGCTCATGGTGAGGCCAGTTTAGGCTTGGCCAGGGGCGGGATATTGACGTCGTTCTGCTGGCCAGCCCGCTAGCAGAGGGGCATGCACCCGCCAATGTCCAGCATTTTCGCGACTGCCCGAGCGCCCCGGAGGTGATCGTGCTGGCGAAAACGGGAGATGCCAAGGAGGCGGAACTGGTTATCAATAACGGGGCTTGGGACTATATCACCAAAGAGAGCTGTCGCGGGACCCTGGTGGAGGCGCTGGCCCAGATCGCCGCCTGCCGGGAACAGCAAAAGTCCCGCGCCGCCCACGGCAGCACAGTGGAGAGGATCTTCCCCGGCATTATTGGTAACAGCAGTCGGCTCCGTGCCTCTCTGGCCACGCTCGCCCAGGCGGCGAACAGCGATGCCAATGTCTTGCTGCATGGGGAAACGGGGACCGGCAAGGAGAAGTTCGCCCTGGCGCTCCACCAGGCCAGCCAACGGGGCAAGCACAATTTCGTGGTGGTGGACTGCGCCGCCCTGCCGGAGACCCTGGTGGAGAGCACCCTGTTCGGTCACGAGCGCGGGGCCTTCACCGGGGCCACCCACAGCCACTCGGGGCTGGTCAAGCAGGCGGACAGGGGCACCTTGTTTCTTGATGAGATCGGCGAGCTGCCCCTGGCCATGCAGAAATCGTTTCTCCGCGTCCTTGAGGAGCGACGCTTCCGCCCGGTGGGTAGCCAGCGCGAGGTCAGCAGTGACTTCCGCTTGCTGGCCGCCACCAACCGTAACCTGGAGGCCATGGTGGCGGAGGGAAAGTTCCGTGGCGACCTGCTCTTCCGCCTGCGCACCTTTGTCATCTCTCTACCGGCCCTCCGGGAGCGCAAGGAGGACATCGGCGCGCTGACCACCTTCTTTCTCGATCAATTCCACAGCCAGCGCGGCATCGCGAAGAAAAAGGTCTCCCCTCCCTTTCTCGCGGCCCTCGATCGCTACGAGTGGCCGGGCAACGTGCGCGAACTGCGCCATGCCCTGGAACGGTCGCTGGCCGCCGCCCAGGACGATCCGGTACTGTTGGCGAAACACCTGCCCACCAACATCCGTATCAAAATCGCCCAGTTGCGCCTGATGAGTTGTACCCGTGCGCCCACGGGCGACAGCACTGTTAGCCGGCCCAGCGTGGCTCTTGGGGCACGTTTGCCGGACCGAGCCCTGCACGAGGTCCGTAACGAGCTGATCATTGAGGTCGAGAACCGCTACCTGCGGCAACTGCTCGCGAACACCAACGGCAGGATCAAAGAGGCGTGCACGATTTCCGGCCTGTCACGCTCCCGCCTCTACCAACTGTTAAAAGACCATGGCATCAGGCCCGAGGCCATGCACGGCTACTGATCGGCAACGGACAACAGACAACATGATGGAGGTAGTATATGGGACATGAAAACCTGCACGAAAGGATCGAGGTGCTCTCCACCGATACGCAGAACATGCACCGGGCTCTCATTTCGCTCATCGAAGAGCTGGAGGCGGTGGACTGGTACAACCAGCGGGTTGACGCCTGCGAGGACAGGGAGTTGCGGGCTATTTTGATGCACAACCGCGACGAAGAGAAAGAGCACGCCGCCATGCTGTTGGAGTGGATTCGCCGGCAAGACAGCGCCGTTGACAAAGAACTGCGCCAGTACCTGTTCACCGAGAAATCCATTACTACCATGGAAAAAGAGTAATCGCGGCCGCGCGGATCAACAGCAACCTGACCAGGAGGAAGATCATGACAAATTTGAGCGAACAACTGCAGAGCGCGGATTGGAAGAAGGAAAAACATGTGCCGGTTATCGAGTGCCCGGACAGCGTGCCGGCGGATCACTATTTCGCGGTTACGGTCAGCATCGGCAAGGAGATTGCCCATCCCAACACCAGCGGCCACCATATCCGCTGGATCGCCCTCTACTTCAAGGCGGATGACGAAAAGTTCACCCATCAGGTGGGTATGTTTTACTTTGACGCCCATGGCGAATCGGCGGAAGGCCCTGACCAGGGGAGCGTCATGACCGATCACGGGGTCACCGTCCGGATGAAGATCAAGAAACCCGGCACCCTGATGGCAAGCTCTCTGTGCAACATTCACGGACTGTGGCAAAGCAGTAAACAGATCGCCATTGCCTAGGGCGGGAGCCGTTGCCCAGCACAGGCCGTCGTTCCATCCGCCTCTCCCCGGTGGTGGATGCGCCACGGCCTGTTCAAGGGTGTGCCTTCTTGTGCTCCCCCGTCTCCTCCTCCGTGCCTGCTCTTTGCCGGTGATCGCCCCGAGTCCCCGGGGCAGGGGGTTGATCCCTCTGCCCTCGGGATCCGGAGAGCTCCTCTTCCAGCCGGTCAAAGGTGTAGTCCAGGAGTGACCGTACTTTGCGTTCTTCCTCATTCATGGTGCCTTCTCCAATTTGGTCAGAGTTCAACCTAGCCGGCAGTTGCTTGTCTTGCGGCAAGCAGGTTAGGTCTCGCCCTCGGCGGGAGGGAACAGGGTAGCGACCTCCACGGCGCTCAGCGATTCGTGCTCCAGCAGGGCCGCGGCCAGAATATCCAGCTGTCCGCGATGTTCCAGGAACACCTTTTCCGCCAGGGCCTCGGCCTCCCGCAGCAGGCGTCGCACCTCATCGTCGATGAGCCACGCGGTATGTTCGCTGAAGTCCCTGGGCTCGGCCAGTTCGCGCCCCAGAAAGGGGTGCATCTCTCCCTGGCGGAAGGCGACCGGTCCCAAGCTCTCACTCATCCCCCACTGACAGACCATGCGCCGGGCCAGCTCGGAGGCCTTTTTGAGGTCATCCCCCGCCCCGGAGGTGATATCGTTGAACACCACCTTCTCCGCCGCGTGTCCGCCCAACATCACGGCCAACCGTTTGCCGAGATAGCTCTTCGACAGATTGTGGCGGTCCTCCTGGGGCAGCTGCTCCGTTGCCCCCAGGGAGCGGCCGCGCGGCACGATGGTCACCTTCTCCAGGGGATCGGTGCCGGGCAGGCGCAGGGCCACCAAGGCATGGCCGGCCTCGTGGTAGGCAATGGTCTTTTTCTCCTCGTCGGTGATCCGTTCCTCCCGTTGCAGGCCCAGGGTGATCTTGTCGCGGCCCTGCTGGAAATCCGCCGCCGCCACGGTCTCCTTGTTCAGGCGCGCGGCGATCAGGGCCGCCTCATTGACCAGATTTTTCAGGTCGGCGCCGGAGAAACCCACCGTCTGCCTGGCAAGCAGGGCCAGATCCACGTCAGGGGCCAGGGGGATCTTTTTGGCGTGCATGGTGATGATCGCCAACCGTGCCTGGCGGTGGGGGAGATCCAGCACAATCTGCCGGTCAAAGCGCCCCGGCCGGACCAGGGCCGGGTCCAGGACATCCGGCCGGTTGGTGGCCGCCATGACGATGACCGACTCATTGGCGGAAAAACCGTCCATCTCCGAGAGGATCTGGTTTAAGGTCTGCTCCCGTTCATCGTGGCCCCCACCCAGGCCGGTGCCCCGCACCCTGCCGATGGAGTCGATCTCATCAATGAAGATGATGGCCGGGGCCTCCTTCTTGGCAGTGGCGAACATGTCGCGTACCCGCGAGGCCCCCACCCCGACAAACATCTCGATAAATTCCGAGCCGCTGATGCTGAAGAACGGTACCCCGGCCTCTCCCGCCGTGGCCCGGGCCATCAGGGTCTTGCCATTGCCGGGAGGGCCGATCAACAGCACCCCCTTGGGCAGCTGGCCGCCCAAGGCTTGGTATCTCTCGGGATTTTTCAAAAACCCGATGATCTCCATCAACTCCATCTTCGGGTTTTCCAGGCCGGCGACATCGTCAAAGGTGACATCCACCGCTTTCTTGACGTAGAGCTTGGCCTTGGATTTGCCAAAGCTAAAGGGGTTTTGCATATTGCCGAGGCGGTCCCGCATCATCATGCCGCTGTAGAGAAAGATGCCTAAGATCAACAGCCACGGCAGCAGCAGGATGATTACCGAGGACCAGGGCGAGCTTTGGGTGGATCGGGCATTGATAATCACCTTGTGCTCTTCGAGCAGGGGGATCAGCTGGGGATCGTCGACAGCGGGCACCACGGTCTGAAAGGTCTGGGAGCCCTTGCCCGCCCCCTCCGCCATTGTCTTCAAGGTGCCGCTGATCTGGTCGCCGTTGATGGTGATTTTCTCGACCTGATCCTGGCGCACCTGCTCCTTGAAGGCGGTGTAGGGCAACGAGGTGGTGTCGATGGCACTGAACAGACCGCTGGAGATCCAGATGATGACCAGCCAGATGGCAATGAACAGCAGGACCCTGTTCCAGTTGGTCTCATCTGGCAGCGGTGGCGGTGGTTGGCGGTCAGGCTCGCTCATGGACTCGTTGCTCCGGGCAGGTGGTGAACAGCCAGCTTAGGCTGGTGACACGATGCACATGTGTTTCTGGCGCTATCAATCCGGGTAGTTACCTTGACCACCTGATTGTTGACCAGGGGTGAATTGCAAGGGGTGGGCCAGTCAACTTCTGGCACGAATCGTGTTAACTTCTGCTATAGTGGTGTTGGGGCCATGCCCCGGGGGGTGCTGGCCATCGTGCGCCAGGCCTTGCGGTCACCGTGGGAGTGAACGGGTAGGTGGCGGCAGGGGAGGGGAGGGCGCCCTTGTTCCCTGTCCCGCGCGCCAGGATTGTCGGTTTCGCACAGGCCGCTTAACCGCCGCTGGCACGCCCCATAACACACTGCAATCACATTGGTGGATGGTCAGCTTCACGCATTTTTGCGATTCCATCAGGATTTAGTCCTGCCGGATAGGATTGCATGAGCTTGCCGCTGCCGACAAAACGTTGATCGTCAAATTTTTCAACCGGTGAGGAGGATGTCATGAACACGTGGCAACGACTGTCGAGGGTGGTTTTGTGTTTCGCGCTGCTGGTACTGGGTACGGCGGCAACGGTTCCGGCCCAGGAGGCGATGCCGACGGTGGGGGCCGACGACAATTTTGCCGTCATGCCCTGCCGGCTTGGCAAGGCGAGGCCCGATATGTCCGCCGAGAGGAAGGAGATCATCGACTGCACCTTGGGCGAACTGTGTTTTCTGGAGGGCAACCCGTTGCAGGGGGCGGCGGAGATCATCACCGGTCTCGTCCAGCAGGAGGTGGCAAAGCGCGTCGGGGCACGGGTCACCCCCCTGGAGCAGGCACAGGAAAGGTTCCGCCTGCTTCCCCAAGAACCAGACCAGACGTTGCGCGCGGTCGCCATTGAGTTGGGAAAAAAACTGAAGGTCGACTATGTGGTGGCCTCCACCCTGTGGCGGTTCGACGAACGCCAGGGGGGCACCATGGCTGCGCAAAACCCCGCCTCGGTCGCTTTCGCCGTTTTTCTGGTCAATGTGGAAAGCGGCAAGATTGCCTGGCAGGGGATCTTCGACAAGACCCAAACCTCGCTCAGCGAAAATCTCTTGGATGCGCCCATCTTCATCGCCAAGGGGATGCGCTGGCTGAGCGGCCAGGAGTTGGCCAACTATGGGGTGGAGAGAATGTTCACCAAGTTCCCCAGCGGCACCTAACCCTACCCAGGTCACCCCGATCACCCCCGTGAGCTGGTGATCCGTGGGTGAACATGGAACATCTCCTTGCCATCGGGACCCTGATCTCCGAAAAAGTCCATCCCCGGGCAACACCTCAACCCCCATCCCCAGGCAATCATGGACATTACCCTGACCACCCCCGCTCTCCTCTTCCCCGCGATCTCCCTGCTGTTGGTGGCCTATACCAATCGCTTCAACACCATCGGCAGCCGGATCCGCTCCTTGCACGCGCAATACAAGAGCAGCGCCGAGGTCAATCTGGTGGGTCAGATCGAGAGCCTGCGCCAGCGCCTCTATCTGATTCGCAATATGCAGGCCGTGGGCGTGGCCAGTCTCTTCTTGTGCGTCCTCTGTCTCTTTGTCCTCTTTGCCGGCAAGGTGATGCTGGGGAAGCTCATCTTCGCTTTGAGCCTGGTGCTGATGATGGTCTCCTTGGGGATCTCTTTCCGGGAGATCCTGATGTCGGTGCGGGCGCTGGATATTGAACTGATGGCCATTCGCCAAAAGATTGATCAATGATGGCGGTCAGGGTCCAATAGTATCGTTCCCACGCTCCTGCGTGGGAACGCGCGGTACAGGACGCTCTGCGTCCAGAAATGCAAGAGGCGGCTTTAGGGGGTGTGGATACGTTCCCACGCTGAAGCGTGGGAACGATGCCAAGATGATGAAGTCTTGCGCGTCCTCGGCATGATGCTACTGACATTGGTTGGGGAGGGGTGATGATGGAGAGAGAGGCAAACCTGGTGCTCATCGGCATGCCGGGGGCGGGGAAGAGTACGATCGGCGTCATCCTGGCCAAGCGGATGGCTCTGGGTTTCGTGGATACCGATCTGCTCATCCAGCGGGCCCAGGGGCGGAGCCTGCAGGAGATTGTCGATAGCGAGGGGTACCTGGTCCTTAGGCGGATCGAGGAAGAGGTGCTGCAAGGGCTTGACCTCCAGGGGTGCATCATCGCCACCGGCGGCAGCGCCGTCTACAGCGAGCGGGCCATGGCCCACCTGAAGGCTCACGGGCTGGTGGCCTTTCTCCATGTGGAGTTGCCCGAGCTGGAGGCACGGGTCCATAACTTCCGCACTCGCGGCCTGGCCAAAAGGCCGGACCAGGACCTGGAGGACCTCTTCCGGGAGCGCTTGCTCCTCTACGCCAAGTACGCGGACATCACCATCACCTGTGCCGGCCTGAGCCAAGAGGAGGTGTGCGCCCGGGTGATGGAGGATATAGAAGGGGCACTGCCCAGGCCGTGAAGGCCGCTGTTGCTCGCCGCTAGCGGCGCCACGCGGCCAGGGCCGCCACCTCCGCCTGCAACCTGGCGACCGTGGCCGGGGAGTTGAACAGCTGCCGGCACAGCTCGCATTTGCCGTAGGTGATGATCTCCCGGGCCGACATGCCGCTATAGGAGGCGATGGCGGTGACCCCCATGGTGCGGATGAGGTGGTGGAGGGGGTGGCGCTCCGTGCGGGTGAAGAGTTCATCCGCCACGGCGTCGCGCGGGATATCTCCGACCGGATGC
>CAYSFY010000197.1:7704-8321 GCA_964430285.1 uncultured Desulfobulbia bacterium
GCGGTCTCCTGCCCCAGGTTCCCCAGGTAGAAGAAGTTGGTCCGGGAGAAGTGGCTCCCCGCATCGCAACAGGCGTAGAGCTCAAGCCCCGGGGTCAGGTAGGGGTTCATGGCGCAGCAGTTGGCCTGATAATCGGTACGGATCTCCCGGCGCTGAAACGCAGCGGCGCGGCCGGCATAGATCACCGGTTCCGGGAAAAAGAGCAGGCCGTGCCCCCGGAGAAACTCTTCTTGCTCATCATCCTCGGGGCTGAAGTCGGTCACGAAGGAGACGAAATACGGCACCCCTAGCCGCCGGCAACTCTCTGCCGCATGCAGCACCCGCTCCCTGCCGATGTGCTCTTGGTGCCAGCGGGAGTAACTCAACCGCAACTGACACAACCCCTTCCCCTTTAGTTCCGCCACCAGGCTGTCCGCAGCCTCCTCACTCTTGGCCCAATAACTGTTGGTCACCACCCGGGTGTAGATCCCCAGTTGGCGGCACAACTCCACCAGCTCCACCACCTCCTGAAAATAGAGAAACGGTTCACCGGCGGAAAAACTAATGCCGCCTACCCCTGCCCGGGCCAGCGCGCGGATGATCTCCTTGGCCTGGTCAAGTTCCATCTTTTGGGCGTC
>CAYSFY010000198.1:0-4764 GCA_964430285.1 uncultured Desulfobulbia bacterium
TTCGATCACCGGATGTGGCCTGGGTGGTCTGCCGACCATTGAAAAGTATCATCAGGTGATGCTGGAGCGCGGGGCAAAGAAGATCACCCCTTTCTTTATCCCCATGGTCATCCCCAACATGGGCGCCGGTCAGATCTCCATCATCTTCAAGCTTAAAGGCCCCAACCTCTCCTTGACCACTGCCTGCGCCGCCGGCACCCACGCCGTGGGCGAGGCCTACCACTCCATCATGCGGGGCATTTGACCGGGACCGTGACGGCTTTGTCATTGGCGAGGGCGCCGGCATCATGCTGCTGGAGGAGCTGGAACAGGCCAAGGCCAGGGGGGCCAAGATCTACGCCGAGGTGCTGGGGTGTGGCATGACCGGCGATGGCTTTCACATTGCCGCCCCGCCGGAAGATGGCGAAGGGGCGGTACGCTGCATGCGCATGGCCTTGGCCCAGGCCGGGCTCAGGCCTGAAGATATCGACTATGTCAATGCCCACGGCACCTCCACCCCGCTGAATGATCGGGGGGAGACCAGTGCCTTGAAGACGGTGTTTGGCAGCCATGCCCATAAGCTTGCGGTCAGTTCCACCAAATCCATGACCGGGCATCTTTTGGGCGGGGCCGGTGGTATTGAAGCGGTGTTCACCGCATTGGCCCTCCACCACCAGATGGCACCGCCGACCATGAATCTGGACAACCCCGACCCGGAGTGCGACCTGGACTACGTCCCCCATGTGGCGCGTCCCATGACCATCCGGGCGGCCATATCCAACTCTTTCGGCTTCGGCGGCACCAACGCCGTGCTGGTGATGAAACGGTACCAGGAGTAGGGGATGCGAGTAGCAATCGGATGTGACCATGGCGGCATCGATCTGAAACGAGATGTCGTCCGTCAGTTGACCCATGACCAGGTGCAGCTGCTGGACCTGGGGTGTGACTCCCATGATTCGGTGGACTACCCGGTCTTCGCCCGCGCGGTGTGCGCCGCTGTCTTAAACGGCGAGGCCGACTTCGGCATCCTGATCTGCGGAACCGGTATTGGCATGTCCATGGCGGCCAATCGCATGCCGGGGATTCGCGCCGCCCTCTGTCACGAGTTGTTTACCGCGCGCATGAGCCGCGAGCACAACAACGCCAATGTCCTCTGCCTCGGTGCCCGGGTGATCGGACCAGGGCTAGCCCTGGAGATGGTCAAGACCTGGCTGGGCACCGAGTTTGCCGGTGGCCGCCACCTCCGCCGCATCGAGATGTTTTAAATAAACTACTTTGAATTACGAATTGAGAATTAAGAATTACGAATGATGGAAGATAACGATTACGTTGTCACCCCCTTTAATTCGTAATTCTTCATTCGTAATTCGTAATTTTTTTGACTAACCTTCTACCTTTCCCATACTCCCGTGTCATCTCTCAAGCATACCGATCCGGAAATCCATGCCTCCATCGAACACGAGTTGGCGCGTCAACGTTATCAGCTGGAGTTGATCGCCTCGGAGAATATCGTCAGTCAGGCCGTACTGGAGGCCCAGGGCTCGATCTTCACCAACAAATACGCCGAGGGGTATCCGGGCAAGCGCTATTACGGCGGTTGCCAGTATGCCGATCAGGTGGAGTCCTTGGCCCGGGAGCGGGCCATCGCCATCTTTGGGGCCGAATACGCCAACGTCCAGCCCCACTCCGGCAGTCAGGCCAACATGGCGGTCTACTTTTCGGTGCTGAAACCCGGGGATAAGGTCTTAGGCATGGATCTGGCCCATGGTGGCCACCTGACCCACGGCAGCGCGGTCAACTTCTCGGGCCAACTCTTTGACTTTGTCTCCTATGGCCTGAACCGCCAGACCGAGATGATCGACATGAACGAGGTGGAGGCCATCGCCCACCGGGAGCGGCCAAAGATGATCGTGGCCGGGGCCAGCGCCTACCCGCGCACCATCGATTTCGCGGCCTTCCGCGAGATTGCCGATCGGGTGGGTGCCCTGTTCATGGTGGACATGGCCCACATCGCGGGTCTGGTGGCCGCGGGCGAGCACCCGTCGCCAGTGCCCCACGCCGATTTTGTCACCACCACCACCCACAAGACCATGCGCGGTCCGCGCGGTGGCTTGATCCTGGCCCGGGAGGGATTTGGCAAGCAGTTGAACAGCAAGATCTTCCCCGGGATCCAGGGTGGCCCCTTGGTCCATGTCATCGCCGCCAAGGCGGTGGCCTTCAAGGAGGCCATGGCCCCTGAATTCAAGCTCTATCAGGCCCAGGTGGTGAAGAATGCCCGCACCTTGGCGGCGCGTCTGACCAAGGATGGCTTCCGCCTGGTCTCGGGGGGCACGGACAACCACCTGATGTTGGTGGATCTGAGCAGCAAGTCCATCACCGGCAAGGAGGCCGAGGAGGCCTTGGAGATCGCGGGTCTTACCGTCAACAAGAACGCCATCCCCTTTGATACCCAGAGCCGCTTTGTCACCGGTGGCGTCCGCATCGGCACGGCTGCCGTGACCACCAGGGGCTTGAAGGAGACGGAGATGGAGCAGATTGCCGACTGGATCAGCCTGGCGGTCGCCAACGCCAACAACCCCGAGGTCCTGCGGTAAAGGGGAGAAAACCTCGTCCTTCTTGGGATGAGTACTTCATGGGGATCACCGAACTGGTGGCCCAGCGTTCCACCTGCCTCAGGCGGCGGGTGGGCGCCATCCTGGTCCGTGACAAACGGATCATTGCCACCGGCTATAACGGGGCGCCGTCCAATATCAAACACTGCTTGGACGTGGGCTGCCTGCGCGAGCAGCAAGGGATCCCCTCCGGCGAGCGGCATGAGTTGTGCCGCGGGCTACACGCCGAACAAAACGCCATCATCCAGGCGGCCCTGCACGGATTCAGCGTTGGCGGCGCCACCCTGTACTGCACCAACCTGCCGTGCTCCATCTGCTCCAAGATGCTGATCAATATCCAGCTGGAAAAGGTCTATTACCAGGCCGGTTACCCGGACACCATCACCACCTTGATGATGGGCGAGGCCGGGATCCCCCTGATTCAAGTCGTCCCCGCGGCGAAACCCTAATTCCCCTCGATCCAGGTATCCCATGAAATGCCCCTACTGCGGTCACCTCGATAACCGAGTGGTGGACTCCAGATTGAACAAGGAGTACACCATCACCCGCCGCCGGCTGTGGGAGTCCTGCGAACGACGGTCCACCACCGACGAACGGCTGGAGGTCACCATGCCCATGCTGGTCAAGAAGGACGGCCGTCGGGAGAATTGGGACCGCTTGAAGGTGGTGGAGGGGATGAAGAAGGCCTGCGAGAAACGGCCGGTCTCCATGAGCCAGATCGAGGAGTTTGTCGATCAGGTGGAACGCGAACTGCAAGATATGGGCGAACGGGAGATCCCCATCACCGTCATCGGCGGTAAGGTGATGGAGGGGCTGCGCCAGCTGGACGATGTGGCCTATGTCCGTTTCGCCTCGGTCTATCGTCAGTTCAAGGACTTAAACGAGTTCATGGATGAGTTGAAGGGCATGCTTGGTGGTAATGGCCAGTAGCGAGGCCCAAGACCTGCAGTTTATGCGTCTGGCCCTACGCCAGGCGATTCGGGCCCGGGGCCGCACCTCGCCCAACCCTTTGGTGGGAGCGGTGCTGGTCCGAGACGGAAGGCTTGTGGCCCACGGTTACCATAAGCGGGCCGGCACCCCCCACGCCGAGATCAACGCCCTGGCCAAGGTCCAAGGTCAGGCCCAAGGCGCTACCCTCTATTGCACCTTAGAGCCTTGTTCCCACCATGGCCGCACCCCCCCCTGCTGCGAGGCGGTGTGGCGGAGCGGGGTCACCCGGGTGGTGGTGGGGATGATTGACCCCAACCCCCTGGTCGCCGGGCGCGGGATTCGTTTTCTGGAGGAGAAGGGGATCGTGGTCACCTCCGGCATCCTGGCCGAGGAGTGCCGGGCCATCAACCGCCCATTTGGTCAGTGGATCAGTCGCGGGACCCCGTGGGTGATCATGAAGGCCGGGCTCTCCCTGGACGGCAGGATCGCCGCCCGTAGCGGCAAGGCCGCGTGGATCACCAACGAGGCCTCCCGCCGCCATGTTCATCAGCTTCGCGACCAGGTGGATGCCATCCTGATCGGCATCGGCACGGCCATCAACGATGACCCCTCCTTGACCACCAGACTGCCGGGCAGAGGGCACCGCGATCCGCTCAGGGTGGTGCTGGACCGTGACCTGCGCCTCTCGCCTACCGCCCGCATGCTGCACCAGCCTTCCCGTGCCGGCACCCTGATCTGTTGTGGGCCGCACGCTGACCCTGGCCGGCGCCAGGCCTTGCGGGCGGTTGGGGCCGAGATTGTGGCGTTGGGCCTGGCCGCTGACGGAGAGCTTGATCTGCCGGCCCTGCTCAAGGAGTTGGGCCGGCGCCAGGTCGCGAGCCTGCTGGTGGAGGGGGGCAGCCGCATCCATGGCGCCTTTTGGTCCCAGGGGTTGGTCCACCAGCTGAACCTTTACTACGGCCCCCTGATCCTGGGCGCGGATGGGGTCCCCTTGTTGACCGCCCTGGGCATTGACCAGGTGGAGCAGGCACCCAGGTTGCACCATCTCCGGCACCACCGTTTCGGTGATGACCTGATGATCGAGGGGCTGGTGGGATGATTATTCTGTTAACCGTTGGCCATTAACCGTTTACCTCTACCTGGTTTCTCCATGTTCACCGGCATCATACAAGGCAAGGGCACCATCTTTGAGACCAGACCGGCGGGTGGTGGGCTGGTGGTGGGGGTGGAGGCGGGGTTCGAG
>CAYSFY010000198.1:4774-8301 GCA_964430285.1 uncultured Desulfobulbia bacterium
GAGATCAGCGACCCCATGGAGGGCGAGAGCATCGCGGTCAACGGGGTCTGTTTGACGGCCAAGGGGATACGGGGGCGGCGCTTTTACGCCGATGTCTCGCCGGAGAGTCTGGCCAAGACCAATCTCGGCCGACTGGTGGTGGGCAGCACCGTCAACCTGGAACGGGCGCTTAAACTCAGCGACCGTCTGGGCGGGCACCTGATGAGCGGCCATGTGGACGGGGTGAGTCAGTTGCTGGCCAAGGAGAACCTGGGCAGCTTCACCCTCTTCACCTTTGCGGTGCCCACGGGCCAAGGCCGCTATATCATCCCCAAGGGCTCCATCACCGTGGACGGCATCAGCCTCACCGTGAACCAGGTGGATGAGCGCTCCTTTTCGGTGTCGATCATCCCCCACACCCTGACCGTTACCACCCTGGGCCTGCTTACGGCCGGCGGCTTGGTGAATATCGAGGTGGATATCATCGGCAAGTATGTGGAAAAGCTCCTGACCCACGCCCCGGTGCAGCAAGAGTCAAAGCTCAATATGGCCTTTTTGGCCGAACACGGCTTTATCAAGTAACTCCAACTATATCTCACTTAAGAAGGGTACCAATGACTGTCAATACCATAGAAGAGGCGATTGAGGATATCCGGGCCGGCAAGATGGTCATCCTGGTGGATGACGAGGACCGGGAGAACGAGGGCGACCTGACCATGGCCGCCGAGATGGTGACCCCGGAGGCGATCAACTTCATGGCCACCCATGGTCGTGGTCTGATCTGCCTGACCATGACCCCGGACCAGATCAACCGCCTCAAACTGCCGATGATGGTGCAGAACAACCAGTCGCCCTTTGAGACTGCCTTTACGGTCAGTATCGAGGCCCGCACCGGGGTGACCACCGGTATCTCCGCCGCGGACCGAGCCCGTACCATCCAGGTGGCGGCTGCTGCCGACGTCCAGCCCGGCGACGTGGTCAGTCCCGGCCATATCTTCCCCCTGCGTGCCAGAAAGGGCGGGGTTCTGGTGCGTACCGGGCAGACCGAGGGCTCGGTGGATCTGGCCCGCTTGGCAGGGCTGTCGCCCGCCGGCGTGATCTGCGAGATCATGAAGGATGACGGCACCATGGCCCGCATGCCGGACCTGAAGGCCTTTGCCCGGGTCCATAATCTCAAGATCGCCACCATCGCCGATCTGGTGGCCTACCGCTTGCGCATGGACACCCTGGTGCACCGGGCCGCCGAGGCCAACCTGCCCACCTGCTTCGGGGGTGACTTCCGGGCCATTGTCTACAGCAACGATGTCGATAACTTCGAGCACATGGCCTTGGTCAAGGGTGAGATCGACCCGGACAAGGAGGTCCTGGTCCGGGTCCACTCCGAGTGTCTCACCGGGGATGTCTTTGGCTCCATGCGCTGTGACTGCGGCAGCCAACTCCACGCCGCCATGCGCATGGTGGCCCAGGAGGGGTGCGGTGTGGTTCTCTATATGCACCAAGAGGGGCGCGGCATCGGCCTGGTCAACAAGATCAAGGCCTATAATCTTCAGGACCAGGGCATGGACACGGTGGAAGCCAATCAACACTTGGGTTTCAAGGCCGATCTCCGCGATTACGGCCTGGGTGCCCAGATCCTGCGCGAGGTCGGGGTGCGCAAGATGCGGCTGATCACCAACAACCCCAAGAAGATCATCGGCCTTGAGGGCTACGGCATCCAAGTCACCGACCGCGTACCCATCCAGATCGAGCCCCATGACGACAATCGCGGCTACTTGAAGACCAAGAAAGAGAAGATGGGGCATATCCTGGACGTGTGAGAGGTAGGGAAGAGAGGAGAGGGTATCATCTAGGGTGGGCAAGGCTTGTTTATCGCCATCCACCTGTTCAACCACCAGAGAGACGAGGAACAACCAGTGAAGATCATGGAAGGCGGGCTTCAGGCCCAGGGCAAGAAATTCGGGATTATTGTGGCGCGCTTCAACTCCTTTATCGGCGAACGCTTGTTGGAAGGGGCGGTGGATACCCTGCTGCGCTCGGGGGCGGCCACGGATGATATTGAGGTGGCACGAGTCCCCGGGGCCTACGAGATCCCCTTGATCACCCTGAAGATGGCCCAGAGCAAGCGCTATGACGCCATCATCTGTCTGGGCGCGGTGATCCGGGGCGCCACCCCGCACTTTGATTTTGTCGCCAATGAGGTGGCCAAGGGGGTGGCCCAGGTGGGCATGGATCAGGGGCTGCCGGTGATCTTCGGGGTCTTGACCACCGACTCGGTGGAGCAGGCCATTGAACGGGCCGGCACCAAGGCGGGCAACAAGGGCTCCGACTGTGCCGTGGCCGCCATCGAGATGGTCAATCTGATCAGCGTACTCTGATGGGCTACCGCCGCAAATCCAGGGAGCTTACCCTCCAGGCCCTGTATCAGGCCGAGATTGGGGCTATGGAACCCCTTGAACACTTTGCCTTGCTCTGTGACAACTTTAAGGTCGACCAGAAGGTAATCCCCTTGGCCCAGGCCCTGCTCACCGGCATTGCCGACCATGCCGGCGAGATCGATGCCCTGATCACCCAGCATGCCAAGAATTGGCGGGTGGGCCGGATGTCGATCATCGACCGCAGTCTGATCCGGCTCGGGGTCTACGAGGTGCTGTTTCGTGATGATGTCCCGCCCACGGTGGCCATCAACGAGGCCATTGAGATTGCCAAGCGCTTCAGCACCGACGACGCCCCCTCCTTTATCAACGGGATATTAGACGCAATCCGCAATGGCCAAAGCCAACAACAACCCTGAACCGCCCCCCGGTCCCACCATCGGCCAGGAGGTCCTGGCCATTGCCGGGCTCTGCCTGGCCTCTTTTCTCCTCATCAGTCTGATCAGCTACTCTGGAGAGGTTGTCTCCTCGCCGCTCATGACGGACGGGGCCACGGCGAACGCATATTCAGGGGCCTTGCCCGCCAACTGGGGCGGCTGGTTGGGGAACTTTGCGGCCAAGTTCCTGGCCGGGACCTTTGGCCTCAGCGCCTTTGGCCTGGTCTTCTTCCTGCTCTACTTCCCCTTCCAGCTCTTCTTGCAGAAAAAAGAGATCGAGCGTCTGCCCGCCATCCTCTTTGGCGCTACCCTCTTCTTGCTCTCCGCCAGCGCCCTGTTCGCCGCCCTGCCGGTGCGGGAGATCCCCTTGTTGCGTGGTCCCTATCCCTTGGCCGGGGCGGCGGGCAACCTCCTCTTTGCCGTGTTCTCCCCGCTCCTTGGGCAGTTGGGTTTTGTGGTGGTCTCTCTCTCTGCCGCCTTGATCGCCCTCATGGTCTCCGTCCAGTTCTCTCCATACCGGCTGTTGCTCTCGCTCCAGGCCGCCCTGCGGGGGCTCCGGCGCCGTTGGCGGGAGCGCCCTCTCTCCCTCACAGAGCCGTTGTTTATCGCCACGGATGAGCAGGTGGCGAGACCTGCTGCCCGGCGGCGGTCCGCCTCCCAGAGCGAGCCCTTGCTCATCACCCCCAAGGTCAACGAACCGGTGCGCATCACCACCGAATTGGAGGCCGATTTTAAGCCG
>CAYSFY010000199.1:0-3538 GCA_964430285.1 uncultured Desulfobulbia bacterium
GGTTGTTCCTCAGGGGGATGCACCCGTTGAAGGAGGAGGTGCATATCTTGCCGATTTGATGTGGACTGAGGTGGTGCACGACTATCGCGAATGCGGCGACCTCGCTCACGGCTTCGCCCGGGTGCGCTGCCCTGACTGCCGCCACGAGTTCCTGCTTGCCTTCTCCTGCCGGGGCCGTTGGTTCCGCCCTTCATGCCACGCCAAGAAGGTCGTCCAGTTCGGTGATCTCCTCCGCGAGAACATACCCACCGGCAATACGTCTTCTCTATCCCGATCATTTTGCGCAAATACTTCCTCTTCAACTGCAAGCTCCTCTCCGAAATCTGCCGTCTGGCCCACACGAGCCTGCTCGTGTTCTTCAGGGCCACACTCGGCAGGCCCGATGGTGTCCTTGCCACCGTCATGGCGATCCAGACCTTCGGCGATTACGCCAAATGGAACCCCCCGTCCGACACCAGCGGGGACTGAACTGAGCCCCATATCCACTCTCTCACCGCCGATGGCCTCTTTGACGAGCGAGGGGTCTTTTACTGCATGCCAAAATCCGCCGACATCCAGCCACTGGCCAAACTGTTCAGGGCCAACGTGCTCAAGATGCTCAAACGGAAAGGGTTGATCGACAACCGGCCTCATTGCCAACCTCTTGAAATGGAGACACACCTCCGGCTTTTCCGTCCACAACGGCGTACGGCCAGTATATCCTGCGAAACCCTTTCTCCCAGGGCAAGATCACCTTCAATGACTCCACCGCCACGGTCATCTACAAGTCGAAGATGACCCACGGTAAGGCCGAAGGGGGCAAGAGAAACTTCGCGGCCTACCCGGTCTGCGACTTCATTGCCTCCATCACCCAACACATCCCGGAGAAGGGCGGTCAAATGGTGCGCTACTATGGCTGGTATTTATGCCCGAAGGGTGCTCGAACAAGATGCTAGGGGAGAGACGGAAACAGGAAGAGCTGGCTGCCGTGGATGCGGCTGATTGCTCCAAAGCCAAGGATCTAGCCTTCGTTTACCCTGGGGGAGTGCTCTCCGCCCAGGATATCCACCCTGCCATTTCATCTGGATTTGTCCCGAATCAAGAGACAAGAGCATCGGAAAGACATTGACTTCCAAAAACGGTTCGGCTATTGGTTTTTTTATTACTGGAAGCGGAATCGGGCGTTTTTTGAGGGGGGGCGTTGGTGGAGCAGGATAACTTGGCCCTGTTTTGTCATCCTGCCGACCTCTCCCGACCTTCTGGCCCGCCAAAAGAGTGGATTTACAAAAGAGTATTGGGCTGTTTTCCGGGCCTTGCCGAGACCCCAAAAAAGCAAATTTCTATTATCCTCGGCGGATTACGCGGAACGGCGGCTCGACGCCAACAATTGTTGTGGATGGAGGCGTTGGAGATTCAAGCACATTGCTTGGGTCTGTGACTTGTAATTAGTAATTGGTTACTGAATGTGACAACGATGTGACAACGGCCACGTTAAAACCGACTATTGGCAGGGGCGCTATACCGATGCTGGATCTGCCTTGAAGTGTCTGGTCTTCGTCCTGCTGGTCCCGCTGCTCTCGATCCTCTGGGGGGGAACGGCGGAGGGGGGCGACAGAAGGGCAACGCCCCTTGCCGGTCAAGGCGTACTCGACCTGACCAGCTGGGATTTCCAAGCGGAGGGCAGTGTCGACCTGAACGGGGAGTGGGAGTTCTACTGGCAACACCTGCTCTCCCCGGCAGATCTTGCCGCGGCCAGCCCCCGGCCCATGACCGGGCTTTTCACCATCCCCGGCCTGTGGACCGGTCGGGAGGTGAACGGCCATAAGCTCCCCGGTGACGGTTACGCCACCTTCCGGCTGCAAGTCAAGATCCGGCCGGGACCGCCACCCCTGGCCATCCGCATCCTGGATGAATCCTCTGCCTACCGGCTGTGGGCCAATGGCCGGCAGATCGCCGCCAATGGAGTGGTCGGCACCAGCCACGCGACCACCAAGCCCCAGTACCTGCTGCGCATCGCCCCCCTCCCCCCGTCTGGGGGCGAGACCCTGGACCTCGTCCTCCAGGTCGCCAACTTCAGCCACTCCAAGGGCGGGATCTGGACCCCGGTCACCCTTGGCGTCGCGCAGGAACTCTCCAGGACCCAGGAGCTGAAGTGGGGGCTCGATCTCTTCCTGTTTGGCAGCCTGCTGATCATGGGGGCCTACCATGTCTGCCTCTATCTCCTCCGCCGCAAGGACCCCTCGGTCGTCTATTTCGGTCTCTTCTGCCTCCTGATTGCGCTCAGGACGGTGCTGACCGAAAACCGCTTTCTCACCTACCTCTTCCCGCAGTTCCCCTGGGAGCTTGTCTTCAAGGGCGAACTACTCACGGTCCACCTCTCCTTTCTGTGGCTGCTCCTCTTTATCCACGCCCTCTATGCCGCCGAGTGCTCAAGGCTGGTCATGCGGCTGTTGCAGGGGATTTGTCTGGCCTGCGGCCTAGTCACCCTGGTGACCTACGCCAAGATATCGAGTCTCCTGGTGGCCCCTTTTCACCCGGTCCTCGTGATCATCCTCGGCTACATCGTTGTCGTCCTGGTCAAGGCGATCCAACGCCGGCGGTCAGGAGCGGCAACCATTCTTATCGGTCTCCTGGTCTTCTTCCTCACGGTCATCAACGACATCCTCCACAACCACTTTATCATTGCCACGGCCTACATCGCCCCCTTCGGCTTCCTGTTTCTGGTGGGTTCGCAGTCGCTTGCCCTGGCCCGGCGCTTCTCCCATGCCTTTACCACGGTCGCGCAGCTCTCCGTCGAGCGGGAGGGGCATATCCAGGCCCTATCCCGGATGGACCGACTCAAGGACGAGTTTTTGGCCAACACCTCCCACGAGCTCCGTACCCCCTTAAACGGCATCATCGGTCTGGCCGAGTCGCTCTGCGCCGGGGCGGCCGGCCATTTGAGCCCGCAGGCACTGACCCAGATGGCGATGATCTCCAGCAGCGGCCGCCGCCTGCATAACCTGGTCAACGACATCCTCGACCTCTCCCGCCTGAAGAACCGGGACATCACCCTGAACCGCCAGGCCGTCGACCTTAAGGCCCTGATCGACTCGGTGCTGGCGGTCTCCCAACCCCTGACCCACGGCCGCCAGCTCGCCCTGGTCAACACCGTGCCCTCTGATCTCCCCCTGGTGGACGGCGACGAAGACCGCCTGCAGCAGGTCCTCTTCAACCTGCTCGGTAACGCCATCAAGTTCACCGACCAGGGGGAGGTGGAGGTCACCGCTGTTGCCGGAAGGTCCGAGATCGAGGTCGCAGTGCGCGATACCGGCATCGGCATCTCCGCCGACAAGTTGGACAGCATCTTCCACGCCTTCGCACAGGTGGACAGCTCCGCCAGCCGCAACCACGGCGGGGTGGGGCTCGGTCTCGGCATCAGCCGCCACCTGGTAGAACTGCATGGTGGCAGGGTGTGGGCCGAATCGACCCCAGGCGCCGGTTCCACCTTCCGTTTCACCCTACCGGTCGCAGCCCAGACCACCTTGCCCACGGCGGCAGGGGCAATGGACCGCTACCG
>CAYSFY010000199.1:3548-8248 GCA_964430285.1 uncultured Desulfobulbia bacterium
GTCACTAATCCCGCCGTTGCCACTCACCACACCTCGATCCCGGCGCCTGCCCCGGACGCCCCCCGCATCCTGGCCGTGGATGACGACCCGGTCAACTTGCAGGTGGTGCGGAACCACCTGACGGTGGAGGGGATGACGGTGACCTCTGCCGCCAGTGGTCGCGAGGGCCTGGCGCTGATCGAACAGGGTGAGGTCTTTGATCTGGTGCTGCTCGATGTGATGATGCCGGGGATGACCGGCTACGAGGTCTGCCGTATCCTGCGCCACCGCTATAACACCGCCGAACTGCCGGTGATCATGCTTACCGCCCGTAATCGGGTGGCCGACCTGACCGAAGGGCTCAACAGCGGGGCCAACGACTACCTGGGCAAGCCCTTTGCCCGCGAAGAGCTGCTGGCCAGGGTGCACGCCCAGCTCAGGGTGCGCAAGGCCCACGAATTGAGCCAGGAGAACAGTCGCCTGCAAGGGGAGCTTGCCTTACGCCGCCGGACCGAACTGGAGCTGCGGCTGATCCAACGGCGGCTGGCCGGGATGCTCCACCTCGTCCCCGACCGGATCGTCGCCATCAACGAACACCGGGAGATCACCTTCTGCAACCACGCCTTTGAAGTCCGTTTCGGCTATACGGCCGCCGACCTCCTGGGCCAGCCCGTGCTACGACTCTTTACCGCCCAGGCGGTCGCCCTGGTCGACGGCTGGCTGGACGCCGTCAGCGCCGGTGGCGACCAACTGCCTACGGCCGGCATCCCCCTGGAGCTCTTCGCCGCCGGTCCGCCCTGGTCGGGTACGGTCCTGCCCGCCGCCCTGGAACTGGAGGAGGAACGCCTACTGATCCTGGTGCTGGGAGAGAGGTCGGGCCCTGCCCCGTCGACCCGCTGGATCGATGTCCTCACCCGCAACCGCCGGCGGCTGCAACAACTGGAAGCGACCATCAACGGCCTGACCCCGCTGGTCCTGGCGCAGCATCCCGGCTTCGTCGACGACCTGCGGGCCATGGACCGCTCTCTGGAGCGGCTGGAGCAGGAGTTGGCCCAAAATTCCCCCGAGCAGGAGCAGCGCCAGCTCATCGTCCAGACCATGAAGCTCGCCCTCGACCTCTGGGTCGACACCACCCAGACCAGCAAGTCCGAGCTGGCCCGCCAGAGCGGTCAGTGGTCGGTCTACGTCAATCAGGATGGCTGGGAGCGGACCCAGTCCCTTGACCGCTATCTGACGCTTGACACCCTCCCCGCCAACCCCCGCCTCAAGACGGTATTCCGGACCGTTGACTTCGTCCTCGAATCCTGTCCCGCCCCCACCCCTCTGCGCCTGCGGCTGACGACAGCCGTGGAGCGTCTGCGGGCTTGAGCCTCAACCCTCCGCCACTTCGTTCTCCCGGCAATTCAAGTTGTTGCGTGTTTTTAACAAAAATTAACGAGCCGGGTCCTTGCCTTATTGTCCGGGGCTCAGTTTAATTGGGATCTGCCGGCCATTGCGGGAGTGGGAAGGGTTCCCGGTCCGGCGGAGTAGCTATCCCTCTTTCTCCGCCGCTGGCGGCGATGGCGGCGAGCGGGCTGTTCAGTTACGGCGGTCCGCGGACAAGAAATGACCTGGCGTGCACGACTGCGCTTCACTCGGCATAAGGCCCAAATGAATAGGAGAACGACAATGAAAAATCGGCGAGCGGAAACATGGAAGTACCTCTTAGGCGTCCTGTGCGCCATCCACCTTGGTTCCGGCATTTGCCAGGCGGCGGAATACGACGCCACGCTTGACTTCAACTCCGCCGATCAGTCCATGTGGACCACCGGTGACGCCTGGCAGTTCAACTGGCGGCAGGACTACACCCTGTACAATTGGAATTATACGTTTGAAACTCCCAAGGCCGGAATCAAATTTCCTGACCTTGTATTCGGCGGGAATTTGTATATACCTAGTACGGACATGTATTCATTATCTGGGCATACGGACGGCAAGGTCGGATTTTCGCCCTATGTCAGTATCGATTCCGGCTCGGTCGACGTTTCGTACTCGTCAGCTGTAACATTTCAATATCCCGATGCCCACACCATTAAGCCGGGGGAGTCATTTACCATCTCCACCTCGGCCGCTTCATTAGGGACCGGGACCTTCACCACCAACTTCCCGGAGGTCAAGGCGGGGGTAGACCTTTTGTTCGAGACCCACGCCAGCTTAGGACTAAATACATATGCTAAATATCCGACCGATTGGTTTTTGGGAGTGCCGGTGCATGGGGAATGGAATACGGCGCCGACTCAGACTAAAATCGTGTCCCTTGATATCGCACCAGACACGGGCCTTGGGGCGAATGTCTTCGGGGTCCCGATCGGCCCCTATGCCGCCGACTTGATCTATGAGGATGGGAGAATCCCCGGGGTGCAGTTTCATAACGACCAGATCTCGGTGCTCGGGCAGACCGTTGCCGATCTCGGAGATGGGGTAGACCTGCTGGGCTATGGCTCGGTCGCCTTGAATGTGCCGGATATCGATACCACGGGGCATGAAGCAACGGGATTCACCGCCACGGGGGCGGACGATCTCTTCCGTCTCTCGATCGATGCCGACAAGATCGCCACCGACATCATCGACAAGGCGATTGCCGCCGCCATCGCGGCCGGCACCGCCGGCACCGGCTCCGGGGCCGCGGCCATCAATCTGCCTGACCTTGAAGGCTCCACCAACCTGGCCCCGATCCTAGGGGCGACCCTGGCATCCTTGATCCCGGTGGACCTCAGTTACAACATCCTGGACCTTGAGCCCTTTCTGGATGTCGATCTCTCCCAGACCTTCTCCTTTACGCCGGATGACCTGATGGTGAGCTTCGACCTCGGCAACGGCACCTTCACCGACGCGGTCAAGGTGGGCCAAGATATCACGCTGACGATGACGGACGATGTTTTGGGACTCACGCCGATCTTCTCCCTGCCCGACAGCATGTTCAGCAATCTGACCCAACTGATGATCGACCTGGGCCTCGATGTCACCCTGCTTGATTTTGGGCTGAATTTCTCCGGTATTCTTGGCTTGATCCCCGCTATCGACCCCCCGGCCTTAGTGCATGAAGACCTGACGGTCTCCGAGATCCTCAACACCTTCAACCTGCCGACCAGTTGGATGAACCCGGCCATATACGATAAGGTCTTTGGTTTCCATATGCCGTCCATCACCGGAAGTCCCTTCCAGATCGACCCCCTCATTATCCTGCCGCCAGGGCCGGAGCCGGTCCCTGAGCCGGGGACCATGCTGTTGTTGGGCAGTGGCCTTGTGGCCCTCGCTGGACTGCGCAGGGCAAAGCAGCGAGGCTAATACCCCGATGCGCAGCCAGAAAAGAGAATTCGCTATCCTGCCAAGCTGGTGCCCGGTATTGCCACTTCTCCTGCTGCTGGTGGTCTTCCGGGTGCCAACCGCGCATGGTACCCCGATATTTTTGGATCGTTTTGAAAAAAAGGCCCTGCCTGACTCGGCGGTGGCACTCATGCGTTCCGGCAAATACGAGGAGGCAAGATCCGAACTCATGAAACGGCTTGAGCAAAAACCAGAGTGCCATGCCACCCTGGTCATGCTGGGCTATGTCGAGGCAGAGCTCAACCACTGGGACCAGGCGCTTGCCAGCATGAAGCAGGCCATAGTTCTGGCCCCGGAGGCGCAACGGGACGATCTGCGGGTAGATCTGGCCAATATCCAGGCCGCCAAAGGCGACCAGGCCGAGGCATTAGACCTCTTCGATGAGCTGCTCGCCAGGCACCCTTCCCATGCCAGGGCCCTCTTTTACTCGGCCACCATTCTTCGAGAGGCCGGCAAAAATGAGGCCGCCATCGCCAACTTCCAAAGGCTTCTGGTGCTCGATCCGAATCACGGCAAAGCCCTCTTGGCTCTCATCCAAGTCCATCTCCAGGAAGGTCGCACCGAGGAGGCCATCGCCTTGTCGCGGCGCCTGCAAACCGCTAACCCCCAAAGCGATCAAGGCTATTACTGGGAAGCCGTTGCCCATCTGCGTAAGCCCGAGGCGAAACCCGATACGGCCATCAAGCTTCTCAACCGAGCCCTTGAGAAAAATCCTGCCAATGACAGCACGGTCCTCTTGCTCAGTATGCTTTCCCTCAAAGGCGGCAACGTCGAGGAAGCAAGGCGAATGATACATAATCGCTCGCAGTCTCGGCAAGGCCCGCAAAAACCAGGGGCAAGCCATTGACCTCAGTGCCGATCGGTTTGGCCTTCGACGGGGCCGGGGCCAAGGAGTTGGACGGGGCTGGCATCGGCGAGGGGGGCAAAGGCCGTCGTGGTCGAACCAGCCCGGCCGATCAGTCCGGATAAAGCGACCATCATCTCCTGCATCGACTGGGCTTGCGAGGTCATCCCCTCGGCGGCATTGTTGTTGGCCAAGTCCAAGCACGACGTCCAGGTCAAGCGCCAGTTCTCCCCGGCCCAGATGCGGGACCTGGCGCTCAATTACCAGAAGACCATCCGCGGCATCGGCATCGGCATTCCCGACGACCCCTGGTTGCAGCTCACCGGCGCCATCGAGATGGTGCTGGACTCCTGGAACACCCCCAAGACCAAGGAGTACCGGGCCTTGATGGATGTCTCCGACTCCTGGGGCACGGCGGTGATCATCCAGGCCATGGTCTTTGGCAACAAGAAGAAAGAGAACTTCGACGCCTTTGTGGAGAGCCTGGAGATGACCAAGTCCATCGTCGGCA